>CALWQE010000146.1 GCA_944383605.1 uncultured Lachnospiraceae bacterium
CCCAGATGCGGGAGCAGGCCCAGATCGCCATCGACACGGCGGATGTGATTATTTTCATCACAGACGTGCGTCAGGGGCTGCAGGACGCAGATTCCAAAGTAGCGGACATGCTGCGCAAATCCCGGAAGCCCGTGGTGCTGGCGGTGAACAAGGTGGACAGCTTCGAGAAATTTATGCCGGACGTCTATGAATTTTATAATCTGGGGATCGGGGATCCTGTGCCGGTTTCCGCTGCTTCCCGCCTGGGGATCGGCGATTTGCTGGACGAGGTGGTGAAGGATTTCCCCGCCGGGAAAAAGACGGAGGAAGAGGATGACCGTCCCCGGATCGCTATCGTAGGGAAGCCGAATGTGGGAAAATCTTCTCTGATTAACCGGCTGCTGGGCGAAAAACGGCTGATTGTGTCCGATATCGCCGGCACCACCCGGGACGCAGTGGACGCCTCGGTGAAGCGGAATGGGAAGGAATATGTCTTTATCGATACAGCCGGCCTGCGCCGGAAGAGCAAAATTAAGGAGGAGCTGGAGCGCTACAGCATTATCCGGACGGTGACGGCTGTAGAGCGGGCTGATGTGGTGGTGGTGGTCATCGATGCCGCTGAGGGCGTGACCGAGCAGGACGCGAAGATCGCCGGAATCGCCCATGAACGGGGAAAGGGCATCCTGATCGCCGTGAATAAATGGGACGTCATCGAAAAGGATAATAAGACGGTCAGTCAGTTTACCGGGAAGATCCGGGAAGTGCTTTCCTTTATGCCTTACGCGGAAATCCTTTTTATTTCCGCCGTAACGGGACAGCGGCTTCAGAAGCTTTATGATTATATTGATATGATTATCGAGAATCAGAACCTGCGGATCGCCACCGGCGTGCTGAATGAGATTATGGCTGAGGCAGTGGCTTTGCAGCAGCCTCCTTCCGATAAGGGAAAGCGGCTGAAGCTGTTTTATATCACCCAGGTAGCGGTGAAGCCGCCTACCTTTGTGATTTTTGTCAACGACAAAGAACTCATGCATTTTTCTTATACCAGATATATTGAGAATAAAATCAGGGAGGCTTTTGGCTTCAGAGGCACTTCGCTGAAATTTATTATCCGCGAGAGGAAGGAGAAGGATCAGTAATGGAACGGGTCATCTGCCTGGCGATGGGCTATTGCTTCGGGCTGTTTCAGTCCGGCTACATATACGGCAGGCTTCACGGGAAGGATATCAGGAAATACGGGAGCGGAAATTCCGGCACCACCAATGCGCTGCGGGTCATGGGAAAGAAGGCCGGGGCGGCAGTGCTGCTGGGCGATGTGCTGAAAAGCATCCTGGCCTGCATGGCGGCCCGTCTGCTCTTTGGGGGCAGGGCGCCGGAGATGTTTCCGCTGCTGGAGCTGTATGCGGGGGCCGGCGTGATACTGGGCCACAATTTTCCTTTTTATATGAACTTTAAAGGCGGAAAGGGCATCGCGGCTACCGGCGGCCTGGTGATCGCACTGGGGGACTGGCGGCTGCTGACGATTGCCCTGACAGTCTTTTTGCTGGCAGTTATCCTGACCCGGTATGTATCCCTGGGTTCGGTGCTGGGACTGATTACCCTATTTGTAACCTGGACAGTCCTTTGCGTGACAGGACAGATTCAGGCCGGGCCCTATACGGCGGAGAGCTGCATGGTTATGTTTCTGCTGGCAGCCCTGGGGATCTGGCAGCACCGGGCAAATATTGTCCGGCTGCTTCACGGTACAGAAAACAAGCTGTGGGGCGGCGGAAAAAAACAGAAGTGACAGAGACTGCCGCCAAGCCGCAAAAAATACGGCCTGCGGGGAAGCAGCAGATGCATAAGCAGTGATGGAGGTGCGCAAAATGGCGAAAATCAGTATGATCGGCGCGGGAACATGGGGGATTGGCCTGACGGTGCTGCTGTCCAATAACGGACATCAGGTTACGATCTGGTCAGCGGTTCCTGCGGAAGTGGAAATGCTGCGAAGCAAGAGAGAGCATAAAAATCTGCCCGGCGTGAAGCTGGCGGATTCTGTGGCGGTGACAGAGGATCTGGAGGAAGCGGTAAAGGGAGCGGATTTCCTGGTAATGGCGGTGGCTTCTGTCTATACCAGAACCGTGGCCCGGCAGATGGCTTCCTATGTGCCGGAGGGTATGATCATCGTGGATGTGGCAAAGGGAATCGAAGAAAGTACCCTGATGACCCTGTCCCGGCAGATCAGCCAGGAGATCCCCCAGGCGAACGTGGCGGTGCTGTCCGGCCCCAGCCATGCGGAGGAGGTGAGCCGGCGGATGCCTACTACCTGTGTGGTAGGCGCAAAGAACCGGCATACGGCGGAATACCTGCAGAAAATCTTTATGAGCGATGTGTTTCGCGTCTATACCAGCCCGGATATGCTGGGCATCGAGCTGGGCGGCGCCCTGAAAAATGTGATCGCCCTGGCTGCCGGCATGGCGGACGGGCTGGGCTGCGGAGATAATACGAAGGCGGCGCTGATTACCAGAGGCATAGCGGAGATGGCCCGGCTGGCCACGGCTATGGGAGCCCGGCCGGAGACGCTCTATGGCCTGTCAGGAATCGGCGATCTGATTGTTACCTGCGCCAGTATGCACTCCCGCAACCGGCGGGCCGGCATCCTGATTGGAAAAGGCTATACCATGGAAGCTGCCATGAAGGAAGTCAATATGGTGGTAGAGGGCGTGTACAGCGCCAAAGCGGCGAAAGCGCTGGCGGAAAAATACCAGGTTGAAATGCCTATTGTGGAGCAGGTAAATCAGATTCTGTTCTATGGCAAGGCCGTCCGGGACGCGGTGCGGGAGCTGATGCTGCGGGATAAGACAATAGAAAATCCCATGCTGCCGTGGGATTAACGAGCCGGTACAGAAAAGCGAAGGGGAATGAGGATGAACGGTACAAATAGCAAAAGAGAAGGATTGGCTGCCTTTCTGAAACGGAAGGATATTGTATTTTCTGCGAAGCGGTACGGAATTGACGCCATGAGCGCCATGGCCCAGGGACTGTTTGCTTCGCTGCTGATTGGATCGATTATGGGAACGCTGGGTACCCAGCTGCATATAGACATTCTGTCGGTATGCGGCAATTATGCCCAGGAGGCCACCGGCTTTGCGATGGCGGTAGCGATCGGATATGCGCTGAACTGTCCGCCGCTGGTGCTTTTTTCCCTAGCTGCCGTCGGCGGCGCGGCAAACAGCCTGGGCGGCGCGGGAGGGCCGCTGGCGGTGCTGATTGTGACTGTGATCGCGGGGGAGTGCGGAAAGGCAGTGTCCAAAGAGACGAAGATAGATATTATTGTCACGCCTTTTGTTACGATTTTTGTGGGCGCAGCGGCGGCGGTGCTGACGGCGCCGGCGGTGGGAGCCGCCGCCAGCTGGGTGGGCAGCCTGATTATGTGGGCTACAGAGCTGCAGCCCTTCTTTATGGGCGTAATCATTTCTGTGATCGTGGGGATCGCCCTTACTCTGCCTATCAGCAGCGCCGCCATCTGCGCCGCCCTGGGCCTGACCGGCCTGGCAGGGGGCGCGGCGCTGGCGGGCTGCTGCGCCCAGATGGTGGGCTTCGCAGTGATGAGCTTCCGGGAAAACCGCTGGGGCGGCTTTTTTGCCCAGGGAATCGGCACCTCCATGCTCCAGATGGGAAATATCGTGCGAAACCCCAGGATCTGGATTCCGCCTATTTTGACCTCAGCCATCACCGGCCCTGTCTCCACCTGTATTTTTCAGATGGAGATGAACGGGGCGGCGGTTTCCGCCGGCATGGGCACCTGCGGCCTGGTGGGGCAGATCGGCGTCTATACCGGCTGGGCGGCTGACGTGGCTTCCGGAGCGAAGGCGTCTATTACGGTGATGGACTGGACTGGTATGATTCTCATCTGTTTCCTGCTGCCCGGCGTGCTGACCTGGCTGTTCGGCCTGTTTTTCCGGCGGATCGGCTGGATCAGGGAAAATGACCTGAAGCTGGACTGACCGTTCTGCAGCGCGGCATTATTCTTTCCGGTCAGGCGGGACGTCCTGATCCTTTACCTTTCTGTAAAGCAGATAGGAGTAAAGAGTAAGTCCCAGGCTCCCGCCGATCAGCAGGATAAAGGAAGGAACCGTCAGGAAGGAGAAAAAGGCGGAGGCGGCCATCAGGATTCCGGACAGGCAGAACACAACGCCGCCGGCCTGGTGGGTCTTTTTCCAGACCCATTCGTTATCGATGGTCCATGGGGTCCTGATGCCGAAGGTATAGTTGGGCCGTATCTGCGGCATATAGTTGCCTGTCAGCAGAAGGAGAATGCCCAGAGCTCCCATGCAGATCTGGGAAATATTAACGGGGATTCCTTTGGCGGCCATAACAGACGCCCAGCTCAGGCCGATCATGAAAAGCAGGATTGCCGTGATAAAAATATGGTAGGCCTGGCGGTGTCTGGAGTAGCTGGCGCTTCTGGGGTCAATTTTAGGCATCACGATCAGCAGCACATACATGCCGGCCGGCAGGGCTGCCAGTATCAGATCCATATATTTGGGTCCCCATCCGTCCACCATACCGTCAAAGCCCCAATGGGTGGGGATGGTGTCGGGAAGGCTGGGATAAATGACCAGATGTCCGATAAAGGACAGCGCCATAAGCGCAATTAAAAAAATGTGAAAGTATTTTTTCATGGAAAAAACCTCCTGTCTTATAGGGATTGTTCATCCTGTTTGTTTGTGATATCCAGAAACCATTTCATTAAGTCCTGAAATACTGTGGTATTCAGGCTGTAGAGAATATTCTGGCCCTGCCGCTCGTCTAAAACCATCCCGCTGTTTTTCAGAATACTGAGGTGATGGCTGACAGAGGGCTTGGAAATCTGAAAACAGTCTGCGATCTCTCCGGCGGTCATGTCCCGGTTCGCAAGCAGTTCCAGGATTTTCCGTCTCGTTGGGTCGGACAATGCTTTAAAAACATCATTCATTGTTACCATCCTTTCTAAAATTTAAGCTGCTGGCTATGCTGCATCCTGGATATTTAGACAATTATCTAAATATCTAATTACATACTATAACGGGAACCAGCCTTTGTCAAGAAGAACTTTTCGGTAATTTGACATAAGATTGCTGTTTCAGGTATAATGGAGGAAAATAAGGTTATAAAGATTATATAGGTTATATTTCCGCGCCAGGACCCGCCGGCGGGTTCTGAAACAGCGGACAGGAGGTTTTTATGTATCAGGGACAGAACAGAAAAGTAGTATTGATCGGCACCGGCATGGTGGGAATGAGCTATGCTTACGCACTGCTGAACCAGAATGTATGCGACGAACTGGTTTTAATTGATATTGACAAAAAGAGGGCTATGGGCGAGGCGATGGATCTGAACCATGGCCTGGCTTTTTCCGGCTCCAATATGAAAATATATGCCGGGGATTATTCTGACTGCGCCAACGCGGATATCGTCAGCATCTGCGCCGGAGTGGCCCAGAAGCCCGGCGAAACCAGGCTGGATCTGCTGCTGCGGAATACGGAGGTGTTCCGCTCCATCATTGACCCGGTGACAGAGTCCGGATTCAACGGAATCTTTCTGGTTGCTACCAACCCGGTAGATATTATGACCCAGATTACCTGCACCCTTTCCGGCTTTAATCCCCGCCGGGTACTGGGCACCGGAACGACCCTGGATACGGCCCGGCTCCGTTATCTGCTGGGGCAGATGTTCGGCGTGGATCCGAGAAATATGCACGCCTATGTGATGGGCGAGCATGGGGACTCGGAATTTGTGCCCTGGAGCCTGGCGATGATGGCTTCCCGCCCTGTGCTGGAGCTGTGCGAGGAATCCGCCGGGAAATACTCGGTAGAGGAGCTGGAGGAGATCCAGGATGAGGTGAAAAACGCGGCGTACAAAATCATTGAGGCCAAAAAGGCCACCTATTACGGTATCGGCATGGCTATGACCCGGATTACCAGGGCGATTTTCGGAAATGAAAGCAGCGTGCTTACCGTTTCCGCCATGCTGCGGGGAGAATACGGGCAGAACCGGGTTTTTACCGGAGTGCCGGCGATCATCAATGCCAATGGGATCAAAAAAGTGCTGGAGCTGCCGCTGAACCAGGAGGAACAGGAGCTGCTGAATGCTTCCTGTGCCAAGCTGAAAGAATATTACCGGGATCTGAATCTGGAATAGGGAGAATGGATATAATAATCACCATATTGTGTTTACAGGTCAGAAAGGATCAAAGGATATGGTGATTTTAAAGGGAAAGCGTGTGTTCGGCGGAATCGCGGTGGGGAAAATCCGTTTTTTTTCCAGAAGGGAGCGGCCGGTAAAGCGGCTGCATATTACAGACACCCAGGGAGAGGGCAGACGGTTTGAGGCGGCCAGGCAGGAGGGGATCCGCCAGCTGGAGCAGCTGTATGAGCAGGCGGCGCAGGACGTGGGGGAGGCCAATGCGGCCATCTTTGAGGTACACCGGCTGATGATGGAGGATCAGGATTACCGGGATTCGGTGACGCATATGATTATATCTCAGGAGGTGAACGCGGAATTTGCCGTAGCTGCCGCTGCGGATACCTTTGCCGCTATTTTTTCCTCCATGGAGGATGACGCCTACATGCAGGGCAGAGCGGCGGACGTAAAGGATATCTCAGAGCGGCTGCTGGAGCTGCTGGACGGAGGGGCAAAGCGGCAGGAGGAAAGCAAAGAGCCGGTGATTATCGGGGCGGACGACCTGGCTCCCAGCGAAACCCTCCGGCTGGATCCGGATCTGGTGCTGGGGTTCGCCACCATATACGGCTCAGCCAATTCTCATACGGCCATCCTGGCCAGAACGATGAATATCCCTGCTGTCATTGGGCTGGGAGAGAAATTCAGCCGGGAATATGACGGCCATATGGCTGTGCTGGATGGTTTTGAGGGTCAGGTATACATCGATCCGACGCCGGAGCTTTTGGAAGAAATGAAAAAGCGGCAGGAAGAAAACCGGCGGCGCAGGCAGCTGCTGGCCCGGCTGAAAGGAAAAGAAAATATTACCCTGGACGGCAGGCGGATACAGGTATATGCCAATATCGGCCATCTCAGCGATCTGGGAGCGGCCATTCAGAACGACGCCCAGGGCATCGGCCTTTTCCGCAGTGAGTTTCTCTATCTGGAGAGCAGAGATTTCCCTGACGAGGAGCAGCAGTTTCAGATATATCGAAAGGCAGCGGAGGGAATGGGCGGCAAAAAGGTGATTATCCGTACCCTGGACATCGGGGCAGATAAAACCGTACCCTACTTTCGTCTGAAAAAGGAAGAAAATCCGGCCATGGGCCTGCGGGCCATCCGCATCTGCCTGACCAGGACGGAAATTTTCCGAACCCAGCTGCGGGCGCTGTATCGGGCTTCCGCCTTCGGCAATCTGTCGGTGATGTTTCCGATGATTACGTCTGTCGGAGAGATTCGCCGGATTAAGGAGATCATTGGCCGGGTGCAGGAGGAGCTGCGGGCGGAGGGGCTGCCCTTTCGGGAGGATATGGAGCTGGGAATTATGATCGAGACGCCGGCGGCTGCGGTGATCAGCGGCAGTCTGGCAAAAGAGGTGGATTTTTTCAGCATTGGCACCAATGACCTGACCCAGTACACCCTGGCTGTTGACCGGCAGAATGCCAGCCTGGAGTCCTTTTATGATCCTTATCACCCGGCTGTGCTGCGGCTGATCCGGATGACGGCAGAGCAGGCCCATGCCCATGGCATCTGGTGCGGCATCTGCGGCGAGCTGGGCGGAGACCTCAGGCTGACGGAGCTTTTTCTGGCTATGGGTATCGATGAGCTGTCGGTGTCCCCCGCCCTGATCCTGGATCTGCGGGAAAAGATACGGAGGACAGATGTAGGCAGAGACAGGGAAAAAATACTTGCAAAGTATAAGGACTTATTATATGATGGAGAAGAGCGGGGAGAGAAGCCTTCCCGCAGATAACAGAAAACAGGCAGCCGTTTTGCCCATCTCGGAAAATGAAAAGACAGGCGGAACTGCTGCGAAAGCAGCATGCGTGACTGGCGGATCGTGGAGCTACCACAGGGAGCGCGTGTATATGGGACGGGCAGGGATTCCGAAATGAATCAGGCAGGCGAAAGCCTGGCCGGATCCTGTGCCGGGGCTCATGGAAGAGTCCGAAAAAGCCGACCGCCTGGGCGCCGCAGAAGGGTACCCGGGCGGTTTTTTTCTGTTATATCAGACGGGGCGCCGGCGAAAGCTGACCTGCATCCCGCCCAGGGCCCGCTGGCGGGCCCGGAACAAAACAAAGAGGAGGAAACAGAATGAACATAGTATCGCTGCAGGAGGAATTGAGGAGCAATTCTTATCCCGGAAGAGGGATCATTATCGGGAAAACGCCGGATGGAACGCAGGCTGTGGCAGCTTATTTTATTATGGGCCGCAGCGAGAACAGCAGGAACCGTATCTTTGCGGAGGACGGAGAAGGAATCCGCACCCAGGCGTTTGACCCGTCAAAGCTGACCGATCCCAGCCTGATCATCTATGCGCCGGTGCGGGTGCTGGGGAACAAGACGATCGTGACCAACGGCGATCAGACCGACACCATTTATGAGGGAATGGACAGGCAGCTGACCTTCGAGCAGTCTCTGCGCTCCAGAACCTTTGAGCCGGACGGCCCTAACTATACGCCCCGGATTTCCGGCATTATGCATATTGAAAATGGAAGCTATAATTACGCCATGTCGATTCTGAAAAGCAGCGATGGGAATCCTGACGCCTGCTGCCGCTTCACCTTTGCCTATGAGAAGCCGCTGGCGGGCGAGGGCCGGTTTATTCATACTTATATGGGAGACGGAAACCCGCTGCCCAGCTTTGAGGGGGAACCGAAGCGGGTGGAAATCTCCGGAGATATCGACAGCTTTACCAAGATGGTATGGGACAGCCTGAATGAGGACAATAAGGTATCTCTGTTCGTCCGTTTTATCAATATCGCCGATGGAAGCTATACAACCAGAATCGTAAACAAAAATAAGCAGGAGAATCGTTTATGAAAGAGTTAGAATTAAAATACGGGTGCAATCCCAATCAGAAGCCTTCTAAAATTTATATGGAAAACGGTGCAGATCTGCCGATCCAGGTGCTGAACGGCCGGCCTGGCTATATTAATTTTCTGGACGCGCTCAATGGCTGGCAGCTGGTGAGAGAGCTGAAGGAGGCCACCGGACTGCCCGCCGCTACTTCCTTTAAGCATGTCTCTCCGGCGGGAGCGGCTGTGGGCCGTCCGCTCACCGATACGCTGGCGAAAATTTACTGGGTAGACGACCTGGGGCCGCTGTCTCCTCTGGCCTGCGCCTATGCCAGAGCCAGAGGCGCGGACCGGATGTCCTCCTTCGGCGATTTTATCTCCCTGTCTGACGTATGCGACCGGGATACGGCCATGCTGATCAAGCGCGAGGTCTCCGACGGCGTGATCGCGCCGGGTTATACAGAGGAAGCGCTGGAGATTCTGAAGACCAAGAAGAAGGGCAATTACAATATTATTCAGATCGACCCGGATTACCGTCCCGATCCCCAGGAGAAAAAGCAGGTATTCGGCGTGACCTTCCAGCAGGGGCGCAATGAGCTGAAGATCGACCGGGAGCTGCTGTCCAATGTGGTGACGAAAAATAAGGAGATTCCGGATCAGGCGCTGGAGGATATGATGATCGCCCTGATCGTGCTCAAATCTACCCAGTCCAATTCTGGCTGCTATGTAAAGGATGGACAGGCGATCGGCATTGGCGCCGGCCAGCAGTCCAGGGTTCACTGTACCCGGCTGGCAGGCTCCAAGGCGGACAACTGGTTCCTGCGTCAGTCTCCCCAGGTGCTGGGGCTGAAATTCCTGGATACCATCGGCCGGCCGGAGCGGGACAACGCCATTGACGTTTATATGAGCGATGACTATATGGATGTGCTGGCGGAGGGTACCTGGCAGCATTACTTCGCAGAGAAGCCGCCGGTGCTGACCCGCGAGGAAAAACGGGCATGGCTGGATCAGCTGAAGGATGTTACTCTGGGTTCTGACGCATTCTTCCCCTTTGGGGATAATATTGACCGGGCTTATAAGAGCGGCGTGAAATATGTGGCGCAGCCCGGCGGTTCCATCCGCGACCAGGCGGTGATCGACACCTGCGACCATTACGGGATGGCTATGGTATTTACCGGTATCCGGCTGTTCCATCACTGATCGAAAGCAGGGCGGCCGCCGTCCGGCTGCCGCCCTGGCGATGGGAGGATTTTATGGGGAAATATATTATGGCGCTGGATGCGGGGACAACCAGCAACCGGTGCATTTTATTTAATGAAAAAGGGGAAATATGCAGCGTGGCCCAGAAGGAATTTACCCAGCATTTTCCCCAGCCTGGCTGGGTGGAGCATGACGCCAATGAAATCTGGTCTACGCAGCTGGGAGTAGCGGTGGAGGCGATGCAGAAGATCGGCGCTTCCGCGGCGGATATTGCCGGGATCGGCATTACCAACCAGCGGGAAACTACCATTGTCTGGGATAAAAAAACGGGAGAGCCGGTTTACCGGGCGATTGTATGGCAGTGCCGCCGGACCTCAGAGTTTTGCGATCAGCTGAAGGAAGAGGGGCTGGTGGATACCTTCCGGGAGAAAACCGGGCTGGTAATTGACGCTTATTTTTCCGGGACGAAGCTGAAATGGATTCTGGATCATGTGGAAGGAGCCAGAGAGCGGGCCCGCAGAAGGGAGCTGCTTTTCGGAACGGTGGAAACCTGGCTGATCTGGAAGCTGACAAAGGGAAAGGTTCATGCCACAGATTATTCCAACGCTTCCAGAACCCTTCTTTTTAATATCCGGAAGCTTTGCTGGGATCAGGAGATTTTGGACCGGCTGGATATCCCGGCGGCTATGCTGCCGGAGGCAAAGCCCTCCAGCGGGATCTTCGGCTATGCGGATCCCTCCTTTTTCGGCGGGCCGATCCCCATCGGCGGAGCGGCGGGGGATCAGCAGGCGGCCCTTTTTGGCCAGACCTGCTTTCAGCCGGGAGAGGTGAAAAATACTTACGGAACAGGCTGTTTTATGCTGATGAATACCGGGGAGACGCCGGTATTTTCCAAAAACGGACTGGTGACGACGATCGCCTGGGGACTGGACGGAAGGGTGAATTATGCCCTGGAGGGCTCTATCTTTGTGGCCGGGGCTGCGATCCAGTGGCTGCGGGATGAGATGCGCCTGATTGATTCCGCGCCGGATTCGGAATATATGGCGGGAAAAGTAAAGGATACCGCAGGCTGCTATGTGGTGCCTGCCTTTACCGGACTGGGGGCGCCCCACTGGGATCAGTACGCCAGAGGGACGATTGTGGGCATTACCAGAGGGGTGAATAAATATCATATTGTGCGGGCTGTCCTGGAATCGATCGCCTATCAGACCAACGATGTGCTGCAGGCGATGGAGGCGGACGCAGGCATCCATCTGGCGGCCCTGAAGGTGGACGGCGGCGCCAGCGCCAATAACCTGCTGATGCAGATCCAGGCGGATATTATTAACGCGCCGGTAAACCGCCCCTGCTGCGTGGAAACCACCGCTATGGGCGCGGCGTACCTGGCCGGGCTGGCGGTAGGCTACTGGAGCAGCAGGGAGGATGTGATACGCAACTGGGCGATCGACCGTACCTTTTATCCGGAGATCAGCGAGGAAGAAAGGCGGGAGAAGACAGCCGGCTGGGAGCGGGCGGTGAAGCGTTCCTACGGGTGGGCGCGGACAGATACGGATATTGACAAGCAGGAGAAAGTAAGGTAAGTTATACTTATCAAGGAAAGGAGAATTGTACAATGGGTAAAAATCCTTATGCAGGCACAAAAACTGAGAAGAATCTGTGGGAGGCTTTTGCCGGGGAGTCCCAGGCCAGAAATAAGTATACATACTTTGCTTCCGTGGCGAAAAAGGCAGGCTATGAGCAGATCGCAGAGCTGTTTCTGAAAACGGCGGAAAATGAAAAGGAGCATGCGAAGCTGTGGTTTAAGGCGCTGGGCGAGCTGGGCGATACCGCTGAAAATCTGCTCCACGCGGCTGAG
Source organism: uncultured Lachnospiraceae bacterium (assembly GCA_944383605.1). GTDB lineage: Bacteria > Bacillota > Clostridia > Lachnospirales > Lachnospiraceae > Paralachnospira_A. The sequence goes on from CALWQE010000146.1 coordinate 12,013, forward strand.
GGCGAGAACATGGAGTGGACAGATATGTATGACCGGATGGCCAGAGAGGCTGAGGAGGAAGGCTTTACCGAGCTGGCCGCTCAGTTCAGAGGCGTAGCGGCGATTGAGAAAAGCCATGAGGAGCGTTACCGCGCCCTGCTTCATAATGTGGAAGCAAAAGAAGTATTTGAGCGCAGCGGCGTGCAGGTATGGGAGTGCAGGAACTGCGGCCATATCGTAGTGGGAACTAAAGCGCCGGAGGTATGTCCGGTATGCAATCATCCCCAGAGCTACTTTGAAATTCGGAAGGAAAATTATTAATCAGATAGGGAAAGACTGCCAAAAGAGTCTGGAACAGAACCGGCGGGAGCCGGATGGGAGAGGGGCTGCCGGGATAAACGGCAGCCCCTCTGCGGTTCCCTGCCTGATTCAGTTATGAGCAGGCGGCGAGGCGGATGGCGTCCGCCTGGTGTTAGGAAGTGAGAAAATGGAACAATTATCATTATTCGGAGGAAGAGAAAACCAGCCGCTGGCGGCCAGGCTGCGGCCCCAGTCTCTGGAAGAGTTTGCCGGGCAGACCCATCTGCTGGGCAAGGGAAAGGTACTGCGCAGGCTGATTGAAAGCGATCAGATTTCCTCTATGATTTTCTGGGGGCCGCCGGGGGTGGGAAAGACGACCCTGGCCCGGATTATCGCCAATCGGACCAATGCGGCTTTTATTGATTTTTCTGCCGTGACCAGCGGGATTAAGGAGATTCGCGCCGTGATGCAGAAGGCGGAGGATAACCGGCGCTATGGGGAAAAAACGATTGTTTTTGTGGATGAGATCCACCGGTTTAACAAGGCCCAGCAGGACGCTTTTCTTCCGTTCGTGGAAAAGGGCAGCATTATCCTGATCGGGGCGACGACCGAAAACCCTTCTTTTGAGATTAACAGCGCTCTTTTGTCCCGGTGCAAGGTGTTTGTCCTGCAGGCGCTGAAGCCGGAGGAACTGATAGGGCTGCTGGGGCGGGCGCTGCAAGATCCCAGAGGATTCGGCGGCCAGCAGGTGGAGATTTCTGACGATATCCTCCGGTCTATTGCCCTGTTCGCCAACGGGGACGCCCGGACTGCGCTGTCAACGCTGGAGATGGCAGTGCTGAACGGGATTCTGGACAGCACAGGGACGATTACGGTAACGCCGGAAATACTGGAACAGTGTATTTCCAAAAAATCTTTGCTGTATGATAAAAACGGGGAGGAGCATTACAACCTGATTTCCGCCCTCCATAAATCTATGCGCAATTCTGACCCGGACGCGGCGGTTTACTGGCTGGCCCGTATGCTGGAGGCGGGTGAGGATCCGCTGTATGTGGCCAGAAGGGTGATCCGCTTCGCCAGCGAGGACGTGGGACTGGCGGATCCCGGCGCCCTGAGCGTGGCGGTGTCAGCTTATCAGGCCTGTCATTTTCTCGGTATGCCGGAGTGTAATGTCCATCTGACCCAGGCCGTGGTATATATGTCCCTGGCTCCTAAGTCCAACGCCCTTTATGTGGCTTACGAGGAGGCGAAAGAGGATGCGGCAAAGGATCTGGCCGAGCCGGTACCCCTCCAGATTCGAAACGGCGTCACCGGGCTGATGCAGGAGCTGGGCTATGGCAAGGGCTATCAGTACGCTCACGACACGGAAGAAAAGCTGACCGGCATGGACTGCCTGCCGGAGCGGCTGATCGGGAGGGCCTATTACCGGCCGGCTGGACAGGGGCAGGAGCAGGGATATAAAAAACGGCTGGAAGAGATTAAGGCGCGGAGGAAAACATTATGAGCGTATGCACATTTATCGCTTCGGATGCTCCCCTGGCGGAAGCCGCGCCAGTTCAGGATTATCCCTTTGAAATGAACATGGATGACGGCACGATCTATGACGGCGGCGCAGACGATAACTATTTTCTGTATTTCTTTCAGGATGTTCAAAATTATACCGGCAGGAAAAATGGCGTCTATCTGGAATGGTATTATACAGAGGGCAGAGCAGAGAACATCATAGAATATATAAAAAATGCTCTGGAGAATACCGATTCCATAGAGTTCTGGCATGTGTGGCTGATGGATTGCTGTGAATTTGAGGACAGACCTGTCATTCATAAGCGGACGGTTTCCATCGATGAACTTACCGCAAAACATATCAGGGAAATAGACGAGGCAGAGATCTGGAATACACCCGATCCAATGTATCCGGACAGGCCGTCATTCTATTGCCTGGAAATAAAACGGCCATGATGCCGGCGGATCCGGATCGCGGCCCGCGTCCAGGCACGCAACAAGCTTTCCCCACATAAACTGATAGAAAGGAATGTGTCGGGGTAGCTTTTTTTGAAAACATTTCCGAAACCACTTACAGCATCGGAAGAGCAGGATTTTTTAAGACGGTTCCGCAGCGGGGACATGGAGGCGAGAGACACGCTGATCGAGCGGAATATGCGGCTGGTGGCCCATGTGGCGAAAAAATATAATCCCCAGGACAAAGAAGCGGAAGACCTGATCTCGGTGGGCACCATCGGGCTGATCAAGGCGGTCAATACTTATGATATGAATAAAGGAAGCAGACTGGCTACCTACGCGGCGAAATGTATTGATAATGAGATTCTGATGATGTTCCGTTCTGAAAAAAAACATCTGAAGGTCAGCTCCCTGTTTGAACCCATTGGGACGGACAAAGAAGGAAATGAGATCCGGCTGGTGGATATTCTGGAGAACGATGGGAAGGAAATTTTGGATATGGTGGAGCTGGGAGAAGAAATCAAGCGGCTCTATCAGGTATTTGGCACCGCGCTGAAGGAACGGGAGCAGCTGGTTCTGAAAATGCGCTACGGGCTCTTCGGCAGCCGGGAGTATACCCAGCGGGAGATCGGAGCCCGGCTGGGCATATCCAGAAGCTATGTCAGCAGAATCGAGAAGGGGGCTTTGGAGAAGCTGTCCCGGGCGCTGGGAGAGGAGAGATGACGCCCTGCGGCGCAGAAGTCTCGGTGAACCCGGGGCATCTGAAGCCTGGCTGCATAGAAGAGAAAAGTAATATGAAAAAACGAAAAATTTTTTGTGAAAATCTCTTTACCAATGCAGTGTAACAATGTATAATATACATCGTTAAAATTATAGTGCTGTAAAGCACGAATGGAGGAAAAATTTATGTCCTATACAGACGAGATTTATGCCAGAGTAGTGGAGCAGAACCCCGGTGAGACAGAATTTCACCAGGCAGTAAAAGAGGTTCTGGATTCCCTGAAGCTGGTGATTGACGCGAATGAAGATGAATACAGAAAGAACGGCGTGCTGGAGCGCCTGGTTGAGCCGGAGAGAATCATCTCCTTCCGGGTACCGTGGGTAGATGACAAGGGCCAGGTTCAGGTCAACAAAGGCTACCGCGTGCAGTTTAACAGCGCTATCGGGCCTTACAAGGGAGGTCTCCGTTTCCACCCTTCTGTAAATCAGAGCATCTTAAAATTCCTCGGTTTTGAGCAGATCTTCAAGAATTCTTTAACCGGACTGCCCATCGGCGGCGGCAAAGGCGGTTCCAACTTTGACCCGAAGGGAAAATCAGACCGTGAAGTGATGGCATTCTGCCAGAGCTTTATGACAGAATTAAGCAAATATATCGGCGCTGACCAGGATGTGCCTGCAGGCGACATCGGCGTAGGCGGCAGAGAGATTGGTTATCTGTACGGCCAGTATAAGAGACTGACAGGGCTGTATGAAGGCGTGCTGACCGGCAAGGGGCTGACCTTCGGCGGATCCCTGGTTCGTACCCAGGCGACCGGCTACGGCCTGGTATACATTTTAGATGAGATGCTGACACATAACGGCCAGTCTCTGGCAGGAAAGACCGTTCTGGTATCCGGCTCCGGAAATGTGGCAATCTACGCGACTGAGAAGGCGCAGCAGCTGGGCGCGAAGGTTGTGGCTCTCAGTGATTCCAACGGATATGTATACGATCCGGAAGGCATCAAACTGGATATTGTAAAAGAGATTAAGGAAGTCAGAAGAGGCAGAATCAAAGAGTACGCGGATCAGGTTCCTTCCGCTGTTTATACAGAAGGCAAAGGAATCTGGACGATTCCCTGCGACATCGCCCTGCCCTGCGCAACCCAGAACGAGCTGACGCTGGATGACGCGAAGGCGCTGAAGGCAAACGGCTGCATCGCTGTCGCAGAAGGCGCGAATATGCC
>CALWQE010000147.1 GCA_944383605.1 uncultured Lachnospiraceae bacterium
CGCCAAAGGCATCCCCGGCTCCCACGTCATCGTCAGAAGCCAGGGACAGGAACTGCCGGATCAGACCTTCGAGGAAGCGGGACGGCTGGCCGCCTACTATTCCAGCGGACGAAAGGCGGAAAAAGTAGAAATCGACTATATCCAGCGCAAGCATGTGAAAAAGGTAAACGGCTCCAAACCCGGCTTTGTCATCTACCATACCAACTATTCTATGGTTTCTGTCCCGGATATCCGGGGAATCCGCCAGGAGGAGTAACGCTCCTCCTAATCAATGACGATCACATTGGGGCCGTAAAAGGCTTTCAGCACAGGGATGGCCGCTTCCTCCAGGCAGCGGACCATCTCCTGGGTGCCCAAGTGCCCTTCTCCCAGATGGCCTTCCTCGTCCCTGTCATAATACTGATGAAGGCTCAGATCCATCGTCACCAGCTCCGGCTCCGTCAGCCGGAAAATCCAGTCCGTATTGCCGCCAAAGCCGTGATGAGGCGCCTGAAGGCAGTTGACCCGCCAGTATTCGCCGCTTTCCCCGATGCGGGAAACAATCCGGTCAATGGTTCCGTCTGTCAGATCCCCGGTAATCATAATTTGATAGCCCTTTATATCCAGCTTCATCACCAGGGAGTTGCTGTTTACATCAAAGATGGTGGGATCAAAGCTGTGAAGACAGCTTACCTGCACCCCGGCGATTTCCAGCTGGTGTCCCGCCAGCATGGGCGTAAACGTTATCTCGGTATGAGCTGTCCGGGCCGCCTCAAATTCATCGAAAAGCACATATTCATTTACCTTTTTCAGATCCTTTCCTTCCTCTTCCTCCTGGAAAAAGGCCGATGTAAATGGAGAATAGTATACCTGCTCCACCTCAATCCCCAGCTTGTCTTTCGCCTCTAAGTAATATAAAAACGCCCCGACATGATCCACATGGGGATGGGTAATGATCCAGGCTGCTACCTTCCCGCCCTTGGAGCTGAGAAAATTCATCAGATACTCTCCGTCCCCTTTAAATCCGCCGTCTATCACCACCAGCTCTCCTTCCGGCGTCTCAATCACATAGGACATCCCCTGATTGCCCGTCTGGAGGGGCAGCTGATAAAACCGGTATACCTGGTTTCTGATATCCGTAGACACCTTCACCTCTGTGGACTGGGCGCTGTTATAGTCCATATCATAAATAATCCGGCTGCCTCCGGCCTCTTCCACATCAAGTCCCAGCGCCTCCAGCTGACCGCTCATCTGCTGCAGCTGGCCGCCGATATCATTCAGCTTCCGGTTAAAAACCAGCACCGCCGCCGCGCACAGGAATACCCCGGCAGCAGCGCCGATGCCTGCGGCAATTAATAGTCCCTTTTTCATAAAGTGCTCCTTTTGTCAGACATAAAATTTTGATCCCCAATATTTTACCATATCATGGGCATACATTTGTAAAATGGTTCTTAATATTATTTTACTTTCTTTTTAATTTTCTCCGATTGAATTTAGAGGCAAAACATTTTTCAGTTTACGGTAATGGTTTATCGTCAGCTCATTTTCTGAATTAAACTATAAAGAGCAGCAAAATCTTTTACGAACGAAGTGGTTTGTGAATTGTAAGTAAATTATATGTAAAATTTTCCCATATTATTTACTTTTTTATGCATGTATTGTAAAATATATACAGAATCCATAAATTTCTACAACACGCTGGAGGAAATGAATAGGAAAAAGACTGTAGCATTATTTTTATCACTCGTTTTATTGTGTCTCAATGCTTGTACCACCTTTGCCGCAGAATCTTCGGAATCAAATGGATTTACTTCTGCAACCTTATGTTATCCCAGTAACTGTTGAATAAATAGTTACTGGGATATTCAATAAAGAGGTGAATATATGAAATTAACTGTCGAAGAAAAAGAGAGAATTTCAAAATATTTTAAAGAATCATCAGACAACACAAACCAATCCATCAGAGAACCGAAAGAGCTTTCAAAATTTTCTCTGCTATTTATAATCATTTTACTTATTGTTATGCTGGGTGCCTGCCTGGGAATGGCAGCCATATTACTGCTCCCTGCCGCATAAAACAAAACACAGATTTGCCGTAAAACCAGATTTTGAATCCATTTTAATGCACACTTTTCATCCGGAAACACTATCTTTTGAAAAAAAAGAATGTTATAATATGAACGAATCCGGCGGCGGCCGGCTGTGGGCCTCCGCCATGTTGTTTATTTCAAATCATTTAAAAGGAGCGGATAAAAATGGATATTACAAGTGATATCAAGTATGTAGGCGTCAATGACCATGACGTTGATCTGTTCGAAGGACAGTATGTGGTGAAAAACGGCATGTCCTACAATTCTTATGTAATCATGGATGAAAAAATCGCGGTAATGGATACCGTAGACGCTCACTTCACCCATGAATGGCTGGACAACATCGAAAACACCATTGGTTCCCGCCGCCCCGATTACCTGGTCATCCAGCATATGGAGCCTGACCACTCCGCCAATATCGCCAATTTTATGCAGACCTATCCGGATACGACCATCGTTTCCTCTGTAAAGGCATTTGCTATGATGAAGCAGTTTTTCGGCACAGATTATGAGGAACGCCGGATCGTGGTAGGAGAGGGAGACACGCTCTGCCTGGGCAAACATACACTGGCTTTTGTGGCTGCGCCTATGGTACACTGGCCGGAAGTAATCGTAACCTATGATACCTGCGACAAGGTGCTTTTCGCTGCTGACGGCTTCGGAAAATTCGGCGCCCTGGACGCGGAAGAAGACTGGGCTGACGAAGCGCGCCGCTACTATATCGGCATCGTCGGCAAATACGGCCCTCAGGTACAGAACCTGCTGAAGAAGGCCGCAGGGCTGGATATCCAGACCATCTGCCCTCTCCATGGACCTGTGCTGAAGGAAAACCTGGGCTATTACCTGAACCTGTATAATATCTGGTCTTCCTACACAGTGGAAACAGAAGGCATCGTCATCGCCTATACCTCCGTATACGGCCATACAAAGAAGGCCGTGGAAGCGCTGGCTGATCAGCTGAAGGCAAAGGGCTGCCCCAATGTGATCGTACATGACCTGGCCCGCTGCGATATGTCAAAAGCGGTAGAAGATGCTTTCCGCTATGGCAAGCTGGTACTGGCTACAGCTACCTACAACGCTGGTATTTTCCCCTTCATGCATACCTTTATCAACAACCTGACTGAGCGGAACTATCAGAACCGCACCATCGCCCTGATCGAAAACGGTTCCTGGGCTCCTCTGGCGGCAAAGGTAATGAAGGAAATGTTCTGCGGCTGCAAGAAGCTGACTTTTACAGACACAACAGTCCGCATCAAATCTGCCCTGGACGAGGAAAGCCGGGAGCAGTTAAACCAGCTGTCTGACGAGCTGTGCCGGGAATATCTGGCCCAGAGCGGAGACACCGCGGATAAAAACGATCTGTCCGCCCTGTTTAACATCGGATACGGCCTCTATGTGGTAACTTCCAACGACGGCAAAAAGGATAACGGCCTGATTGTCAATACTGTCAGCCAGATTACCAATACCCCCAACCGGATCGCCGTCACCATCAATAAGGACAACTACTCTCACCATGTCATCAAGCAGACCGGTATCATGAACCTGAACTGCCTGTCTGTGGACGCGCCTTTCAGCGTATTCCAGAGATTTGGTTTCCAGAGCGGCAGAACCGCGGACAAGTTTGACGGCTTCACGCCGCTGCGTTCTGACAACGGCCTGGCGTTCCTGCCCAGATACATTAACTCCTTTATGTCCTTAAAGGTAGAGCAGTATGTGGATTTCGGCACCCACGGCATGTTTATCTGCAGCATTACAGAAGCCAGAGTCATCTCCAAGGCGGAGACGATGACCTACTCCTACTATCAGAGCAATGTAAAGCCGAAGCCTCAGACAGAGGGAAAGAAGGGCTTTGTATGCAAGATCTGCGGCTATATTTACGAAGGCGATGTTTTGCCCGATGATTTCATCTGCCCGCTGTGCAAGCATGGCGCAGCTGACTTTGAACCCATCGGCTAAATCCAGCCGCAGCGCTTAACCAAACCGGGCAAGTCCCCTGCTTTATATTGCCCAGAGCAGCACGCAGGAACCGGAACTTGCCCGGCTCAAAAAAAGAATCCTGCAAAGCAGGATTCTTTTTTATCTTCCCCTCTCTTCTCTTCCGCCTGCCCGGCGCCTATTTTACCGCCAGCCTGCCGGCTCCGGCCAGATTGCTCCTTGCCTGGCCATGCTCCGGCCTGCCGGTATATTCTCTGTTTACCGCCAGATTCACCAGCGCGCAGATCGCCGCCGCCAGCGCCTCTGCCCCGATGACGATTTCCAGCCGGACAGAACCGGTCAGAATCCCCATTAAAACAAAGATCAGTCCGCAGGCCATATAAGCCTTCATTTTTGCCGACAGATAATATTTCAAATCATCACTGTCCACCACATCCCGGCCTTCCTCTGTCCAGCACAGCCAGAAGCCTCTGAGAATCAGCAGCACACCGGTGATTTCCTGCAGCACAGCTAACATTGCTTTCCCTCCCATCCATCTGAAATCTTTATATTAGCAGTTACTATACCTTCCGATTATTAAATTTTCCTTCCTGTTTTTGTTAAAACGCAGCAAAATAAATCGGGCATTTGTTAAGTCCTGGTCAAACAGACATCCGAAAACATTTTTTCCCTGAATTGGAAACAGGACAGGCTCTTTCACATACCATGTATTGTAAGTTAAAAAAATTCGGAGGTTTTCTTCAATGAGTGATTTAACAGCGACCAACTGCGGAACTGGATGCGGATGCGGCAATGGTTATGGAAACAGCGGATGCAACATTATTTTCCTGCTGATCCTGCTCTCCTGCTGCGGCGGCGGCAACCTGCTGAGCGACGGCGGCTGCGGCTGCGGAAACGGCGGCATCTTTGGCGGCGACAACAACTGCCTGTGGCTGCTGCTGCTCCTGTGCTGCTGCGGCGGCGGATGCGGCTGCTAAGACAGGTTCCTGTGCCGTCCCGACCGTCCCGGCTTCTGCCGGGGCGGCCGGGAGCCGGTTTATCCGATACCGCCCGGACGCCCGGGAGACTGCTGTCAGGACAGCGGACATGCCCGGTCTTCCCGGCGCCCGGGACTGGCAAAGACAGCCCCAGGCCCGGCTTTCATCGAACCGAATCAGGAAAGGTACTTTCTTCTTTCTTTTTTCCCTTTCTTCTGCTCCTCTTCCTTTCTTTTGATACATTCCTCATCGGTTTCATATACACTATTTCCATCTATAATTAATTTACAGCGCATTTTACATTCCTCCTGACATATTATCATATGTTATTTTCCCGCCATGGTACAAAAGACCCTGAATACTTCCCGCTTCTTTCTCATAAGATAGAAAGAAAAGATTGCGCCAAAGGAAGGAGTCCGCTCCCATGGATGAACCTTATCAGGCCACTGAATTTGACCAGCAGACCACCAGCCACCGGCTGCAGCTTATCAAGGCTGCTCTCCCTTACATGGCTGCCAGACAGCAGAAACTGATCTCTATATATGTCAAGCTCCGGGAACTGACCCATACCATCCGCCTGTTCGGAGAAGATGAACCGTCCCTGGGCATCTGCTCCCTGGCAGAGGAAGAGAAAACGCCGCTGGAAATGCTGGAATCCGTCAAGCCATACTGTTCGGAGGCGGAAAAAGAAATGGTTGACGTCATCACCAATATGTTCCAGGCGTCCATGCTCTACCGGCAGTACCAGGCTCTTAGCCGTCAGGGAACAGGAACAGGCTCAGACGCCGACCCGATGGAGCAGCTGCTGCAGCTGATGACGCCAGAGCAGCAAAACGCCTATTATCAGTATCAAACCCTTTTTCACCAGACCTAACCCAAAGGAGGTAGCAATGGATCCACAAAAACTGGCCTTTCTTACCACACTGATGAACGATGCCCGCGGCCAGAGCCGGGACAGCCTGCTGCCCTTTATTATGGCGGCAGCTTCCAGGGCCAGCAGCGAAGGCATGAATTTTACAGACGAGGAAACCGACATGATCTACCGGGAGATGAAGAAAAATTTAAAGCCAGAGGATCAGGCCAGAGTCGAAATGGTTTACCAGATGATGCGCAGCAACAAAAAGCCGAAAAGCTGACCGAAAGCCTCCCGATTCAGGGAAAAGCCCCGCAATGCGCTCTTGCATGTTGGCAGAAATCATGTTAGAATACCATAGGATATTAACGTACCTGCGGGCTGCCGGAACCGCGGCTGTTCAGCCGCATATTCCCGGCAGCTTTTTAGCGCGCGTAAAGGAGGAACCGCCTATGGAAAATTATGATGTGATTATTATCGGAGCCGGACCGTCAGGCATTTTCTGCGCCTACCGGCTGATCGAGCAGCGGCCGGACTTAAACATTCTGATGATTGAAAAGGGCCGGGACATCGAGCACCGCTCCTGCCCCAAGCGAAAAACCAACCAGTGCGTCGGCTGCAATCCCTGCTCCATTACCACCGGTTTCGCCGGAGCGGGCGCCTTTTCTGATGGAAAGCTGTCCCTTTCCCCGGATGTGGGAGGAAACCTGCCCTCTATCCTGGGTTATGACAAAACCCTGGAGCTGATCCACGAATCTGACGACATTTACCTGAAGTTCGGCGCCGACCCTCATGTGTACGGCATCAACAAAGAAAAGGAAATCCAGGAGATACGCCGGCGGGCTATCCAGGCCAATCTGAAGCTGATCGAATGTCCGATCCGCCATCTGGGCACCGAGGAGGGATATAAGATCTACACCCGCCTCCAGCATCATCTGCTGGACGCCGGCATCCATATCCTCTTCCGGACGATGGTAAAGGATATCCTGATTCAGGATGGGACTGCCTATGGCGTCATAACCGATGACGGACAGGAATACCGGGCGAAAGAAATCATTGCCGCCATTGGCCGGGAAGGCTCCGACTGGTTCAGCCATATCTGCGGCGCCCATGATATCGAAACCCAGGTGGGAACGGTGGATATCGGCGTCCGGGTAGAGGTACGGGACGAAATCATGGAAGACCTGAACAAAAACCTGTATGAGGCCAAGCTGGTTTACTATACGCCCACTTTTGACGATAAAGTAAGAACATTCTGCACCAACCCTTCCGGGGAAGTGGCTACGGAATATTATGAAAACGGGCTGGCCGTTGTAAACGGACATGCCTATAAATCCGAAGAATACAAAACCAACAATACCAACTTTGCCCTGCTGGTTTCCAAAAACTTCACAAAACCCTTTAAAACTCCAATCGCCTATGGCAAATCCATCGCCCAGCTGAGCAACATGCTCTGCGACGGAAAGATTATGGTACAGACCTTCGGCGATTTCCTGCGGGGCAGGCGCACCACAGAGGAGCGGCTCTGCCGGAACAACCTGATCCCCACGCTGAAGGACGCTGTGCCCGGAGACCTCTCCCTGGCCCTTCCCCACCGGATTATGGTGGATATCGAGGAAATGCTGCTGGCCCTGGATAAGGTAACTCCCGGTATTGCCAGCGATGAGACGCTGCTGTACGGGGTAGAGGTTAAATTTTACTCCAATAAGGTTGTGGTAGATCAGGATTTTAAAACCAGCATCCGCGGACTGCGGGCCATCGGCGACGGCGCTTCCGTCACCAGGGGACTGCAGCAGGCCTCCGCCAACGGCCTGGCCGTTGCTTCCAGCATTTTAGCCGAATTAGGGAAGGCCCCTGCTTCAAGCTGCAGCGGGCAGTAAGCATTGGTTACAGATATTTTATCAATATATTTCAAGTGATAAGGAGATTCACATGAGACATTTAATCAGCCCTCTCGATTTTTCTGTGGAAGAACTGGATCAGCTGATGGA
>CALWQE010000148.1 GCA_944383605.1 uncultured Lachnospiraceae bacterium
GGCTCCGATCCGGGTATGGTTTATATCAGCGGGGAGACGCTGCATATTGATGTCGGCCAGGCAGGCTTTGACGCAGAACCGGTCTATGTGTATCTGCCGGAGGGATATCAGTTTCAGACGGCTGAAATCGATGTAGGGGCAGGCTATGTGGAAATCATGGATCAGCTGACTGCCAATCAGATTTCTGTTTCTGTGGGAGCAGGTGAATTTTATGGCTATGGGCTGACCGGGACAGAAAGCTGCAGGCTGACTGCCGGCGCAGGCCTCTGCAGCGCCAGCGGGCTGCGGACAGAGCATCTGGAGGCGGAGACCGGCGTGGGTTCTATGGATCTTTCTGCGGAACAGCTGGGAACTGCAGCTGTCAGCACCGGGATTGGCTATACCGTCCTTTCTTTGCCGGGAGAGAGGGAGGATTACGACTATGAGATCACCAGCGAGCTGGGGGATGTCTCCATAGACGGAGAAGCAATAGAGCTTACCGGAAAAACTGCAGCGGAGGACAATGGCCGGGACCGGCTGATCCGCATTGAAAACGGGCTGGGAAATACAGAGATTTATTTTGCCTATTAAAACAGCGGAAAATCTGTTATAATTTTTTAGCAGACAGATAAAATGAATCAGAAAGAGAGTGTGGAACGATCATGAAAGGAAGAAAATTATACCGTTCATCGACCAACAGAATGATTGCAGGCGTGTGCGGGGGACTGGGAGAATATTTTAATATTGACCCTACGATTATCCGGCTGGTCTGGGCGCTGATCGGCCTGACAGGAGCCGGGATTGCGGCATATATTATTGCTATGATTATTATTCCTTCTGACCTGTAGCCGGCAGGCTGTATTTCCTCCTGTCTGATTGCGCCGGGAAATGGATATCAGGAGAGGGCGCCGGTATAGCTTTCAGGATTCTGGCAAAAATACCAGATGGAGCATGGGGCTTTTAAAAGTCCTGAATGAAGGCAGGCGCTGCGCTGCGCCGGCATAAGCGAGGAGGAAGCAATGGGAAAAAAGAAAAACAAACCGATTGACGTAAATCATATGACGCCGGAGGAAAAGCTGAAATTTGAGGTGGCTGAAGAAATCGGCTGTGCCCAAAAGGTGCTGGAAGGGGGATGGAGATCTCTCTCCGCGAAAGAAAGCGGCAGGATCGGCGGCATATTAAACAAAAGAAAAAGACAGATGCGGGCAGAAGCGGAGGAGTCTCTGAATCATCAGGAGAAATAAGCTCTGCCTGAGAAAGCGGGGGCTTATGACATTTGAGACAGCAATTTACATTTTGGCGGTCAGCCTTTTGGGGCTGATTGGCTCAGCTGTGATTCAGCGGATGAATAAGGGCTGGAACGTGGCGGCGGTGACAGTGCTGTGTATCGTGGCTGCCTCGGTCAGCTTTCTGTACTGTATGGCGGTGGTGCTGCTGGCAGTGCAGCTATATCGGATGTGAGACTGCAAAATAAAAAAGGATCCTGCGGAGCATTTTTGTCTCATAGGGAAGGCAGTTTCCTGTGAAATGAGAAAGCCGGAGAAGAAAGCGGGTTCAATCCCCGCTTTTTTCTCCGGCTTTTGAAGCTTTTTCCGGCTTAATATTCCATAACCTGTTCTTCGCCGTTTAATACCCGCAGGACGCCCTGGGCCAGCGCCAGCAGCTCGTCTTCGCCGGGATATACGGTGATGCCTGCCAGGAATCCGGTTCTGGCTGTGATGGCGTCTACCACCTCCTGGCCGTAAGCGATGCCGCCGGTCAGGATGATCTGATCGATTTTTCCTTCCAGTACGGTAGCCATAGCGCCGATATCCTTGCATACCTGATGGATAAAAGCGTCAAAGGCGAGGGTCGCTTCTTCGTTGTGATCCTCAAATACCATTTTGGTTACTTCCCGCATATCGTTGGTGTGAAGATAAGCGTTGAAGCCGCCGTTTCCTACAATTTTCTTGTATACTTCTTTTTCCGTATATTTTCCGGAGAAGCACATTTTAATCAGGCCGCCTGCCGGCACTGTGCCTGCCCGCTCAGGAGAGAAAGGCCCTTCGCCGTCCAGCGTATTGTTCACGTCTACAATCTTGCCGTATTTATGAGCGCCTACCGATACGCCGCCGCCCATATGCACCACGATCAGCCGCAGCGTGCTGTAGGGAACGCCGTGTTCTTTGGCGTAACGCTTTGCCACAGCTTTCTGATTCAGGGCGTGGAAAATACTGATCCGGGGCAGTTCCGGAACGCCGGACAATCTGTAGGCCGGCTCCAGCTCGTCTACGACTACGGGATCCACAATGTAGGAGGGTACATGGATGGAGTCGCCGATTTCTCTGGCCAGGATACCGCCCAGGTTGGAGGCATGCTCGCCCTGTCTGCCGATGATCAGGTCATGAAGCAGGTCGTCTGATACGGCATAGGTGCCGCCGGGGATCGGTTTGAGCAGGCCGCCGCGGCCTACAACCACGTTCAGGCTGTGGATGTCAAAATTGTTTTCCTTTAAAGTATCCAGAATCAGCTCCCGGCGAAAATCCTTCTGATCTACGATGGAAGCATACTGGGCGATTTCGTCTGTGGTATGGCGCAGGGTTTTTTCGAACAAAAGAGTTTCATCCTCGTATACGCCGATTTTGGTAGAGGTAGAACCCGGATTGATTACTAAAATTTTATAGCTCATCTTTTCTCCTTTCAGATGGTTACTGAACCAGCGCGTCAGCGATTACCGCTGCCAGCGCGATGGAATTCATCTTAATTTCAAATTCATCGGATCTGGAGGTCAGGATGGCGGGCGCGGAGGTTCCCACCAGCAGGTTGCCGGTTTTCACCTTAGCGGTGCGCACCAGGATCTTATAAGTAATGTTGCCGGCATCGATGTTCGGGAAAAGCAGAATATCGGCATGTCCGGCTACCGGATTGCTGACGCCCTTATGCGCCGCAGCCTCCGGGTCAATGGCCATATCCATGGACAGAGGGCCGTATACCATACAATCCTTAAATTCGCCGTTTTCATACATTTTGGTCAGCGCGTCAGCGTCAACAGTGGGCTGCATTTTAGGATTTACAACTTCTACCGCGCAGATAGGAGCCACTTTCGGCACTTCTACGCCGCAGGCCTTGGCCACTTCTGCGGCGTTGTGAATGATATGTACTTTATCCTCCAGTGTGGGGTATGTATTGAATGCCACGTCGGTGAAAAACAGCAGCCGGTCGATTCCCTCGATTTCCATAACACAGACGTGGGACATAAGTTTGCTTTTTCTTAATCCATATTCCTTGTTCAGGATGGCTTTCAGGTAAACCTTTGAGTCAACAAGCCCCTTTAACAGAATATCCGCTTTCTTGTCATGCACCAGCTTTACGGCGGTCAGGGCCGCGGCGGGCACATCCGGTTCATGGATGATCTCAAAGCCGGTCAGATCCATGTTCAGCGAATCTGCCACCTCATGGATTTTTCCTTCATCCCCCACCAGAATAGAATCAGCGATCCCCTGTTCCTTAGCGGCCTTGACAGCTTCCAGCACAGGCGCGTCCTGGGCTACCGCCACCGCTACCTTTTTCATTCCGCAGCTTGAAGCCTTCGCGATCAGTTCATCAAAGCTTTTGGTCATATTTACACCTTCCTCTTACTCGTTTTGCTTCAAAAAACTTATTAAAATTTACCAATTACAAGTTTAGCATGAACAAACATAAAGGTCAAGGTGTATAAAAATGAGTAATTGCCATATTTTTAACAGGTTATTTAGTAAAATTGTACAGTTAGAAATACGTAAAATTGTATAAAAAAGTTTTGATAATTATTTGACAAATAATCCTCAGGGTAGTATAGTAAAATTTAGGACAGCAAAGTGCATTGTGCTCCCGTTGGAGCGTCAGCTGAACCGCAAGGGTTATTTCATGCAGGTGAAATGAAAGAAGACATGTTTTAAGGAGGAAATGATATGTCAAAGAAAGTAGTAATTGCAGGGGCATGCCGTACAGCAATCGGTAAAATGGGGGGAACATTAAGCACAACTCCCGCTCCGGATCTGGGGGCGATCGTGATTAAAGAGGCGCTGAAGAGAGCGAATGTGGCGCCTGAGGCAGTGGATCATGTATATTTGGGCTGTGTAATCCAGGCCGGACTGGGCCAGAACGTGGCGCGCCAGGCTTCTATCAAGGCGGGACTGCCGGTAGAGGTGCCTGCGGTAACGGTAAACGTTGTGTGCGGTTCCGGCCTGAACTGCGTGAATATGGCTGCACAGATGATTATTGCCGGGGACGCTGACATCGTGGTAGCCGGCGGAACAGAAAACATGTCTATGGCACCCTATGCGCTGAAAAACGCGCGTTATGGCTACAGAATGGGCCATGCGCCGATGATCGACACCATGATCAGCGATGCTCTGTGGGATGTATTCAATGATTATCATATGGGAATTACCGCGGAAAATGTAGCGGAGCAGTGGGGACTGACCAGAGAAGAGCTGGATGAGTTCGCGGCAAACAGCCAGCAGAAGGCAGTAGCGGCCATCGAAGCAGGCAAGTTTAAGGATGAAATCGTACCTGTAGAAGTAAAACAGAAAAAATCAACCATTATTTTTGATACAGACGAAGGCCCCCGTCCGGGCACTACAAAGGAAAGCATCGCAAAACTGAAACCCGCCTTCAAGAAAGACGGCATCGTAACCGCAGCAAACGCTTCCGGCATCAATGACGGCGCGGCGGCTGTTGTGGTAATGAGCGAAGAGAAGGCAAAAGAGCTGGGCGTGAAGCCGATGGCTACCTTCGTGGCAGGCGCGCTGGGCGGCGTAGATCCTGCTATTATGGGCGTAGGCCCGGTAGCGGCGACAAAGAAGGCGATGGCAAAGGCAGGCCTGACCGTGGACGACATGGATCTGATTGAGGCAAACGAGGCGTTTGCGGCACAGTCTCTGGCAGTGGCAAGGGATCTGGGCTTCAATCCGGACAAGCTGAACGTAAACGGCGGCGCGATCGCGCTGGGCCATCCGGTAGGCGCTTCCGGCTGCCGTATCCTGGTTACGCTTCTGCATGAGATGGAGAGAAGAGATGCGAAGCTGGGCCTTGCTACGCTGTGCATCGGCGGCGGCATGGGCTGCGCGACAATCGTGAAGAGAGACTGAAAATCTGGCTGAGAGGCAAAGCTGGCTGAAAATTTCAGCGATAAGAAACCTTCAGGCTGAGTTTTAAGGAAAAGAACCGTCAGCCGGGGCGGCGCAGAAGCCGCCGCTCCGGGGATGGCTGCATAAGGGAAGGAGAAGGATCCATATGGAATTTGTTACCTATGAAGTGGAAAACCAGATCGGGATTATCACCATTAACCGTCCGAAGGCGCTGAACGCGCTGAACAGCGCTGTGCTGGACGACCTGGAAGCTGCGTTAAACGGCGTGGATCTGGATGCAGTACGCGTGCTGATTCTGACAGGAGCAGGAGAAAAATCCTTTGTAGCCGGCGCAGATATCGGCGAGATGAGCAATCTGACCAAAGCGGAGGGAGAAGCCTTTGGCAAGAAGGGCAACGATCTTTTCCGCAGAATCGAGACTTTCCCGATTCCCGTGATCGCCGCAGTAAACGGCTTCGCCCTGGGCGGCGGCTGTGAAATTTCCATGAGCTGCGATATCAGGCTCTGCTCTGACAATGCGGTATTCGGACAGCCTGAGGTAGGCCTGGGCATTACCCCCGGATTTGGCGGAACCCAGAGACTGGCCAGAATCGTAGGCGTGGGAATGGCGAAGCAGATGATCTACAGCGCCAGAAATATCAAGGCTGACGAGGCTTACCGGATCGGCCTGGTAAATGCGGTATATCCTCAGGAAGAGCTGATGCCCGCGGCGAAGAAGCTGGCGGCTTCCATCGCAAAAAATGCGCCTATCGCGGTAAGAAACTGCAAGAAAGCCATTAACGACGGCCTGCAGACCGATATGGACCAGGCGCTGGTGATCGAGGAGAAGCTGTTTGGCGACTGCTTCGAGACCTATGACCAGAAGGAAGGCATGGCGGCATTCCTGGAAAAGAGAAAAGTAGAGGCATTTTTAAATAAGTAAACCTGGTAATTTGCAACGAAGGGAAATGTAAAGGAGGAAAAAACATGAAAGTAGGTATTATTGGAGCAGGTACAATGGGTTCCGGCATCGCGCAGGCATTTGCCCAGACAGATGGATATGAAGTAGTTCTGTGTGATATTAATGAAGAACTGGCTGCCAACGGCAAAAAGAAAATTGCCAAAGGCTTTGAGAAGAGAATTGCAAAAGGAAAAATGGATCAGGCGGCTGCCGACGCTGTTCTGGCGAAAATCACCACTGGCGTAAAGGATATCTGCACAGACTGCGATCTGATTGTAGAAGCTGCCATTGAAAATATGGAAATCAAAAAGCAGACGTTTAAGGAGCTGCAGGCAATCTGCAAGCCGGAGTGTATTTTCGCAACCAATACCTCCTCTCTGTCTATCACAGAGATCGGCGCCGGCCTGGACCGCACCGTAATTGGTATGCATTTCTTTAATCCCGCTCCGGTTATGAAACTGGTAGAGGTAATCGCCGGCCTGAATACGCCTGCCGAGGTAGTGGAGGAAATTAAGAAAATTGCGGAATCCATCGGAAAGGTTCCGGTACAGGTAGAAGAAGCGGCAGGCTTTGTTGTAAACAGAATCCTGGTTCCTATGATCAATGAGGCAGTTGGCATTTATGCTGACGGCATCGCTTCTGTAGAAGGAATCGATACCGCGATGAAGCTGGGCGCAAACCATCCTATGGGCCCGCTGGCTCTGGGCGATCTGATCGGCCTGGACGTATGCCTGGCAATCATGGAGGTTCTGTATTCTGAAACAGGCGATTCCAAATACCGTCCTCATCCCCTGTTAAGAAAGATGGTACGGGGCGGCAAACTGGGACAGAAGACCGGACAGGGATTCTACGACTACAGCAAATAATGAAACCTGCATGCGCCCGGCAGCCGACGCACCACCGAAGATGAAAATCTGGCGGGCGCATGGGGCATCCCTGAATGAACGCCGCCTATCCGGCGGCGGATTTTCAGAGTAAGCAGAGTAAGATGGAGGAATAAACATGGATTTTACATTAAGTAAAGAGCATGAGATGGCGAGAACGCTGTTCAGAGATTTCGCGCAGAAAGAGGTAAAGCCTCTGGCGCAGGAAGTAGATGAGACAGAGGAGTTTCCCAGGGAAACAGTAGCGAAAATGCAGAAGCTGGGCTTTATGGGCATCCCGATGCCGAAGGAATATGGCGGACAGGGCTGCGATACCCTGACCTATGTAATGTGTGTGGAGGAGCTGGCGAAGGTGTGCGGAACTACTTCCGTTATCGTATCCGCCCATACCTCCCTGGGTTCCGATCCCATTAAGAAATTCGGCACGCCGGAGCAGAAGGAAAAATTCCTCAAGCCTCTGGCCAGCGGCGAAAAGCTGGGCGCTTTTGCACTGACAGAGCCCAATGCCGGCACCGATGCTTCCGGACAGCAGACAAAGGCTGTGCTGGACGGCGATGAATATGTATTAAACGGCAGCAAAATCTTTAGCACCAACGGTAAAGAAGCCGATATCTATATTGTTTTCGCAATGACAGACAAATCCAAGGGCAACAAGGGTATCTCTGCTTTTATCGTAGAGAAAGGCACTCCCGGATTCTCCTTCGGAACCAAGGAAAAGAAAATGGGTATCCGCGGATCTTCTACATACGAGCTTATTTTCACAGACTGCCGCATCCCGAAGGAAAACCTGCTGGGCCAGGAAGGAAAGGGATTCAGCTATGCGATGCAGACCCTGGACGGCGGCCGGATCGGTATCGCCGCACAGGCGCTGGGCCTTGCCGAAGGCGCTCTGGAGAGTACGATCGCTTATGTAAAAGAGAGAAAGCAGTTTGGACGCCCCATCTCCAAGTTCCAGAACACTCAGTTCCAGATCGCGGATATGGCTGTGAAGGTAGAGGCTGCGAAGCAGCTGGTTTATAAGGCAGCGATCGCAAAGGATACGCAGAAGAGATATACTGTTGAGGCTGCTATGGCAAAACTGTACGCTGCGGAAGTGGCAATGGAAGTAACGACAAAGTGCGTACAGCTCCACGGCGGTTACGGCTACACCAGAGAGTATGATGTAGAGCGTATGATGCGTGACGCGAAGATTACCGAGATTTACGAAGGCACATCAGAAGTGCAGCGTATGGTAATCTCAGGAAGCCTTCTGTAAGCAGAACAAGATTAGGAAAAGGAGTGAATACTGTGAAAATAGTTGTTTGTATCAAACAGGTTCCGGACACAAATGAAGTTAGATTGGATCCCGTTACTGGCACACTGATCAGAGATGGTGTTCCCAGTATTATCAATCCCGATGATAAGGCCGGTCTGGAAGCGGCTCTGAGAATTAAAGATGAAATCGGCGCTGAGGTGTCTGTACTCAGCATGGGGCCGCTGCAGGCTGATACCGCGCTGCGCGAGGCCCTGGCTATGGGCGCTGACCATGCCTATCTGATTACTGACCGGGCATTCGGCGGTGCGGATACATGGGCGACCTCTTCCACGCTGGCAGCCGGTCTGGCGAAGCTGGACTATGACCTGATTATCACAGGACGTCAGGCAATCGATGGCGATACCGCACAGGTAGGCCCCCAGATCGCAGAGCATCTGGGCATCCCCAATATCAGCTACGCAGAAGAAATCAAGGTTGAAGGCGACAGCGTAGTGGTAAAACGGCAGTATGAGGACAGATACCATATCGTGAAAGCGAAAATGCCCTGCCTGATTACAGCACTTTCTGAATTAAACGAGCCTCGTTACATGACGCCGGGCGGAATCTTTGACGCATACAGAGAAAAAGAAGTGGTTGTATGGACACGGCCCGACCTGGATATTGACGACAGCAATATCGGCCTGAAGGGATCTCCTACAAGAGTGGCGAAATCCTTCCCGAAGAGCGTGAAGCCTGCCGGTGAAAAGGTAGTGCTGGACGGCGCTGAGGCAGCTGAATATATTGTCGGCAAGTTAAAAGAGAAGTATGTGCTGTAATTACAACTGAGTGGAAGAGGTGAAATAGAATGAGTTTTGAAGAATATAAAGGCGTATATGTCTTCGTGCAGCAGGTAGACCATGAAATTACCGGCGTTTCCTTCGAACTGATTGGCAAAGGAAAGGAACTGGCTGCGGATCTGGGAACTGACGTAACCGCGATTCTGATCGGTTCCGGCGTAAAAGATCTGGCAGATGAACTGGCTGCTTACGGCGCTGATAAGGTGATCGTGATCGATGACCCGGCGGCGAAAATCTATACAACAGAGGTTTATGCCCACGCTGTTTACAGTGTGATTCAGAAATACAAACCGGAAATCGTCCTCTACGGCGCGACTGCTATCGGCCGTGATCTGGCGCCCCGTGTATCCGCCAGAGTACATACCGGCCTGACCGCTGACTGTACGAAGCTGGAGATCGATGCTGAGACCAAGAATCTGAGAATGACCAGACCTGCTTTTGGCGGAAATATTATGGCAACCATTATCTGCCCTGACTTCCGTCCCCAGATGGCGACAGTTCGCCCCGGCGTAATGCAGAAGATTGAGAAAATCGAGGGCGCGAAAGCGAATGTTGAGGAATACAACCCTGGCTTCGAGAAGAACAGCAAGTATGTGGAAGTTCTGGAAGTGATCAAGAAAGTAAATGAGACAGTAGATATCCAGGATGCGAAGATTCTGGTATCCGGCGGCCGCGGTGTGGGCAGCCCTGAAAACTTTAAGCTGCTCTATGACCTGGCAGACGCCATCGGCGGAACCGTCAGCTCCTCCAGAGCGTGCGTAGACGCCGGCTGGGTAGAAAAAAGCCTGCAGGTAGGCCAGACCGGTAAGACAGTACGGCCTCATGTATACTTTGCGATCGGTATCTCCGGCGCGATCCAGCATCTGGCCGGCATGGAGGAATCCGATATCATCATCGCCATCAACAAAGACGAGTCAGCGCCTATCTTTAATGTGGCAGACTACGGCATTGTCGGCGATCTGAATAAGGTAGTTCCCGAGCTGACCAAGATGATCCGGGAAATGAAAGCGTGATGAAACAGATATGGGCTGCAAATTGGCAGAGCATATAAATCAGGTTAAACGGCATTAGCATTTGCTGGGAATACCAGCGGAGAGAGCCGGCCCCTTTGCGGGCCGGCTTTTTCATTTCATAGGAAACTGCATTCCCTATGAAACAAAAATGCTCCGCAGGATCACACTGCGGGGGAGCGTCCGGGCCGCATCAGCCTCTGAATGAAAACATATCCAATTTCTGTTTGTGTTTACTTTTGTACTGTGTTAAAATGTGTAATAATACTTGTAATGCTCTGGAGGAGGATAAGAATGAAGCAGATTGCGTTATCGTTATTGATGGAGAATACTTCAGGCGTGCTGAGCCGGATTGCGGGTCTGTTCAGCCGCAGGGGGTACAATATTGACAGTATTACCGCCGGTGAGACGACGACGCCGGGTGTGACCCGGATGACAGTTGTGGCCAGCGGGGAGGATGAGATCCTGGTACAGATCCGCAAGCAGCTGGCGAAGCTGACGGAGGTGCTGGAGATCGAGGAGCTGCCGGAGAAGGATTCTGTAACCAGAGAGCTGATCCTGCTGAAAGTGCGGGCGAAAGCGGAGGAGCGGCAGCAGATTATTGCTGTGGCAAATGTGTTCCGGGCAAATATCGTGGATGTTTCTAACAACGCCCTGACAGTAGAACTGACGGGAAACCAGGGAAAGCTGGAGGCATTTATCCGCCTGCTGGAAAATTATGAGATTCTGGAGATGGCCAGAAGCGGGATTATCGGCGTATTCCGGGGAGAGCGTTCTCTGGGCCAGAATAAGGAATAAAAGCCTTCAGACAGCGGCGTACATCCGAAGGATGGATTCCATTTTGAGTTTTTTGCAATTATTTTTGCGGAAATTTCTGCCGTCTGCGGAAGATATATCTGCTATAACTTATTGATATGCTAAAATCAGCCGCCGTTATTGACAATGAAATCTGGAGGATTATAATAGAAAAAAACAGAAAATGTTGTATTGACATGGAGGAATGAAAATGGCAAAGATTTATTATCAGGAAGACTGCAACCTTTCCTTACTGGATGGAAAGACCATTGCGGTGATCGGTTATGGCAGCCAGGGACACGCCCACGCATTAAATGCGAGAGAGTCCGGGTGCAATGTCATTATCGGCCTGTATGAGGGCAGCAAGTCCTGGGCAAAGGCTGAGGCTCAGGGTTTTGAAGTTTATACAGCGGCTGAGGCTGCAAAAAAAGCGGACATTATTATGATTCTGATCAATGATGAGAAGCAGGCGAAGATGTATAAGGAATCCATCGAACCCAATCTGGAAGAGGGCAATATGCTGATGTTCGCACACGGCTTCGCCATTCACTTCGGCCAGATCGTGCCGCCGCCCTATGTGGATGTGACGATGATTGCGCCTAAGGGACCGGGACATACCGTAAGAAGTACCTATCAGGACGGCCAGGGCGTGCCCTGCCTGATCGCGGTACAGCAGGATTATACAGGAAAGGCTCATGACAGGGCTCTGGCATATGCGCTGGCAATCGGCGGCGCGAGAGCCGGCGTATTGCAGACCACCTTCCGGGAAGAGACAGAGACAGATCTGTTCGGCGAGCAGGCGGTACTGTGCGGCGGCGTGACACAGCTGATGAAGACAGGCTTTGAGGTGCTGGTAGAAGCTGGCTATGAGCCGGAGAGCGCCTATTTTGAGTGTATCCATGAGATGAAGCTGATCGTGGATCTGATTTATGAGAGCGGCTTTGCAGGCATGAGATACTCTATCTCCAATACCGCAGAGTATGGCGATTATGTAACAGGGCCTAAGATTGTCACAAAAGAGACGAAGGAAGCCATGAGACAGGTATTAAAGGATATCCAGACCGGCGCTTTCGCGAAAGACTGGCTGCTGGAGAACCAGGCGGGATGCCCTCATTTCATGGCAATGAGAAAGATGGAAGCGCAGCATCAGCTGGAGACTGTAGGCGCAGAGCTGCGTAAGCTGATGAGCTGGAACAACAAGAGCAAGCTGATCGACAACTGATTGTGCTGAAATTAAGAAAAATCCCAACTTGCAGGACAGCATGGCATTGAACTGTGCTGTTGTGCAGGCTGGGATTTTTTTGCGGCTGAAATACGGCTGCCGTATCCCTGAGTCAAAATATGACCTCTGTATTGGATTTGTAATAATTCATAAATGCGTCCACCGCTCTGGAATGGCCCGCAGCCAGCCGGCTGGCGAATCCGATGGTTCGCCGGTGTATGGGAGCGGAAAGGGGGATCTCAGTCAGGAGCCCCTGCTCCAGATCCTCCCGGACAAAATCCTTGATGACGCACCCGATGCCCATGCCGATCCGGGCAAATTCGATCAGCAGATCCATGCTGCT
Organism: uncultured Lachnospiraceae bacterium; assembly: GCA_944383605.1. Classification (GTDB taxonomy): domain Bacteria; phylum Bacillota; class Clostridia; order Lachnospirales; family Lachnospiraceae; genus Paralachnospira_A. The sequence goes on from CALWQE010000148.1 coordinate 12,376, forward strand.
GACCTCCAGGATCTGGCGGCATTCGATTTTATTTTCAATCATATACTGGTCGATGTACAGCCGGGTCACATTGCTTCGGTCCAGCATCATAATATTGCCGGCTTCGAACCAGTTGACATCCTGACTGCCTTCCCGCAGCTGCAGGTTGTTAAGATAGCTGCCGGTGGCGACAAAACAGTCTTCGATTTCTTTTACCGGGTAAAAGTCCAGCCGGCGGTGCTTCGGTTCGGCGATCAGACAGACATCGATCAGTCCCTGTTCCAGCATTTCCAGGCTTTTGGAGCTGGACTGATTTTCCAGTGTGATTTTGATGTGGGGAAAGGCGGAGATAAAGCCCTTCAGATAAGGCAGCAGCATGTAGCGGCAAAGGGTGGTGCTGACGCCGATATGGAGCTGCCCCGCCCCCAGCAGCTGGTTCTGCCGGATTTCTTCTTCGCCTCTGGACAGGGCGTCAAAGGCTGCTTTTACATATTCATAGAGAACCTTTCCGTCCTCTGTCAGCTGAACGCCTCTGGAATTGCGGATGAACAGGGCGGTATTCAGACTGCTCTCCAGCTTGGAGATGGATTTGCTGATGGCCGGCTGGCTGATGTACAGTTCCTTGGAGGTGCGGGATATGTTTTCTGTTTTCGCCACCTCATAAAAGATTTTATATAACGATAAATTCTGATCCATATGTTATTTACTCCCCGGATAATATGTCAGGCGGATATGTGCAATCCCGTATCTGATATAACTTGGATTCATATTGCATATTCATAATATGTATTTCAATTATAACAAAAATCATGGTAGAATAGCAATAATGAATCCTGTTTCAAGAAAAATATTTCAGAAGTGTGTAAGCGATTTGTGGAGGAAAACATAATGGGAATGACGATGACACAGAAAATTCTGGCGGCTCACGCGGGACTGCCGGAGGTGAAGGCCGGCCAGCTGATTGAGGCGGATCTGGATCTGGTTCTGGGGAATGATATTACTTCTCCGGTGGCCATTAAAGAGATGGATTCCAAAATGACGGTAAAGAAGGTTTTTGATAAGGATAAAATTGCTCTGGTGCTGGATCATTTTGTTCCAAACAAAGACATTAAATCTGCCGAGCAGTGCAAATGCGTCAGAGAATTTGCAGCAAGGCAGGAAATTACCAACTTTTTTGACGTGGGCCAGATGGGGATCGAACATGCCCTTCTGCCGGAAAAAGGGCTGGTAGTCGCAGGGGACGTGGTGATTGGCGCAGATTCTCACACCTGTACCTACGGCGCTCTGGGCGCTTTTTCCACCGGGGTGGGCAGTACGGATATGGCGGCCGGCATGGCGACAGGAAAGGCCTGGTTTAAGGTGCCCTCAGCCATCAAGTTTGTGCTTACCGGAAAGCCCTCTAAGTGGGTCAGCGGCAAGGATGTGATTCTGCATATTATTGGGATGATCGGCGTGGATGGCGCTCTGTATAAATCCATGGAGTTTACCGGCGACGGCATCGCGCATCTGTCCATGGATGACCGTCTGTGCATCGCCAATATGGCCATTGAGGCGGGCGGCAAAAACGGCATCTTCCCTGTGGACGATGTGACCAGAGCTTACCTGAAGGAGCATTCTGTCCGTGACTATCAGGTATATGAAGCGGATGAGGACGCAGAGTATGAGCAGGTGATTACCATTGATCTGTCTGCCCTGAAGCCTACGGTAGCCTTCCCCCATCTGCCGGAAAATACAAAAACCATCGATGAGGTGGGAGACGTGCCCATCGACCAGGTGGTAATCGGCTCCTGTACCAATGGGCGTCTGGAGGACCTGAGAACCGCGGCGGAGATTATGAAGGGCAAAAAGGTGGCGAAGGGACTGCGGGTTATTGTGATTCCGGCTACCCAGAATATTTATCTCCAGGCCATTCAGGAGGGACTGGTACAGACCTTTATTGAGGCCGGCGCCATCGTCAGCACGCCTACCTGCGGCCCCTGCCTGGGCGGCTATATGGGCATTCTGGCTGAGGGAGAGCGGTGCGTTTCCACTACCAACCGGAATTTTGTAGGACGTATGGGACATGTGACATCTGAGGTATATCTGGCCAGCCCTGCAGTGGCGGCGGCCAGCGCGCTGGCGGGAAAGATCGCCGGGCCTTGTGAATAGGGAGGAGAATCAATGAAAGCGAGCGGAACTGTATTTAAATATGGAGACAATGTGGATACGGATGTCATCATCCCCGCCAGATATCTGAACGTATCAGAGCCCTCTGAGCTGGCGGCTCACTGTATGGAAGACATTGACAAAGAATTTATCCATAATGTAAAAAAAGGGGATATTATTGTAGCCAATAAAAATTTCGGCTGCGGCTCGTCCAGAGAGCATGCTCCGATTGCCATCAAGGCGGCGGGCGTCAGCTGCGTCATCGCGGAAACCTTTGCCCGGATTTTTTACCGGAATGCAATCAACATCGGGCTGCCCATTATAGAGTGCCCGGAGGCGGCTAAGGAAATCGAAGCCGGCGACCAGGTAGAAATTGACTTTGATTCCGGCATAATCTACGACCGGACGAAGGGAACCCAGTACCAGGGGCAGGCTTTCCCGGAATTTATGCAGAAGATTATCGCGGCAGAAGGGCTGATTCCTTATATTAACAGCCGGGAGCCATAATAGAGCGGATGCCATTCCTCACCTGTCATGAGGTACAGAAAGGGCGGAGCCAGGAAGGCCGGCGCCAGATCAGGAAGTATTGATGTAAAAGTACGGCGTAACTCAGTAAAATGGGTTACGCCTATTTCTTTGTTGCATAGGAAACTGCGTTCCCTATGAAGCTTCCCAATCCGTTTCCTCTCACCTTATCTCCATCTTTATTTATTAAGCCATTTCGGGATATGCCTTTCGTATAAGATAAAATCTTCCTGGCCATAATATATGCAAATACAAAAATTAACATATCTGTAATAAAAAGCAGCATTTATTAATATAATTGTAATATGTGCTGCTTTTGGCACAGATATGGCATACCGCAGGCAGAGGCGTGAGACGGGCTGGCTGCGGAAAACAGAGAGGAGAACGGAATGAAACAAAAAAATAAAAGGAAAAAGGCGTTATATCCCAGGAGAGCCGGCTGGCTGGCTGCGGCAGTCCTGACGGCAGGCGGCAGTATGCTGTATCAGCCCTGCCAGGCTCGGGCGGCATCGGATTTCCAGGTGGAGATGGTCTGCGCAGGACTGGACATATCCGGCCTGGAGCGTGAGGCTGCCGGCCTGGGCAGTTCCGGTATGGAGCTGACGGATCAGGAGCTGGAGGCTGAAATTACAAAAGAAGCGCTGGCAGTACCCAGGACGATGGTGGGCGATCTGATCAGCGCCCAGGCAGAGGAGGCTTATGTCCGCCCTGCGGTGATTCCCTGCTCTCAGCAGGACTATGACGTGCTGCTGCGGATCGTGGAAGCAGAAGCGGGCGTCTGCGACTATCAGGGCAAACTGCTGGTAGCGAACGTAGTCATCAACCGGGTGGAAAGCGGCAGCTTTCCGGATACGATTACCGAGGTGGTTTATCAGGAAAATCAGTTTTCGCCGGTAAAAAGCGGGTCCATCCATACGGTTACTGTTTCCGATGAGACCAGGCAGGCGGTGGATGCGGCTCTGGCCGGGGAGGATCCGTCCTGCGGCGCCCTCTTTTTTGCAGCCCGCCAGCGGGCGAACCCCTCCAGCATGAGCTGGTTTGACAGCCATCTCCGTTTTCTGTTTGAACATGACGGCCACGAATTTTTCACCCTGCCATGACTGTAACGGTTCAGCCATGACCGGGCAGGTTTTTGCAAGTTCCTTTACAGAAATCCCCGTATATGGTATGATAGCGAAAGAAAAATCAGCTGTTAAGGGGATAGAAGGATGAAAAATATTCTTTATAAAAGTACCAGAGGCGCGGAGGAGAATGTTACTGCCTCCGCAGCTGTGTTAAAAGGGCTGGCTGCCGACGGCGGCCTGTTTGTACCCCAGGAGATTCCGGCTTTGGACCGGAGACTGGAGGAGCTGTCTCATATGAATTACCAGGAAACCGCTTATGAGGTGATGAAGCTGTTCCTGAGCGACTATACGGAAGAGGAGCTGAAATACTGTATTTCTCACGCCTATGATGAAAAATTTGACGTACCGCAGATCGCTCCTCTGGCAAAAGCGGACGGCGCTTATTATCTGGAGCTGTATCACGGCGCGACCATTGCCTTTAAGGATATGGCGCTGTCGATTCTGCCTTATCTGATGACGGTGGCGGCGAAAAAAAATCACGCAGAGCATGATATCGTCATCCTGACGGCTACCTCCGGGGATACCGGAAAAGCAGCGCTGGCAGGCTTCGCCGACGTGCCGCACACCAGGATTATTGTATTTTATCCGAAGGACGGCGTCAGCCCGATCCAGAAAAAGCAGATGATCACCCAGAAGGGAGACAATGTGCTGGTCGTTGGCGTAAACGGAAATTTTGACGACTGCCAGACTGGTGTGAAAAAGCTGTTCGGCGACCGGGCGCTGACAGAGGAGATGGCGGAAGCGGGCTTCCAGTTTTCTTCTGCCAATTCCATTAATATCGGCCGTCTGGTTCCGCAGGTGGTATATTATGTATATGCCTATGCCAGGCTGCTGGAGAACGGGGAAATCAAAAACGGGGAAAAAATCAACGTGGTAGTGCCCACCGGAAATTTCGGCAATATCCTGGCGGCATATTATGCGAAATGTATGGGGCTGCCGATCGGGAAGCTGATCTGCGCTTCCAATGAAAATAAGGTGCTGTATGATTTCCTGAATACCGGCGTTTATGACCGGAACCGGAAATTCATCCTGACCAGCTCTCCGTCTATGGATATTTTGATTTCCAGCAATCTGGAACGGCTGATCTATAAGATTGCCGGGGAAGACGCGGGAAAAGACCGGCTGCTGATGGATGCGCTCGGCCGGGAGGGCAAATATGAGATTACAGACGAGATGAAGGAACGGCTGGACTGCTTTTACGGAAACTTTGCCGGTGAAGAAGAAACTGCGGCGGGCATCTGGGAGCTCTATGACAGAACCGGCTATGTCATCGATCCCCACACGGCAGTCGCCAGGGCGGTGTATGAAAAATACAAGGCACAGACCGGCGATCAGACAAAGACGGTGATTGCCTCTACCGCCAGCCCCTATAAATTTACCAGAAGCGTTATGTCTGCCATTGATCCATCCTGCGCCGCCATGGATGATTTCGCGCTGGTGGACGAGCTGAGCCGGCTGGCCAATGTGCCGGTTCCGAAGGCGATCGAGGAGATCAGGAACGCGGATATCCGCCATAACACAATATGTGAAGTATCGGAAATGGAACAGACTGTACGCAGTTTTCTGAAGAAATAACCGGTTTCAGAAAAAGAATGGTATAAATTTCCCGAAATTGTGCATTTTTTGTCAAATAAGAAAAAAGCGCTTGTTTATTTTGGCCGAAAGTGGGAAGATTTCACAGTGGATTATGAGCATAAGTGCGATTGACTTTTGGAAACTGCTGTGAGAAAATGGTTGCTATAGGTACCCGCCGCAGGCGGAGAATCCCGCCCGGCGGGATTCTTTTTTACAGACAGAAGTATCTGGTATATCTGCGGCAGACAACATTTAAGAAGGAGGCAACCGCAATGACAGAAACCTATGGAATTGAAAAGCTGGGGATCATCGGGCCGAAGGCTGTTTACCGGAATCTGACGCCCGCGCAGCTGACAGAGGCGGCGCTGCGCCGCGGCGAAGGAACCCTCAGCAATACAGGCGCTCTGGTTGTGACAACCGGCAAATATACAGGCCGTTCTCCCGAGGACAAGTTTATTGTAGACAGTGAGGCTGTTCATGATGAAATTGCCTGGGGCAAGGTAAACCGTCCCATCAGCCGGGAGAAATTTAATGCGATTAAGAGTAAGGTAACCGCATATTTACAGAACCGTGAAATTTTTATTTTCGACGGTTTTGCGGGAGCGGACAAGAAATATACGCAGAAGTTCCGTATTATCAACGAGCTGGCCAGCCAGAATCTGTTTATCCATCAGCTGCTGATCCGTCCGACTGCGGAAGAGCTGGCAGATTACGGCGAGCCGGATTATACGATTATCTGCGCGCCCGGGTTTAAGTGTGATCCGGAAGTGGACGGCGTACACAGCGAAGCGGCGATTATGATCGATTATGAGGCCCATATGCTGGTGATCTGCGGCTCCCAGTATGCGGGAGAGATTAAAAAGAGCGTATTTTCTACCATGAATTATGTGATGACGAAGAAAAACGTTCTGCCGATGCACTGTTCCGCGAATATGGATCCCGCTACAGGAGAAACCGCAATTTTCTTCGGCCTGTCCGGAACCGGAAAGACTACCCTCTCCGCTGATCCTGACCGTAAGCTGATCGGCGATGACGAGCATGGCTGGTCTCCTGACGGCGTATTCAATTTTGAGGGCGGCTGCTATGCGAAATGTATTAATCTGTCCGCGGAAAATGAGCCGGATATTTATAATGCCATCAAATTCGGCTCTCTGGTGGAAAATGTGGTTATGGATCCGGAAACCAGAGAATTTCATTTTGACGACGACAGTCTGACGGAAAACACCCGGGTGGGCTACCCCATCGATTATATTAATAATGCCCAGATCCCCGGCCAGGGCGGCATCCCGAAGGTGGTTGTTTTCCTGACTGCGGACGCTTTCGGCGTGCTGCCTCCTATCAGCCGTCTGGATAAGAATGCGGCGATGTATCATTTTGTGACAGGATTTACTTCCAAGCTGGCCGGAACAGAGCGGGGCGTGACAGAGCCTCAGCCTACCTTTTCCACCCTCTTCGGCGAGCCGTTTATGCCGATGGATCCTTCTGTATATGCGGAAATGCTGGGAGAGAAGCTGGAGAAATACGGGACAAAGGTTTATCTGGTGAATACCGGATGGGCCGGCGGAAGCGCCGCTGCCGGAGCGGAGCGGATGAAGCTGCGCTATACCCGGGCGATGGTATCTGCCGCTCTGAACGGGGAACTGGATAAAGTAGAATTTAAGCATCATGATATTTTCAATGTGGATTATCCGGTATCCTGTCCCAATGTTCCCGATGAAAAGCTGGATGCCCGGGGAATGTGGGAGGATAAGGCGGCTTATGATGAGCAGGCCAATAAGCTGGCTCAGATGTTTGAGGATAATTTTGCGAAAAAATATCCCAATATGCCCGCAGAGATCGTAAACGCAGGCCCGAAGCCGGTAAAATAATCCGGCGGCCGAAACATTTTATAACAGTAACCGTACAACAAAAAAATCGCGAACAACACACAGAAAGCTGAACTGTTACAATTTTTAGCAGCAGATGTCTGTCAGTCATTGGCAGGCATCTGTTTTTTTGTTATAATGTGTAAAAATAAATCGGAATGAGGGGGATACTGGATTGGAAATTAAAATCAGGACAAAGATGCAGATGGTGCTGTACCGGGTCGCAATGTTTATGGAGATTCTGATTGGCGTCATTATTGTGGGCGCGCTGCTGGTTTCCGTGATCGGCCTGCTCCATGAAATGGAGATTCTTTATGTGAACCGGCTGGACGACCATGCTTTTGGGGAATTTCTGGCTGCAGCCTTTAACGTGGTAATCGGCATTGAATTTCTGAAAATGCTCTGCCGCCATAATCTCAGCTCGGTGATCGAAGTGCTGCTATTTGCCATCGCCAGAGGGATGGTAGTAGAGCATATGGGGCCGCTGGAAAATTTGTGCAGTGTGGTCTCCATCGCGGTGCTGTTTACCATCCGGAAATTTCTCTTTATCCCTGGCGTAGACAGTCAGCGGGATAAAGACGAGCATATCTGAGAAGCATAAGACTTTGCTGCGGCAGAGAGGATAAAAAGGAGCTGAGGAGCGGAAATGAAACAATATAAGTATCTGATGTTTGACGTGGACGGTACGCTGATGGATTTTAAAAAGGGCGAGGCCTTTGCCATCCAGGAGAGCCTGCGGCGGCACCGGATTCCATCGGGACCGGAGACGGCGCAGCTGTACAGCCGGATCAACGATGGATTCTGGAAGCGGTTTGAGCGGGGAGAGATCAGCCGGGAGCAGGTTCTGACCGGCCGGTTCGAGGAGCTGTTCCGCACGATGGGCGTGGATCAGGATCCGGAGGCTTTTGAGGAGACCTACCAGGAGCTGCTGGGAGAGCAGGTCTTTTATATGGAAGGGGCGGTGGAGCTGATTCGGGAGCTGAGCGGCCGTTATTACCTGTGCGTAGTGACCAACGGCGTATCCAGAACCCAGTACAGCAGGCTGTGCAGAAACCATTTTGACCGGTATTTCCGGAATATTTTTGTTTCGGAAGACACAGGCTATCAGAAACCTATGAAGGGATATTTTGATTATTGCTTCAGCCGTATTCCGGATTTTCGTCCGGAGGAGGCGCTGCTGATCGGGGATTCCCTGACCAGCGATATCAAAGGGGGATGCAATGCGGGGATCGATACCTGCTGGTTTAACCCGGAGGGAAAAATGGGGGAGGCCGGTATTGGGGCTACCTATGAGATCCGCCGCCTGGAACAGCTCAGGGAGATCTGCCCGTAGCAAAAGCAAAAGGATGGCTGCAAGGAAGGAGGCGGCAGCGATGAAACGAATCTTCATTATTGTACTGGACAGCTTTGGTATCGGAGAAATGCCGGATGCAGCGGATTACGGAGATCAGGGGGCGAATACCCTGGGGGCGGTGAAAAAAAGCCCTGCGTTCCGAATGGAAAATATGAAGCGGCTGGGCCTGTTCCAGATTGAGGGGACAGGCTGCCGGGAAGCGGGGACGCCGGTTCCGGCTTTTTGGGGGGCGGTGGCCCGGATGAAGGAACAGTCCAGAGGAAAGGATACCACCATTGGCCATTGGGAGATCAGCGGGCTGGTATCAGAAAAGCCTCTTCCGGTTTTTCCGGAAGGCTTTCCGGAGGAACTGCTGGAGCAGCTGAGAAAGCGGACAGGCAGAGGAATCCTCTGCAACCGGCCTTATTCCGGCACCGAGGTGATCCGGGATTATGGACGGGAGCATCTGGAGACAGGGGATCTGATTGTCTACACCTCTGCGGACAGCGTGCTGCAGATTGCCGCACATGAGGAGCTGGTACCGCCTGAGCAGCTGTACGCTTACTGCAGGGCTGCCAGGGAGATCTGCCGGGGCTCCTGGGGAGTGGGCAGGGTGATTGCCCGGCCCTTTATTGGAAGCTGGCCTGATTTCACCCGGACGGCGAACCGCCATGATTTTTCTCTGGAACCGCCTGCGCCTACGATGCTGGAGCTGCTGAAGGAGGCGGGGAAAGAGGTAATCGCCGTAGGGAAGATCAACGATATTTTTGCGGGGAAGGGAATCACAGAAGCGGTACGGACGAAGAACAACAAAGAAGGAATTGACAGAACCCTGGAATATATGAAAAAGGATTTTGAAGGGCTCTGCTTTGTGAATCTGGTGGATTTTGACATGCTCTACGGACACCGGAACGACCGGGACGGCTATGCAGAAGCGCTGGCTTACTTTGATTCCAGGCTGCCGGAGCTGGAGGCGGCTATGAGGGAGGAGGATATCCTGATGATTACCGCGGACCACGGCTGCGACCCGGATACGCCTTCCACAGATCATTCCAGGGAATATACGCCGCTGATCATCGCCGGAAAGCCCTGCCTGAAGGGGATCAGCCTGGGCACCCGAAGCAGCTTTGCGGATATCGCGGCTATAGTGCTGGACTATTTCGGCGTGAAGATAAAATGCGCCGGAACCAGCTTTTATCCTCAGATCCGGGCGCTGGACGGGGAAGGATTGGCAAAGGCGGCTCTGGCGGCCAGAGAGAAGGCATACGCTCCTTATTCCCGATTTTGTGTGGGAGCGGCCCTGCTGGCGGAGGACGGCAGGGTTTATACCGGCTGCAATGTGGAAAATGCGGCTTATACGCCGTCGATCTGCGCGGAACGGACAGCTTTTGCGAAGGCAGTCAGCGAAGGGGCGCGCCGGTTCCGGGCGATTGCGATAGCGGGAGGGCCAGAGGGCGGACTGCCTTCAGGGTACTGCGCTCCCTGCGGCGTATGCCGTCAGGTGATGGCGGAGTTCTGCGGCCCTGATTTTGCCGTCATTATGGCCAGAAGCGGCAGAGACTGGCAGCTGCGGACGCTGAAGGAACTGTTTCCGGAAAGCTTCGGGCCGGAAAATCTGGAAGAGAAAAGGGAGGAGGGGTGTAAGTGAGAGCCAGCGATCTGATAGAAAAAAAGAAACAGGGCGGCGAGCTGACGGAGCAGGAGATCGATTTTCTGATCCGGGGCTATGTAAAAGGAGAAATCCCGGATTATCAGATGTCTGCCTGGGCGATGGCAGTATATTTCCGGGGAATGACCGAACGGGAAACCGGCTGGCTGACCATGGCGATGGCCCGGTCGGGGGAGATGCTGGATCTTTCCTTCATTAAAGGCTGTAAGGCGGATAAACACAGCACCGGCGGCGTGGGAGACAAAACTACGCTGGTGATCGGCCCTATTGTGGCTTCACTGGGCGTAAAAGTGGCGAAAATGTCCGGCAGAGGGCTGGGACATACCGGTGGAACCCTGGACAAGCTGGAATCTATTCCGGGATTTCGTACCGCTTTAACAGACGAAGAATTTTACCGGATCGTCCAGGAGGTGGGAATCTGCATCGCCGGGCAGACAAAAGCGCTGGTGCCTGCGGATCAGATGCTGTATGCCCTCAGGGACGTAACGGCTACTGTAGACAGCCTGCCCTTGATTGCCAGCTCGATCATGAGCAAAAAGCTGGCCTGCGGAAGCGACGCCATTTTGCTGGATGTAAAGACAGGGAGCGGCGCTTTTATGAAAACAGAGGGGGAAGCCAGAGAGCTGGCAGAGCGCATGGTGAAAATCGGAAAAATGGCGGGGAAGAAAATGGCGGCCCTGATTACGGATATGGATGTGCCGCTGGGCCGCGCCATCGGCAATGCCCTGGAAGTCCGGGAAGCCATCGATACCCTGAAAGGAGAGGGGCCGGAGGACTTTACGCAGATTTGCCTGGAGCTGGCGGCCAATATGCTGTTTCTGGCTGAGAAGGGAAGTCTGGATCAGTGCAGGAAGCTGGCAGAAGAGGCTGTTGCTTCCGGACGGGCGCTGGATATTTTCGCCCGGATGGTCGAGGCCCAGGGAGGGGACGCTAGGGTGGCGGAGGATCCTGCCTTGCTCCCCCAGGCGTCGGAATCGATGGAGGTCAAGGCCGGGGAGGACGGCTTTGTCACAGCGATGGATGCCCAGGGCTGCGGGACGGCGGCTATGGTGCTGGGAGCCGGGAGAGAGAAGAAAGAGGATCCGGTGCAGATGGACGCAGGCATCCTGCTGAAGAAAAAAACGGGAGACCAGGTGAAACAGGGAGATACGCTGGCGGTTTTATATACATCACAGAAGGAACGGCTGAAGGAAGGAGCGCGGCTGCTGCTGGCCTCTTACCGGATCGGGCCTGCTCCGGCGCCGGACCGGCCTCATATTTTTGCAAGAATTGGATGAGTTTGGAGCGTCTGGAAAGCAATTCTTGTGAAATTTGCCTTGCAAGGCTATTTCATTTGGTGTATAATGGGTGCAGGATAAAGAAATACAAAATACAAAAGAGGAAACTCTGGCAAAGAGAACTATCCTGGGATGTTCGACACTTCCTTGTTATTTTTGAACCTACATTGTGACATAAGGGAGCCCTACATCAATAGTCGGATGTCAAGCCCCAAGCATTGCTTCAGGGGAAGGCAGAAGCCTGTTTGCGGACACCCACCTGGCTGAGAGCTAGGCGTCAAAAAAAGGAAAACGGCATCCTGGGACTTCACAAAAGATAAATAAAGGTATACATGGCATGAAAACCATGTATACCTTTTTTATGCGGAGCATTTCGTTTTTTCTGATCTGAAGGCAGTGGAAAATCTGCGGCAACCGAAAGGATTTTGTGGTATGAGAAAAAGAAACGGGAAGAAATTCTGGCTGGCAGGGGCCGCGCTGCTGCTGGCGGCAGGGACGGCTGCTGCGCTGCTGATCCTGGGAAACCGAAAGACCGTCCCCGCCGGCATCGCGGCCAAAGCGGCTGCGCTGCTGCTGGCAGACCAGGACGCCATCGGCAGCGTGGATACCGGGAAATGGCTGGAGGAGGAGCAGGGGGAGATGTGGTACGCTTCCTACCTGTGCTGGCTGTATGAAAACGGCTTTGCTGACCCTGCGTCCATGCCGGCGGAGCAGGCCGGAGAGCCCCTTACATATGAAGCGTTTTTCTATTTCCTGGATCGGATCGGCCGGCGGGAGCTGGTATCGCCTCCTCTGGGCAGCCTGTTTCCTTCCATGGAGGTACCGGAAAAGTTATGGTGGGAGACGTATGAGCAGATCCTGGCGGAGCGGGAAGGACATGGGATCAGCCGGCAGCAATTTGCCATTGTGGGAACTCCGGCGAATATTCCCCAGCTGGAAGCCTGGCAGGCGCTGACCGATCAGGGACTGCTGGATTTCAGCGGCCTGGTGCTGGATCCCTACATTGACTGTCTGGCGGAGGGGCTGGTAAAAGACGGACAGCTGATTTGCCTGACCCGTCTGGCGGATACCCAGGTTACTTATCCCAACGTATGGCTGACCGGCAGCAGCCAGGAGCAGCTGCGTGCCTTCCTGTACGGATATGAGAGAAGCTTTCCGGGAGAAAACCTGCCGGAGGATCTGGGGGGCGTGGTGGCAGACCTGACGGTAAGCCGGCAGCAGGTCAGCCAGGTGACGCTGAAGCGGGAGAGCATACAGGGTAAGGTGCTTTCAGTGGGAGAACAGGCGATTGAGCTGGAGGGCTACGGAAAGGTACCGGTATCAGAGGATTTCCGGGTTTACAAGGTGTATGGGACGCTGGAGGTGCAGGATGCTTCCGCTATCCTGACCGGTTATGATATCCAGCAGTTTGTGGTGGCA
>CALWQE010000149.1 GCA_944383605.1 uncultured Lachnospiraceae bacterium
GCCGTCCCCTTACGCCGGCCCAGCCCGCCGCAGAAAAAATGCTGAACGGCCTGAAGGAAACCACCTGGCAGAACACGGTCAGCATCGGCCAGCTCAGGCCGGAAACCACGCCCGCTATGGCAGACGAATTGAAAAATTATATCAGCAGCCTCCACTCATCCGGCTCTGCCAATATCGATGTGGCTGCGGCCATCGCCAGCCTGACCGTACAGAAAAAGCAGCTGGCTTCTCAGTTGGTTCCGGCAGACAGGCAGGAGTACGAGGAGCTGCGCAGGCAGGCTGACGCCCTGAACCGCCGCCTGCAGGAAGCAGAGAACAGCCATTCCGCTGCCGGCCTGGCCCGCCGCCAGGAGCAGCTGCGGCAGGCATTGGAGGAAAAAAAGCAAAGCTTGCAGCAGCTCTCCGGCCATATCCGGCAGTGGGAAGAAGCGATTCAGGCCAACGGCGTAGCGTCAAAGGAGCAGGTAATGCAGACAGAAAAAGCCATGAACCGGGCCTACAGCGCCTATATCCGCTGCCGGAAGGCCTACCGGCTCTACCGGCGTCCTCTGGCCCGGCAGCTGATCCAGGCCATGGCCGCGATCCTTTTTCTGGCCTCCCTGGCCGTATTGTTTTCTATCACCGCCACCTTTCAGCAGGCCTCTGTCTGCTCCACCTGCCTGCGAATCCTGGTATGTGTGCTGCTGTTCGCCGCCGCCCGGCTGCTCTGGGCTGTCCGAAGCCGGGGCTGGCTGTGGAACCAGGCCAGAGAACAGCTGCAGGCTATTTTTTCTTCCTGGCTGGGCAGCCCGGAGATCACCTCCGCCCATTACGGCCAGCTGAAGGAACGGCTGGCCAGCTGCGCTTCTCTTTTTGATAAGATCCAGGAGTGCCGGGAGGAATGCAGCCGTCTTACCGCCAGCATTATCTCCCTCCAGGCCGAAGAAAACCAGGCCCTCCAGGGCATGGAAAGCCAGTACCAGGCCGAATGGGCCAGCGAGCAGGACAGGGAGCGGCTGAAAACGATCCAGACGCGGCTGGAAGCCATTCAGGCCGGACAGCGGCAGAATGAAGCGGTACAGAAAGAAATCCAGGCGGCAGAAATGGCGATTTCCGCCATACAGTCCATTGCAGAAGAATATCACACCACCTTCGTCCCCCGCCTGAACAGAGAATGCTCCGCTATCTTATCCAGCCTGACAGGAGGGGCTTATACCAGCATGTCCACGGATGATAACCTGAATACCTATATTCAGTATCACAGCCGGCACCTGCCGCTCCATTCCCTGAGCCGTGGCACTGTGGAGCAGGTCTATCTGTCTTTGCGCCTGGGGCTGATTTCCTGCTTTTGGCCCGACCAGTCTGTCCCGCTGGTACTGGACGACAGCTTCGCCCTCTATGACGACGAACGGCTGGAGCAGACGCTGCTGTGGCTGAACCGCCATTATCAGGGACAGATCCTGCTTTTTACCTGTCACAGCAGAGAAAAGGAAATTCTGGAGCGGCATGAAATTGACTATAATTTCATAAATCTTACTTAATCTTTATGCAGTTTCACCCTTCTGTTTTCAGGCTAAACTGTTTATAATAATTGTAATGTCAAAAAATATCGCATAAAAGGGGGAAAAGTCTTATGAATTCACCGGCAGAAATCGCAAAAAACTATATCGCAATCGGCAAGGGAAAAGCAACGATGAAAATTTCCCGTATGTTTGTACTGGCTATTATGGCCGGAATGTTTATCGCCGTCGCGGGAGCGGGCGCTTCCACCGCGTCCAATACCCTGGCCGGCTCCGCCGGCAGGCTGGTTAACGCCTGTGTTTTCCCCGCCGGACTGACACTGGTTATCCTGGCGGGAAGCGAGCTGTTTACCGGAAACTGCCTGATGCTCATCCCGGTTCTGGAAAAGGAGATCCCGATTACCGGGATGCTGAAAAACTGGATCATCGTATACCTGGGCAATTTCGTCGGCGGCGTATTTGTGGCATGGGGTGTATCCGCCAGCCATCAGCTCAGCCTCTATGACGGCCAGCTGGCTGCCGCTACGATCAACACTGCCGTGTCCAAAGTATCCATGTCCTTCGGCGACGCTTTCCTGAAAGGCATGTTCTGCAACTTCCTTGTCTGCCTGGCAGTCTGGCTGGCTTTCGCCTCCAAGAGCGCGGCAGGAAAGATCATCGCATTGTTTTACCCCATCATGCTTTTTGTTGTATGCGGGTTTGAGCACAGCATCGCCAATATGTTTTACTGTCCTGCAGGCCTGTTCGCCATGGGCAATCCGGAATATCTGGCTCTGGCCACCGCAGACGTCAGCAAACTGACCTGGGGATCCTTCCTGGTCAACAACCTCATCCCCGTCACCCTGGGCAACATCGTCGGCGGCGCACTGCTGGTAGGGCTGGTATACTGGTTCGTATATCTGAAAAAAGACTGAGACAGCCTCTCTGGCCAATGATATCAGAAAAATCGCCGGTGAGCATCTGAACGCTCACCGGCGATTTTTCCTTTATTCCACACTCTTTAATGATTCTACCATATCAATCTTGCGCAGCCGGTAAAACATGGTCAGATTTACGAATACTGCAAACAGGATCGTGATCAGAATACTGTACAGGTAGCTGAGAGGCCGGATCTCACGCCCAAACATCATCATATCAATCTCACAGGCCAGGATCACATAACGGTGGAGGAAGATGCCCATCACCACGCCGCAGGCGATGCCCAGCGCCGTCAGATAAACATTTTCCCGGTATACATAGGCGGCTACCTCGCCGTCATAAAAGCCCAGCACCTTCAGGGTCGCCAGCTCCCGCCGCCTCTCGGTAATATTAATATTGTTCAGGTTGTACAGCACCACATAGGCCAGCAGCCCGGCGGAAATAATCAGCACCCATATCACCATATCCAGGCTGTGCATCATATCCTGCACCGTGTGCTGCAGGTCACTGGAAAACTGCACCGATTCCACAATCTCATTTTTCAGCAGCTCTTCTGTGAAGGCGCTCTCTTCTTCCTCTGTCATACCCGGGATATTCAGGTAAAGCTGGTTAAAAGCCGGCGCCTCCCCATACAGGCTTTCATACAGGCTGGCTGTCATATATACATAATGGTACATATAATTTTCCGATATATCTGTCACCGTTACGGTATAGCGCTCGGTTTCGCCGTCCTTCAGATCAATTTCATCACCGATCTGTACGTCCAGCAGCTTTGACAGCTTCTCAGAAATTATCACGCCCCGGTCATCCAGGCTGTATGTCTCTCCTGTGACCCGATCCCGCAGCACCACAAACTGATCCAGATTTTCCTCCGTCTGAGGAACAAATATGTAGGCGCTTTTCTCTGTATCCGCCCGGCCCACATCCACTGCCTCTGTCCGCGCCAGAAGGGAGTCTGTAATCTCCGGATGGCCATCCAGCAGCCCCTGCCGGTCTGCCTCCTGCTCTGCCAGCGTTTTTTCCTCATCCACCGTCAGCGCGGCGTCATAAATCCACAGCGTCTGGTACTGGTTATCCACAATTTCCTGGATAGAATCCCGCAGGCCAAAGCCTACCATCAGCAGCGCCATGCAGGCGCCGATACCGAAAATGGTCATCAGGAACCGTTTCTTATACCGGAACAGATTCCGGATCGTGGATTTGGTCGTAAAGGACAGCCGTCTCCAGATAAAAGGCAGGTACTCCAGCGCCACCCGTTTTCCCTTCGGCGGCGCGGCAGGGCGCATCAGCTGGGCCGGCGTGGAACGCAGCTCGTTATAGCAGGAGCCCAGAGCGGCTGCGGCTGTACATGCCACTGCGATCCCGGTGGCCAGCAAAGACATGGGAACATTTACCGGCGTCATCATCACCCGGAGATTGTCATACAGCATTCCGTAAGCGGTCATAATCACCCAGGGCAGCACCTGGCTGCCGACTGCCACGCCCAGCAGGCTGCCCAGCAGGCTGGCAGACAGAGCATACAGCAGATACTTGGAAGCAATAGCTCCCTTGCCGTAGCCCAGGGCCTTCATCGTCCCGATCAGGGTTCGTTCCTCCTCTACCATCCTGGTCATGGTAGTCAGGCTGACCAGCGCTGCCACCAGGAAGAAGATGGCGGGAAAAACCTTTCCAATGGCGCCGATTCTCTCCGAATCCATTCCATATTCCACATAGGACTGAATGGAATTTCGATCCAGCACATACCATTCCGGCATTTCCAGGTCGTTCAGCTCAGCCCTGGCGTCAGCCAGTTCCTGCTCTGCATCGGCGATTTCTTCCTCTGCCTCCCGCTTGCCATCCTCATATTCCTGACGGCCCTCTTCCAGCTCTTTTTCTCCATCGGCCAGTTCGGCCCAGCCATCGGCGATCTCCTGCTCTGCTTCCGGGATCGCCGCCTCCGCGTCTGCCAGCTCCTGTTCATTTTTCTCAATCTCTGCCCAACCATCGGCGATCTGCTGCTCTCCATCGGCGATCTGCTGTTCTGCATCAGCCAGCGCCTGCTCCCCATCGGCGATTTCCTGCTCCCCATGCTCCAGCGTCCAGGCCGCCACGCCGATAGCAGTCCAGGAAGCGTCCAGCTGCTCCTGGCCGCTCTCCAGCTGCTCCAGAGAATCTGCCAGCAGCTCCTTATTGGCTTCGATCTCCTGACGGCCCACCTCCAGCTGCTGCCTGCCGGCTTCCAGCTGCTGGCGGTAAGCGGCGATCTGGCTCTTCCCCGCTTCCAGCTGGGTTCTCCCGGCCTCAGCCTGGGCCCGCCCGGCTTCCAGCTGCGCTTTTGCCTCCTGGATCTCCGGCACTGTCTCCGGGTCTATTCCCACAGCCGCCAGCTGATCCATCTGCTGCTGCAGCGCTGCTTCCTGCTCATTCAGCAGAGCGTCTGTCTCATCCAGCTGGGCCTCGGACGCCGCCAGCTGGCTCTCCTGCTGGGCCAGCTGGCTTTCCGCCTCTGCCAGCTGAGCCTCCTGCTCCTCCAGCTGCGCCTCGCCTTCCTCCAGCTGGGCCTCGCCGCTGTAATAAGCCTGCCAGCCCGCATTCAGTTCTTCCTCCGCTTCTTCCCACTGGGCTACTGCTCCGGCGAAGTCCAGCCGGCCCTGTTCAATCTCTTTTTTCGCGTCCTCCAGCTCCTGGCGGGACTCCGGCAGCTTGGCTTTGGCATCCGCCAGCTCCTGCTCCTTTTCTGTCAGTTCCTCCTTTGCCTCCGCCAGCTGCTGCCAGCCGTCTGCAATCTCCTGTTTGCCGTCTGCCAGCTCTGCCTCCGCATCCAGCAGCTCCTGGCGGCCTTCTTCCAGCTCCTTCTCCCCGTCCGCCAGCTCCCGGGCAGCTTCATCCAGCTCCTCCTGCGCCTCCTGTTTGGCATCCGCCAGCTCCTGTTCGCCGTCCCGGATTTCTTCCTCAGCTTCCTCCTTTATCTTTGCGAAATGAATCTCACACTGCCCATCGGCAATCTCCTCAATCCGTTCTGTAATCGCCTCCGCCATGTCCTCATAGGCGTCAGAATAGCAGTTCATCCCTTCCAGCTCCCCGGCCCTGGCATAAACCACAGAATAATATTCCTGATCAAAATCCTCCGGCAGCACCGCTGCGAAGCCATCCAGATCGCCATCGCCGATGGCAGTCGTCCCCCGGTCCAGATTCAGATACCAGGAATAGGTTCCGCTGCCCACGATCGTATAGGTATCTCTGCGCAGCGTGTCCTCCAGATCGTCCTCTGTCCCTGATTCCAGGGTAAGGCTGTCCCCTACCGACAGATCCATCTGCTCCAGCAGCGCCCGGTCCACAAAGCATTCCCCGCCGGTTTCCGGAAGCCTGCCCTCCAGCACCGTCATCTGGTTCATATTTTCGCAGAGGGAAAATACATTCACCGTGTAAACCACCTGCTCTGCCGATGTGGTCAGAAAGTCTGCCGAATAACCTCCCTCGGCCTCTGTCACGCCTTCAATCTCCAGGATCGCCTCCACATCGTCCCCGCTCATCCCCAGCGTACCCATGACCCGAATATCCATCAGCCTGGTCTGGTCATAATAAGCGTCAGCCGACAGCTGCATATCCGGCTCCGCTGACCGGATGCCCGCATAAAAAGCTACTCCCAGCGCCACAATAAACAGAATCGACAGATACCGGTTAAAGCTTTTTTTAATTTCCCGAAAAAAATCCTTTCTCTGCGCCTGTTTCATACTTTGCTCTGCCTTTCCTCTGTTACCACTCTATGGTTGCCACATCCGCCGGATGTTCATTGATACGGATATGCTCCACAACGCCGTTTTTAATCTCAATCACCCGATCCGCCATGGGAGCGATGGCAGAATTATGGGTAATGACAATCACAGTCACGCCTTTTTCCCGGCAGGTATCCTGAAGCAGCTTCAGGATCGCCTTACCCGTCTGATAATCCAGGGCGCCTGTAGGCTCATCGCACAGCAGCAGTTTGGGATTTTTCGCCAGCGCTCTGGCAATGGACACACGCTGCTGCTCTCCGCCGGACAGCTGAGACGGAAAATTGGACGCCCGTTCCTCCAGCCCCACCTCTCTCAGCACCTGGGCGGCATCCAGCGGATCCTTACAGATCTGCAGCGCCAGCTCCACATTTTCCAAAGCGGTCAGGTTGGGAACCAGGTTATAAAACTGGAAGACAAACCCGATATCTTCCCTCCGGTACCGGATCAGCTTCTTTCCGCTGAACCCGGCGATATCCACCCCATCCACCAGAACCTGACCGGAGGTGGCGGTATCCATTCCTCCCAAAATATTCAGCACCGTTGTCTTTCCGGCGCCGCTGGGCCCCACGATCACGGCAAACTCTCCTTTTTCCACAGAAAAATTAATTCCTGCCGCTGCATTGATTTTTACCTCGCCCATCTGATACACTTTTGTCACATTTTTTAACTCTACAAACGCGCTCATGCCCACCTCTTCATCGCTATTGTAAGAAAATTTTCATTATTATTTATTATACTTCCTGTTCTCCTTCCCTTCAATATCCGGAATGATGAATAATTCATGAATATTATGAACATTGTCAAAAATAAATACCCGGCAGATCATTGACATTTTATTTCGTTTCTGTTATAACTTTGATATCAGGAATGATTATTATTATCAAAAGGAGGTGCGCTATGCTGAAGTACAGCCGGCAGAGAGAATCTATCAAAGAATTTCTGCAAACCCGACATGACCATCCGACTGCCGATACTGTCTATATGGAAATCCGCAGGCAGTACCCCAATATCAGCCTGGGAACTGTCTACCGCAACCTGTCCCTCCTGGCATCCCTGGGGGAAATCACAAAAATCACATGTATCGACGGCGCGGATCGGTTTGACGCAGATACCCGTCCCCACTACCATTTTATGTGTACCGAATGCGGCTGTGTGGAAGATATTCCGATGGATCCCATCGGCAGCCTGGACGGACTGGCCAACAGCTTCTATCAGGGGCAGATTCACGGCCATCAAACTTTTTTCTATGGCCTGTGCCCCAGATGCATGGATCAGAACAGACAAACATCCATGCCGGACAGCCCGGAAGAAAAAAATAAAAAAATGTCACAAATCTCTTGACAGAATGACCCGATTATGGTAAATTCAAATCAGTAACAATTACTAATATTAAAAATGAAAATAAAAAGGAGAAAACAACATGAAAAAATTTGTATGTTCCGTATGCGGCTATGTTTACGAAGGCACCGAGGCTCCTGAAGTATGTCCTATCTGCAAGGCTCCCCGTGAGAAATTCATCGAGCAGAGCGGTGAAATGACATGGGCTTCCGAGCATGTAGTAGGCGTAGCACAGGGCGTAAGAGAAGACATCCTGGCTGATTTAAGAGCAAACTTCGAAGGCGAGTGCTCTGAGGTTGGTATGTATCTGGCTATGGCAAGAGTTGCCCACAGAGAAGGCTATCCTGAGATCGGCCTGTACTGGGAGAAGGCAGCTTATGAAGAGGCTGAGCACGCAGCAAAATTTGCTGAGCTGTTAGGCGAAGTCGTAACCGACAGCACAAAGAAGAACCTGGAGATGAGAGTAGAGGCTGAAAACGGCGCTACCGCAGGCAAGACTGACCTGGCGAAGAGAGCAAAGGAGCTGGGCCTGGATGCAATCCATGACACCGTTCATGAGATGGCAAGAGACGAGGCTCGTCACGGCAGAGCATTCAAGGGCCTGTTAGACAGATATTTCGGCAAATAATAACACAGATCCCCTGCGGCCCCGGCGCAACAGACGCCGGGCCGCAGGATTCTTTTTTTACTTCACCGGAAACGGAATGGGGATCATGGCCGGCCTGCATCATCACGGCCTGCAAAAGCGGCAGG
>CALWQE010000150.1 GCA_944383605.1 uncultured Lachnospiraceae bacterium
AGGTGCTGCTGCCGTCATCAGCGACAACTTCTATATGTTACCATATCTGCCGCCGGATGTCAACAGTTTTTTCTTTTCTTTCAGATTTCTGCTGTTTTTCTATCTGTTCAACCGCCTCTCTCTGTCAGCGAATGCAAGTTTATCACTATTGCTCCAGTTTGTCAACCACTATTTTATATTTTTTTGATAAAACTGTAACAGTGCAGCGGTTTCGCTTCGTTATCTTTAATGCGAAAAAACGGCCGATGCAACCGGCAGGATCAGCCTGGCCAGCAGGTTATTTCTATATAAGAATGTAAGCAGTTCACTATCCCGGATCATTTCCAGCACAGGAACCGTCCACTCATACCCGGAGCAGAGGGCGATCACCAGACCGGCCAGCCACAAAATCACGATTCCCCTGACCAATCCCAGCAGCAGCCCAGCCAGCCGGTTTAGCCCGGACAGTATCGGAAGATGGCCCACCATATCTGCAATCCCCATCCCGATCCGTATCAGCAAATACGCAATCGTCACGGAAATGACATAAGACAGAGCCTGTACTGCCATATCCGTATAACGGGCAATATAGTAATCAGCCAGCTCCTCTATCCCCAGCTGATCCAGCGCCTCTGCCGGCAGCCCCTCCAGCGCCTTTTCCCAGGCTTCCGGCAGTCCTAATCCTTCATTAAAATCCGAAAAATATTTTTCCTCCAGCGCCTCTTCCCCTTCTCCTTCCAGAAAGCCGGAGAGCGTATCCCGGATCGTTGTCTCTATCCTGGTATGTTCTTTTACATAAGAAGTCACCGCCGGATTAATTGCAGAAGCAATTACCATAGCGATAATAAACGATGTCATTGTAATCGCGGTGCGAAAAAAGCCCCGGCGATATCCGCTAAATGCTGACCCAGTCAGGATTAACAAGGAAAAAATTAACAGGATGTTCATAATCTTACGCTTCTCTTTCCATAATCTTTAATTTCCGCATTACCATATCCGCTACGCCGTCTTCATCATTGCTCAGAGCAATCACATCCGCCGCCGCCTTTACCTCTTCCCCCGCATTTCCCATCGCTACGCCGATACCGGCGGTTTTGATCATATTAATATCATTGTAGCTGTCGCCGAAAGCCATAACCTGGCTCATGGGGACTCCCAGATAATGGCACAGCCCCGCCAGGCCATTTCCCTTTGTGGCGGCCCGGTCATTCAGCTCCAGATTTACCGCCAGCGAGGATGTCACCACCAAATCCCCCTCTTCCTGCAGTTCCCGCCAGATCCTTTTCCTCGTCTCCATGTCGGCAAACAGAAGGTTCACCTTCTCCACTCCCTCTCCCGACTGCGTCAGATAATCCCTGACGCTGGCAATCGGTTTTCTGGAATCGATCAGCATCTGACGAGTCGCCTGATCTGCCGGAACCCGTTCTATATATGAATAAAAAGATTTATCTGTGTATCCAACTCCGTCTGCGAAAAAATCAAACATTACGTCCAGCGGACGGACATAATCGTACAGAGCCACCGCTTTTTCCGCTGACAGCAAATGTTCGCTGATCACCTCGCCAGTCTGAAGATCCCTGACGATGGCCCCGTTGGCCATTACCGCGTAGCGAACGCATCCCAGCGTTTTCAGCAGCGGCTGTATGCCCCACACGGTTCTTCCTGTGGCCAGGACGATATGGATTTCCTTTTCCGCTGCCCGGCGCAATACCCTCACTGTTTTATCTGATACCGTTTTGTTGCTTTGCAGCAGCGTACCGTCCAGATCCAGCGCTATCATCTTAATATCCAGCACACCTTTTCCCCTTTCCTTTCATTGCTGCCCGGGCAGCCTCGCCGGAATTTCCCTTCTTGTTTTCTTACATCTTAAAATGGGATTCCTTCAGGATCAGCCGGCCTTCTTTGTCATATTTGGATTTAAACAGGCTTCCCAGCCCCTTTTTATCAGCCCGGACTACCGCGTTCTCTGTCACCTGCTTCGCCAGCTCCTCAGTCAGCGGCACGCCGTCCTCCGTATACTTATCTGCCAGCGCATAAATTGCCAGCCCGGCAATGTCTTCAATCACACAGTCCAGCTCCTCGGCATATTCTTTGATCTTTGCCACAAAAGCCGGCGCTGACAGCTCCCCGGTTTTCTGCTGTTCTCCCCGTCTGGTTGGCCGGGATTCCCTTCCGCTTTCCTTTTGGGGCGCAGGCTCCTCCCGCTGATACATCATGGTTTCTGCCACGGAGACCAGATTTTCCTTCAGTTTTTCTGTATCAATATTCGAAAAGCTGGCTGCCGGCGTCTCCCATGTGCCCGGCTGATCCTCAGGCCGCCGGTGTACTGACGGCTGAATCACCGGCTGCACCGGCCTTACGACAGGGTCAGGGATCTGGCTGTCCAGATCCAGCAGATCCATTTCCGGCTCCCGCTCAGGTTCTTTTTCCGGCGCCTTGGCAGCCGCCATCTGCTCTGCCATCGCAAATTTCGCCTCTACCAGAGATTTTTCCGGCATTTTAACCGGCCTGATCTGAATCTTGCGGGCTTCCTTCTTAGCCCGTTCTTCCTGCTCGATCTGATACAGCACGTCAACCATAATCGCTCCGGCCCGCTGATCCAGCCGTTCAATCTGCTCCGCCGTATCGACAAAAACAATAATGGCCTGCATCGGTTTTTTCTGTGTTTCCCGCAGAATTTCCGCCAGTGTAGCATCAGAAAGAGAGGCCGCTTCTACAATAACCAGATCCGCTCCATTCAGCTTTTCCAGAGACGCTTCCAATCCCAAAAGGTTCAGCTTACTCCCTGTAATCCGGGCTACCTTGTTCCCCTTTTCTCCTTTTATTTTATGCAGTTCCCGGATCGCTTCAGTAGCATATTCCATGCCCTCCTCCCGTTTGGGCGCCGATACATACAGCAGTCCGGGAATGACCGTAGATTCCTCTTTGTTTTCCTGGTTTTCTGCGCTCTCCTCATTTTCCCTGTTAAAATTAGAAATTACTTTTTCGACTTCACTTTCCCACTGATTGCTCATATTTTCCTCCATCTTCTCCCAGTATTTTTGCTGTCTCTCTTCCTCTGCTGTCTGTGCATCCCCCGCTATGTTTTCCTCCTCTTTGCCTGCCCCGGCCTGCACCGCTGCGGTTTCTGCTTT
Organism: uncultured Lachnospiraceae bacterium; assembly: GCA_944383605.1. Taxonomy (GTDB): domain Bacteria; phylum Bacillota; class Clostridia; order Lachnospirales; family Lachnospiraceae; genus Paralachnospira_A. Next base: position 3,114 of record CALWQE010000150.1, read on the forward strand.
CATGCCGGTTTCTTCCGGCTGCCTGTCTGCCGTTCCAGCTTCCTTAACGGCTTCTTTCACCCATGCGGCAGCGGTTCCGGTTTTCCAGCTGTCTGCTTCTTCGGCTTCCCCATCTGCTCCTTCCATTGGTTCATTTTCCGGCTCCACACTTTTTTTGGTCTGCCCTTCATTCCCTTTCCCGATGTCTTCTAACCGCATGATTTTCTTCTTCAGCCTGCCGGCGCCCGCCGCAGTGCTGCCGTCCGTCTCTGCTGTGTCTGCCGCGCCGCCGTCTGTCTCTGCCGCGCTCCCTGGATCGCCGCTGTCTGGCTCCGCCGCGTCCGCTGCATTGCAGCCGTCCGCCTCTGCCATCCCGGCCGCCTCCCGATCTTCTTCATCCAGCAGGATGATATCTTCATCCAACTGGTTCTCATGGACAGCATCAGCCGCGTCCTCCTTCCTGTCTGGAACTGCTTCCCCGGCCGCTGCCTCTCTGGCCTCCTCAATTTTCTTTTCCGCCTGTATCTCACACTCCTCCGCCACCTGGCGGACATATGCCTTGTATTTTTCCTGGTTCTGCACCTTTTCTTCCTGATCCGGCGTAAGGGGCTCATAGCAGGCCTTCAGTGCAGCTGCCTTTTCCACATAGGTGCCCACGCTGAACCAGAGAATAATGTCATCGCACAGACGAACGCAGTCCTCCTGACGCCCTGCTTTCTGATACAGACGTGCCAGCTCATAAGCCCACCGTTCGTCAAACTCCTGTTCCTGATATTTTTCCAGCACCCGGATCCGCTCCCCTACCGGCGCGCCCTGCTCTGCCAGAATCTCATACCGCAGAATCAGAAGGCCCGGATCCCCCGGCGCAATTTCTTCATATTCTTTATAAAACAGCTCTGCGTCTTCAAAATTTCCTTCTTTCGCAGAAAGCTCCGTCAGCTTATAGATCAGCCGCCTGCCTCCCGCTGTCCTTTCGTAACAGATCATCAGGATATCCTTGGCGTCCTTATAGCGGCGGTTTTTTTCATAAACCATAGATACCACGGATAACAGACGGCTGTTTTTCACATGCCTCCAATCAATGGTATCCGCCAGCAGGGCGGCTGTATTAAAATCCCGTTTCTCCACCAGCCGTTTCAATTTATCTATTTTAAGATTATACTCAAATTTGTCCAACTATATCACCTCAGTCATTCCGGCCCGTCAGGCAGCCGGCATTCTTATTGTTAAGTGTAGCATAGCTGTATGGTCTTGTCAAAGCAACTGGGAAAATTTCCAACCACTTACATATATCCTATAAATTCTGCCGGCAGTAAGCAGGGGACTTTTCTAATTTCATAAAAAAGGACTATTTAACAGAAAACCCTTTCCTGTTAAATAGCCCTATCTTAATGTCATCATTATTAAATTTTTTATTTTGATTATACTCTCTTATTTTTTACTTTTTCACCATCGGAGGGTATGATATGTGGATTGGAGCTTCTGCAGCCTTCGTTATGTAATCTTACTGGTTAATCTACTATATCGACGTCCTTTTTCGCTTGGATGATGTCTTTTAATTATACTGTTTATATAGTTTCATCTATATTCAATTTCGTATAATCAATTCATAATACATGTCCCAAAAGATTCTATAACGGCAAAACTGGTTTTTCCGTATTTATTTCGTTCCAAGACATTTCTCTTCTGTCTTTTCCCGAATCTCCACAGATGTTAATTTCACTAAAATCTCATTGATCTTTATGATCTTATCATCCGCTCTCTTCTGCCGGTTTCTTCACACACGGCATTCTCTCTGCCTGAGTTCCATGGATTCCATCTCAACTTCACTCTGTTTCCGAAGGTTTTCCACATCTGATCCGTTTTGTCGCTCCGATTCTATTCTATTATTTCAAATTCGGATTCTTACGTTCGTTCAAATGTTTTCTGAAGGCAATTCCTGCAGAAGCTCCGCCTTCCTGAAAAGATGAAATTGAATTTCCATAGATTCTGAAACTGTGTCCACTGGAATCACCACCAATCTTTTCAGATTATCAACCAATGCCTTTCTCGTCAGCTCTGATTGATTTGTTGTCCTTATCATAGCATAGGATATATATATTGTCAATACATTTTTAAAATTTTTTTAGATTTTTTATTTTATTTATCGGATAATCAGTATATATTCTTTAAATAATATATTTTTTCACGAATATTTGCACATCTTCATTCAGCGGATACCAGCCGGGAGATCACCCCCCGGCGCTGACGCTGGTGCTGGTGCTGATTTGCCGCTCTCTGCCGCAGCGCGATCCCGGCAGGACGTTTGAATCCGGCAGAGAGCGTATGTTTTCCCGCCAAAGAGTCAAACATGCTCCCGTTACAGTTCTGTCCTGCCCTCCAGCGCCCGCAGCAAGGTCACTTCATCGATATATTCCAGATCTCCGCCCACCGGAACACCGCTGGCGATCCTGGTCACTTTGATTCCGGTAGGCTTCACCAGCTTACTGATATACATAGCTGTCGTCTCCCCTTCCAGGCTGGAATTGGTGGCAATAATCAGCTCTTTTACATCGCCCTGCAGCCGGGTCATCAGCTCTTTCAGCCGGATATCATTAGGGCCTATGCCCAGCGCCGGGGAAATCGCCCCGTGAAGGACGTGATAAACGCCGTCATATTTCCCTGTTTTCTCATAAGCCGCCAGATCTCGGGGATTTTCCACTACCATGATGGTTCTGTGATCTCTTTTGGCGCTGCTGCAGATCGGGCAGATTTCCTGGTCTGTCAGCGTGCAGCATTCTTTGCAATAGCGAACATTTTTTCTGGCGGACAGGATGGCCTCTGACAGATGAGCTACCCCGTCCATAGGCATATTAATGATATAAAAAGCCAGACGCTGGGCAGATTTACTGCCCACACCCGGCAATTTTGACAATTCCTCTATCAAATTGGATATTTGTTTGCTGTAGTAATCCATCGCATCCCCTTCCGCCTTAAAACGGGAAACCGCCGCCCAGGCCGCCGGTAATTTTGCCCATTTTCTGGGATGCATCCTCTTCCATCGCCCGGTATGCCTCATTGGCAGCAGCCATAATTAAATCCTGAAGCATCTCGATATCATCAGGATCCACCACTTCCTCAGACAGCTTTACTGATACGATTTCCTTTTTACCGGATACGGCAACCTCCACCGCGCCGCCGCCTGCGCTGGCTGTATAAATTTTCTCTTCCAGCTCCTTCGCAGTCTCCTCCATCTGGCGCTGCATCTTCTGGGCCTGTTTCATTAAATTTCCCATATTTCCCGGCATACCGCCCGGGAAGCCTCCTCGTTTTGCCATTTTTTCTCCTTTCTGATACACTCGCTGTTCCGTCAAAACAAAGTTGGAAAGCTATTTTTTAAATTTACATTTCTGTTGTTTACTCACTGATAATTTCTATATTGAAAACGCTCTGCACTTCTTCATCCGTCACATAATGGGTGGAGTCTCTGGTCTCTCCTGGATTCTCCAGTCTTCCCCGGAATACAGGCCGGATGCCGAAACGGTTCTGTACGGTCTGGCCCACCAGCTCCATCACCGCCGGACGGTTCCCTACCAGGAAGTCCTCCGGGCGGCCGAATACAATATCCACGCAGCCATCTCCGGTCATCTTAATGTATGTGTTTTTCAGCGCGGCCTTGGCCGCAGCCTTCAGGCTGGCTGTAATCTCCGGCCATGCTTCCGTCAGCATATCCAGCACCTTCTTCTGATCTGCCGCCACATGTACCACACTCTGCTCCCGGCTGTCCGAAGCGCCTTTCCCGTCTTCGCCCTGCCGGCCTGAATCGCTCTGTTCCTTTTCTCCTGAGAGACTTCCGCCCTCCTCCCGGCGGGTCCGGCTATCTGCCGCAATCACCCCTTCGCCAGTCTGAACCAGCTTTTCCAGCGCTTCCAGCCGCGCCAGCAGCCCTTCCCAGCTCTGATCCAGGGAGGGCGTACACAGCCGGATTACCGCCATCTCCAGCAATACCCGCTTGTCCGCCGCATACCGCATCTGACTGGATAGATCGGAAAAAGCCCGGATATACCGCATAATGGACGGCGTGTCTGTGCGCACTGCCAGCCCTGCCAGCTCTTCGATCTCTTCCGGCGGCATCTCCAGCGTATCGGCGTCTAAATCAGAGGCCTTCAGCAGCATCAGGTTCCGCAGATACCAGATCAGATCTGTCACCAGCTGGCCCAGCTCCCGTCCCTGGGCTACGATCTCGTCAATCATATAAATGCACGCAGAGATATCCCTCCGAAGCACAGCGTCAGTCAGCTTCTGGAAAAGGGTATGATCCACCGCCCCCAGTACATCCAGCGTTTTTTCATAGGTCAGAGGTTCCCCATAATAAAAAGCCATGCACTGATCCAGAATGCTGATAGCGTCACGCATGGAGCCGTCAGCCTTTTTCGCGATATAAGCCAGCGCTTTATCCTCACACGGAACCTGCTCGCCATCCGTCAGCTGGCGCAGCCTGCCTTCGATCGTCTCATTGGAAATCCGGCGGAAATCATAGCGCTGGCACCGGGACAGCACCGTTACCGGAATTTTATGAACCTCTGTGGTCGCCAGAATAAAAATCACATAAGAAGGAGGCTCTTCCAATGTTTTCAGCAGGGCGTTAAAGGCTCCCGTAGACAGCATATGAACCTCGTCTATAATATAGACGCGGTATTTGCCATCTGCCGGTGAATACCGTACTTCGTCACGGATCTCCCGAATATTATCCACTCCATTATTAGAAGCCGCATCGATTTCTACTACATTCACAGCGGCGCCTGCCTGAATCGCCCTGCACCGGGCGCATTCATTGCAGGGACTGCCGTCCCGGGGGTGCTCACAGTTTACCGCCCGGGCAAAAATCTTCGCCACTGTCGTCTTGCCGGTACCGCGGGTGCCGCAGAACAGATAGGCATGACCGATCCGCCCGCTCCGGATCTGATTTTTCAATGCTGTCACAATATGGTCTTGTCCCTTTACATCATCAAATGAATCCGGGCGCCATTTTCGGTACAGGGCTGTATAAGACATAATATGCCGCTCCTAATCTCCAAATGTAATTCCCAGCAGCTTTGCTTCTTCCACCATAGAATCCTTGGGATTTACTGTTTTTAACTTTCCTGCCGTTTCTTTTAACGGAATTTTCGTAATTTCATTGTTCCGGATCACCACCAGATTGCCATACTCGCCGTTATAGACCATCTGAGCTGCCCGGGTTCCCAGACGGGAAGAGAGCACTCTGTCATACGCGCAGGGGCCGCCGCCTCTTTGCATGTGGCCTGGGATCGTCACACGGGTCTCTATCCCGGTCAGTTCTTCCAGTTTGGCCGCGATCTCATAGGAAACGGAAGGATAGGTCTTCTTCTCCTGTTTTTTCTTCAGTTCCTTCTTGGAGAGCGCCGCGTCCTCCTTGGAGATCGCGCCCTCTGCTACTGCGATAATGGTAAAGCGTTTGCCTACTTTATTTCTCCGCTTTACCGCTTCCGCCACTTTCTTGATATCATAAGGAATCTCCGGAATCAGAATCACATCCGCTCCCCCGGCGATACCGGCCTGAAGAGTCAGCCATCCAACCTTATGTCCCATCACTTCAATGATAAATACACGGCCATGGGAAGCAGCTGTTGTGTGGATGCAGTCGATGGCGTTGGTTGCGATATTCATGGCGCTCTGGAAGCCAAAGGTCATATCAGTACCCCAAAGGTCATTGTCAATGGTTTTGGGCAGGCCGATCACATTCAGCCCTTCTTCGCTCAGAAGGTTGGCTGTTTTCTGGCTTCCGTTTCCGCCCAGCACCACCAGGCATTCCAGCTTCAGCTTCTTATAAGTCTGTTTCATCAGCTCCACTTTATCCAGGCCGTTTTCATCCGGCTCTGTCATCAGCTTGAAGGGCTGCCTGGATGTCCCCAGGATCGTGCCTCCCTCTGTCAGGATGCCGGAAAAATCTCTGGGCTCCATAATCCGGTAATCGGAATACATCAGTCCCTTATACCCGTCTTCAAAACCGATGATCTGTATGTCATCATACAATCTGTACAAGGCTTTTGCCACACCCCGCATTGTGGCGTTCAGGCTCTGACAGTCTCCGCCGCTGGTCAGCATACCTATTCTTACCATATTGCGCTCCCTCCTTTTCACATGACGCCCGCCGGCCTGTCTCCGGTCTGCAACCGTCCGCCGCAGGCAGCAAATCCCGCGCCGCAGGATTCTTTTTTATTATAATATATCCCTCATAAACGGGCAAGTAAAACAAAAAGAAATCAAAAAGAACCTTGTGATTCTCCGGAAAACTATATATAATTGTGGATAACAGCTTAACCCCGGAGGTGACACCATTATGCCGCGCAAGGAACGACATACATTAGGCGAACAGGCCGCGAAAAATATTATTACCTTTATTCAGGAAGAAAATTATCAGCCGGGAGATAAACTGCCCAACGAGTATGAATTTTCCGAACTGCTGGGCGTCAGCCGGAATACGGTGCGAGAGGCTCTGAGAGTGCTGGTATCCCGGAATATCGTAACCATCCGGCAGGGCGCGGGCACCTTTGTCTCCGAAAAAAAAGGAGTATCCGATGACCCTCTGGGATTCGCGATGATCAACGACCGAACCCAGCTGACCCGGGATCTGCTGCAGATCCGTTATATTATTGAACCGTCTGTGGCCGCCCTCGCCGCCCAGAACGCCACAGAAGAGGATCTGGAGAAGCTAAAGCAGATTTTGCTGGAGGTAGAGGCGCTGACTGGACAGCGTGTGGATTTCAGCGCGAAGGATGCTGAATTTCATGCTCAGATCGCCAACTGTACCCACAACACGGTGATGTCCAATCTGATTCCTGTGATTAATATGGGTGTGGAGATTTTTTCCTCAGAAGTCAATTCTCGGGAATACGAACAGACGATCCGCTCCCACCGCAGCATCTACCGGGCGATCCGGGATAAGCGGGCAGCCGACGCCAAAGAAGCCATGCAGTTTCATTTATTGTACAACTCTAACAGATTTATGGAGGAAAGAGAGCAGGAAGAAGAGCAGTTATAACAGGGACATTTTCCTGATTTCGGACGTCATAAAAAAATAATGCCAGAAAACAGAGGGATATTCATCCAATGATTGTCTCTCTGTTTTCTTTTTAATCTCTATTTTTTTATTGACATACCCAGTTGAAAGTGATATATTCATTTTGTATTCATTGGATGAATACAAAATCATTCTTAAATGTTTCCTAATTTTCACATATACTCATGTTCAACTCACAGAAAAACCCGCCGGCATGGCGGGTTTTTCTGTGGAATCGTCAAACAAAAAAAAATCCTGCGGAGCATTTTTGTTTCATAGGGAACGCAGTTGCCTATGAAATAAAAAAACCTGCAAAGCAGGATTTGCGCGTCAGACGCAGCCGCTTTCGCGGCGGATGCCCGCCTATACAGGATCTTATAAAATCCGCGCGCCCCGCTTCGAATGTACACCACAGACGTTACCTGTGCAGTTAGCTCGGCCCAGGCGCCCTCACGGCACACAGAAGGCCCTGCTTAGTGCTGCTCCATTCCTGACCTGACACGGTTCACAGGTTTCTGTTGCGTGAGACCCAAACGTCAGCGCCACTTACACAGGGCAGCTCTGCAATGAAAAATCCTCGGCGAAGGCATCACCCCTGCTATAGCGGATTGCAGGTACAGGGCACCGCTAACTCCCCGGCTGCGCGGAAACTTCATATCAATTTTGCTTCTACAGTATAACTGTTTCCCGGATATTTGTCAAATTAATTATCCGACTTTTTCTCTTCTTTTTCCTGCCTGACCCGGACGCGCAGCTCTTTGAAAAAATCCTTCAGCAGCTGTGAGCACTCCTCCTCCAGGACGCCCCTGACAATTTCAGCCTGATGATTAAACTGGGGCATCTGCAAAAGATTTAAAATCGATCCCGCGCAGCCGGCCTTCGGGTTCATGCAGCCGATCACCACCCGCGGGATCCGGGCCTGTATGATCGCGCCGGAGCACATCTGGCAGGGCTCCAGTGTGACATACATCGTACAGCCCTCCAGCCGCCAGTCCCCCATCACCCGGCTGGCTTTTTTAATTGCCTGCAGCTCAGCATGGGACAGGGTATTCCGGTCAATCTTACGCCGGTTATATCCCCGGGCAATGATCTTATCTTCATATACAATCACGCATCCAATCGGCACCTCTCCTATTTTGTATGCCTTTTTTGCCTGCCTGATCGCCTCCCGCATATATTTTTCTTCAATCTCCATAGCCCTGTTCTCCACTCTTGTGTTATACTAAATTGAAAGGATGGTTTTAACAATGATCATTTGCGGTCTTCAAAAAACAACGCTGCTGGATTATCCCGGCCACATCGCCGCCTCTGTCTTTCTGGGCGGCTGCAACTTCCGCTGCCCTTTCTGCCATAATGGAGATGTGGTCTTCTTCTCATCTCAGAAACCAGAAACCGGCAGCATAGCCGAAGAAGAATTGTTTTCTTTTCTGCAAAAACGCCGCGGTATCCTGGAAGGTGTCTGCATTACCGGCGGCGAGCCTACGGTTCACCCGGAGCTGGAAGCTTTTATCCGGCGAATCCGGGAGCTGGGGTTTCTCATCAAGCTGGATACCAACGGCTACCGGCCTGAGGTGCTCCGGCAGCTGCTGTCTGCCCGCCTGCTGGACTATATCGCCATGGATATTAAAACCTCGCCCGGCCGCTACGCCCAGGCTGCAGGAATCCAGGTGGATATGGAACAGATCCGCCTCAGCGTCCGGCTCATCCGGGACAGCGGCATCCCCTACGAATTTCGCACCACGGCAGCCCGGGAATTTCAGACGGCAGAGGATTTTCTGGAAATCGGGCAATGGCTGTCTGGCTGTGCAGCCTATTTCCTGCAGTCTTACCGGGACTGCGAAACCCTTTCCGGCCGCCATTTCCACCCCTATACCCGGCAGGAAATGGAAGCCTTTCTCCAGATCGTGCGAAAATGGATTCCCTCTGCCGCCCTCCGGGGCATATGACGGCATAACCGGTCCGGCGTCCCGATCCGGCCCTGTCAGTTCAGCTTATTCCGGTACAGCTCCTGCGCTTCTGACAGACTGTCCGCTTTTTCCTCCTCAAAAATCCGGATCAGCGCCTCCAGCTTGTCCGGCGTCATAAATTCCCGCCCAATTCTGCTCTCATATTCATCTGTAACATTAATGATCATTGTTTTCAGCTGGCCGGACAGCGCCTTATATTCCTCTTCATACCGGCTCCTGCGCTCCGCCAGATCATCGATCCGATCCTGATAGTTCTGCCGTATCTCCCTGGTCAGCTCCAGCGCGGTATCATTTTCAAATACATACAGCGCGTCTTCCTTCCGGGAGGCGATATTTCTCAGATCTTCTTCGATCTCCCGGATTTCTTCATCATATTTTTCCAGATCATAAGCGTCTTCATTCCTGTCTTTTTCAATGGAATTTTTGATCGCCTTCATTTTTCTCTCATTGGCGCTGATCATCATCCGCAGCTTCCGTCCTTCCCGCAGAACGCCGATATTATCAATCTTGGTTCTGTTGGCCACCGTCACATACAGGCCGACAAATACAATAATATCCGCCAGATAAATCACAGCCAAATGCAGCGTCTGTCCCTCAGGCAGCGCAAAATAAATACCGAGAGGAATCCCCAGGAAGCAAATCAGGACTGCCGCCAGCAAAATCATAAAATCCTTCAGCGTCCTGGTCAGAAACAGCGCATAATAAAGAGAGGTATTGCAGAAACCGGGCAGATGATTCTGTTTAAACAGCGTTGCCAGCCTGGTTCGCAGCTGCCGGTTTTCTTCATTCAGCTCCGCAGTTTCCTCTTCTATACGCACCCGGATTCCTCTGGTTTTTGCTTTTTCCCGTTTTCCTCTGGCTTTTCGCAGTTTTTCCTGCTCATTGCGCATTTCCCGGTCATAAGCGGCGGTAATTTCCTCCTTCCGCTTTTTCACCGTCAGCGCCACCTGGTCGGCCACTGCCTTTTTTTCCGCAGCCAGCGCTCTTTCGCATTTTTTTCCTTCTATCTCCACAGCATTTACATCTCTCTGCAAAGCGTCCAGTTCTATCACAGACTGTTTGGCCGCGTCCAGAAAGTCTACCAGCGCCGCATGTTCTTTTTTCATAATATCCTTCCTTTGTCAGTAGGTTCTGCCCATGAGACACTCCGGGGCAGTCATCGGGCCCGTCTCCGGATCGTTACAGCATAACCATGTACGGCCCTGTACATACGATTCATTATAGATGAAATGGAAGATGATTGCAACTTCTATATCAGTTTAAGACTCGCGTAAATCTTTCATAAATAAAATGGTTGCCTCCAGTATCTTTAGGCTTTATAATAGTGAATTGTAACAAAATGGTAAAGTAAGAGGTTATTATGTCCAAGTTAAAAAAAATAGCACAATATCCGGATGCCGTCTCCTGTTTATACTGTTTCCTGACGGCGGCTGTATTATTAGCCCTTTTTTCTCATTCTTCTTTTTTATATGAATGGAACCAATGGCCTGATGTTAACATATATATGACCTTTGGCCGGGAAATTCTGCGGGGTGAAGTACCTTACCGCGATCTGTTTGATCATAAAGGGCTGCTGCTGTATTTAATTTTTGCTGCAGTAAATATGATCAGTTCCAAAACCTTTCTGGGACTATATCTGCTGGAGGTGCTTTCCTTTGGTATTTTCCTTTTTTATTCCTGTAAATTGCTGCGGCTGTTTTGCGGGCCGGTGTACTCCATAGCCTGTGTTCCCATAATCGGATGTCTGGTTGCCATTTCTCAGGCTTTCAGCCTGGGAGGAAGCGTTGAAGAGCTGAATCTCTCATTTACCGCCGCAGGACTGTATTTCCTGACCTGCCTGATCCGCGAGGAGGGCGCGCCTTACCGTCATCTTTTCCGAACGGTACTGATAAACGGTATCCTGGCCGGATGCGTTATGTGGATCAAATATTCCCTGCTGGGCTTTTGGTTCGCCTGGATGATGTTTGTCTTTTTCCTGCTGGTAAGCAAAAGCGAATGGAAGCGGGGGCTGCTGTGCTGTGTCCTTTTCCTGTCAGGAATGGCAGTCAGCTCGGTACCCTGCCTCATTTACCTGGCGGCAACCGGATCATTCAGCGATTTCTGGGAAGTATATATTCTCTTTAACCTTCGATATGCCGGCAATACCGGCGCCGGCCTTCTGTCCCATCTGCGCAACGGACTTCACTATTTTATCGAACTTTATGGGCATAATAAAATCCTGGGAACCTTATGCCTGAGCGGAATCGGCCTTCTGACTGTTTTCCCTGTCATCACCAAAAGCCTGGCGAAACGTTTGATCCTGCCCTGCGTATTTCTGTTTTCCATTGCTCTGGAATTTTGGGGCTCTATTTCATATTTTTATTATTTTCTGACAGTGGCGCCTTTTCTTGTTACTTTTTTTGCCGCTGCAGGTGTGGGAATGGATTGGATATGGAAACGGTTCCGTCTGCCGGTCAAAACCGGCGCCCCGGCTATGACGGCAGGATGGGCCTGTCTCCTTTTATGCAGCTGTATCTACGGATGTATGCGGGAGCCTGACATGGATGGAATGAACCGCTCCCTGGAAGAATCCAGCCAATATCAGGTTGCTTCCTATTTGGATGAAAAGAAAGAGCCTGTCACTTTGATGTACTATAATACGCTGGATACCGGTGCGCTGATGTTTTCCGATTACGCCCGTCCATGGGGAAAATATTATTTTATGCCCAATATTTCCTATGAGAACTTTCCTGACCTTCTGGATACGCAGGAAGCAGGCATCCGAAACCGGGAAGCCGACTATGTGCTGTCCTACAGAGTCTTTCCTGAAGTCCTGCATAAATATTACCGTCTGGTTCAGTATTTTCCGCAGGATATGGAAACAAATACCGGCGCTTATTATCTGATGGAGGCCAATCCCTATGTCCTGTGCGGCGACTGTACGCTGGAATTTCATGACGATAGTTCACTGGCAAATGTGTCGGGAGAGCTGGAATGGGTTATGCAGGGGGATGAGGCCGCGATAGAACTGATCGGAACCCTTCCTCAGCCTATCAAAGCAGCCCATATTTCACTGATCGTGCCTCCAGAAGTCTCTCCGGACATCTTTCTTCTGGTATCAGCAGACGGCGAAAACTGGTTTCAGCCTCCGAGCCAATTAGACGACCAGGAAATTTCCATAGAACTGAACGCCATGGAAATTCAATATATCAAGCTGGTACGCGACAGAAATCTCGGTATACACAGTCTCTGGAAACTGTGGGTTTATAAAACGGAGGAAAACTGATATAATATCCTGGAAATCGTTTTGACAGACAGCGGAATCCGGCGTGCCGGATACCGGGAAAGAAAGGACGCCGCCTATTATGTTTCGATTATGGGGGAAAATTTTTCAAGATAACCATCTGCTGCAGGACACGGTCATCTGCGACAGCGACAGCCAGGCAAACCGAACCCGTAAAGTCTTCCGCGGGCTGGAGGAAATATGCCGTCAGTTTGATCTGAGCAATCCCATCTGGCTGAATCATAATATTAAAGAATTTCAGCAGCGGGCCAAAACCAGATTTTATCAGGACAGCTTTATTGAAACCATCGAATTTGACTATCTGGAAATACAGGTAATTGAAGAAGATTGAAGCGGTTAATGCTCGGTTAATGCTCAATGAAAGCGCTGATTTTGCGGGAACGAACAGTTGTTAGCTGTATCAGGGGCGGGAGTTATCCCGCCCCCGCAGACCGCGGGCAGCAAATTCGTATCCGTTCAAGGATGTATGTTATGATGCCAGCGAAAGCTGTCCCTCGTCCTGCCGCAAGGCCCGTTTACGGGTTCTGCATTTTACAGTCTCTTCAGCAGCTCCTCTCTTTCTGCTTCATATCCCGGTTTTCCTAACAGCGCGAACATATTTTTCTTATAGCTTTCCACGCCAGGCTGATTAAAGGGATTCACGCCCAGCAGGTAGCCGCTGACGCCGCAGGCAAATTCAAAGAAATAGAATAACTTGCCCAGGCAATACGCTGACTGCTCCTCAATATGCACCATCAGATTGGGCACATTTCCATCCGTATGCGCCAGGATCGTGCCGTTCATAGCGCTCTTATTCACGAAATCTACTGTCTTTCCGGCCAGATAGTTCAGTCCGTCCAGATCAGACTCTTCTGCTTCCAGTACCAGCTCACAGGTAGGTTTTTCAATCTCCAGCACAGTTTCAAACATAATTCTGGAGCCATCCTGAATAAACTGTCCCATGGAATGCAGATCAGTAGTCAAATCTACAGCGGCAGGGAAAATACCTTTCTGATCCTTTCCTTCGCTCTCCCCATACAGCTGCTTCCACCACTCGGAAACATAATGAAGGCTGGGCTCATAATTCGCCACGATTTCTATGGATTTTCCTTTTCTCAGCAGAATATTCCGGACTGCGGCATATTTTAACGCATCATTTTCCTCAAAAGGCGCTTCTATAGCCTGTTTTCTGCCGGCAGCCGCGCCCTCCATCAGCGCGTTAATATCCACTCCGCTGACTGCGATCGGCAGTAAGCCCACAGCGGTCAGTACAGAAAATCTCCCGCCTACATCATCCGGTACCACAAAGGTTTCAAAGCCTTCATCATCAGCCAGCTTTTTCAGCGCGCCCTTCGCTTTGTCCGTTGTAGCATAAATCCTTTTGGCAGCTTCCTCTTTCCCGTATTTTTCAACCAGCAGCTTCTTAAAAATACGGAATGCAATCGCCGGCTCCGTTGTGGTGCCGGATTTGGAGATCACATTTACAGAGAAATCTTTTCCTTTCAGCACATCGCACAGATTTGTGATGTATGTACTGCTGATGTTATTGCCGACGAAATAAATTTCCGGTGTTTTCCTGTCTTCTTTCGCGATATTATTATAAAAATTGTGATTTAAAAATTCGATTGCGGCTCTCGCGCCCAGATAAGAACCGCCGATGCCGATCACCAGCAGCACATCGGAATCCGCCTGAATTTTCGCCGCTGCTTTTTTAATACGGGCAAACTCCTCTTTGTCATAATCAACCGGCAGGTCAATCCAGCCAAGGAAATCGTTCCCCGCGCCGTTTCTGGAAAGCAGCGTATCCTTCGCCGCCAGAGCCAGTCCTTTCATATAGCTCATTTCTTCCTCTGAAATAAACTTCGCCGTTTTGCTGTAATCAAAACTTACTTTTCCCTGCATAATCTTATCTCCTTTATTTTTTTCAGGATTATCCGAAAGTACCGCGGTTTCCCCCTACGCTTCCGGGCACTCCGTAGTATGCATCAATTATAACCAATTTTTTGCCTATAATCAACCAGGATGCTGTAAAATACTGACAGTCTTGATCGCTTCTAAGCAAAATATTCCCGCAGGATATCTTCAATCAGGCCTTTTTCCTCCGGAGTAAATTTCGGCTTTCTCCGCCACCCTTCCTCTCCGTCTTTCTGCTGTTCCCTGCCGGAAGCGATTCTGTCCAGGCTCTGACGCAGGTATTCAATCTCTTCCCTGTGGGATCCTGAGCCAAAAGCAGCCTCCCTTGGCTCCTGCGCCGGTCCCTCTGTCCCCTTGCTTTCCTGCCGGCTCACTCCATGCTGGCCGCCGGCAGGCTTTCCAGTATCTTCTCCGCCCCTCTCCCAAAGCCGCTCGGCAAAGCTTTCCTGATTGCCTCCATCTTTGGGAGCGCTGGCTGCCAGCCGGTTTGACAAAATATTTTCCAGGTAGTCCTGCATATGTATACAGAAATTCCGGGCTTTCTGCTTTACATCGGCATTTTTCCAGTAAAGCAGCGCAGCCCCGGCCGCCAGCATACTGACTGACAGATTCGTGACGACCACAGGAATGGCCGTTCCTCCCCGATAACAGAGCAGCGCTGCTCCTCCGCCCAGAACAATCGCCAGGCTCCCCGCCCCGGCCGCCATATTGCCCAAATTCTGCAGCCTGATTCCCATAAAACGGAACTCCTGAATATTCCTCTCCACAAACAGACCCACATTATTTACACCTTGATTGACCCGATAGCTTGTCTCAAATTTATTTTTGATTTGTTTCAGATATTTACTCTGTGTATTGGACATGTTATCTGTCTGCACCGTTAGTTTCCGGTATCGCCGTCCGGCCATCCAGGTTCCCGCCATGCCCAGCAGGCAGATCACTGCCAGCACAATGTTCCCATATCCAGCTTCTAAAAATCCTAACATACCAATGCCCTCCTGCATTTACAAATTTTTACAGCTATTATATCCTCACCATTTCCCGTTTGTAAAGACAGGAGAACAAAAAATCGTTCGACAATTTATCCCGCAAAATTCCTTAAAGCCTTGCGCACAGCTCCATCATTAAGTTCACGCTGTGCTCAATCGCTTTTTTCTCAAAAGCTGTATAATCCATATTGGCGCTGTCGTCAGCCTTATCAGAAATCGCCCGCACAATAAGGAAGGGAATCCCGTTCAGATAGGCTGCCTGGGCGATCGCAGCCCCTTCCATTTCTGTACAATAGCCCTGAAAGGTTTCTACCAGCCATTTTTTCTTCTCTTTATCTGAAATGAACTGATCTCCGCTCACTACCCTTCCGATAAAAACCCGGATATCCGGATTCACTTTTTCACAGGCTTCTTTTGCCTGCGCAATCAGCTGAGAATCCGCTTCAAATACAGATACCGGCATTCTGGGAATCACCCCTGCCGGATACCCGAATCCAGCGGCGTCCATATCATGCTGAAGGGCGTCAGAAGAAAGCACAATGTCTCCAATATCAATCTGAGCGTTCAGCGATCCGGCGATCCCTGTATTGATTAAATACTTCACCTGATAAAAATCTGCCAGAATCTGTGCGCACAGCGCTGCATTTACTTTTCCAATGCCGCACCGCACAACCACAGCGTCTTTTCCATGCAGCTTTCCTCTGTAAAAATCCATACCGGCTTTTTTCTGGATCTCTACGTCTGTCATAGCCTCTTTTATTTTGCTGACTTCTTCGTCCATTGCTCCTATAATGCCTATCATCTGCTGTTCCTCCTTTTTCTCTTTTCATTCCGCATATGATATCCGGTTTCTGCCGTTCAGGCCTATTATATACAAAATATTTTTTTTTTACAATCTCAGCCTTTCTTATGCTATAATGATATCGTCTGCGGCACAAATCAGCGCAATGAAAGGGCGCGCAGACATGACATATTTATAAAATATTCAGGAGGTACCACTTATGCGTTACAAAACTCAGGGCGTCTGCTCCACCGAAATTCAGTTTAACGTCACAGACGGCAAATTATCCGGTGTTTTCTATCAGGGCGGATGCAACGGCAACCTGCAGGGAATCGGCAGATTGGTAGAAGGGATGGAGATCCATGATGTGATTTCTAAATTAGAAGGAATCCGCTGCGGCTATAAAAGTACATCATGTCCCGACCAGCTGGCCCAGGCGCTGAAAAAATATCTGGCAGAACAAGCATAGGAGGCATATATGAAACGGATTATCCTGACCGGCGGCGGAACCGCAGGCCATGTCACACCCAACCTGGCGCTGCTGCCCAGCCTGAAAGAAGCTGGTTTTGATGTCAGGTATATCGGTTCCTACAGTGGAATAGAAAAAGAACTGGCAGAGCAGGCAGGCATCCCTTATGATGGGATTTCTACGGGAAAACTGCGCCGGTATTTTGATTTCAAAAATTTCACAGACCCATTTCGCGTCATAAAAGGATTTTTTGAAGCGGATCAGCTGCTGAAAAAATATCGGCCGGATGTGATTTTCTCCAAAGGGGGTTTTGTCTCCGTTCCTGTGGTTATGGCTGCCAAAAAGAGAAAAATTCCAGCTGTTCTCCATGAATCTGACATGACGCCCGGACTGGCCAACAGGCTGTGTTTCTCCGCAGCCTCCTATATCTGCTGCAATTTCCCGGAAACACTAAAATCCCTTCCCCGGGAAAAAGCTGTGCTGACTGGCTGCCCGATCCGTCAGGAGCTGCTGACAGGAAGCCGTCTGGCAGGTTTGAAATTAACCGGATTTTCAGCCTCTAAACCGGTTCTGATGGTCATCGGCGGCAGCCTGGGCTCTGTAAAAGTCAACCAGGCAGTCCGTTCTATCCTGCCTCAGCTGCTGGAAACCTTCCAGGTGATTCACCTGTGCGGGAAAGGGAATCTGGATCATACACTGGATTATCTGCCGGGTTACGTTCAATATGAATATATGGGAAAGCCCCTCAGCGATCTGTTTGCCGCTGCAGACGCAGTCATTTCCCGGGCCGGCGCAAACGCCATCTGCGAACTTCTGGCCCTGCGCAAGCCAGCGCTTCTGATCCCTCTGTCTGCACAGGCCAGCCGGGGCGATCAGATTCTGAATGCCCGCTCCTTCAAAAAACAGGGGTTTTCTGAGGTTCTGGAAGAAGAAGAGCTGACTGCAGAAACCCTTTTCCAGAACATCATAAACCTTTACGAAAACCGCAGCCGCTATATCCAGGCGATGGAAAGCAGCCAGCTTTCCGATGCGGTAACGCAGATTTCCGCTCTCCTGAAAAAACTGGGAGGGATTCCGGCTTAAATCCGGCGCAGCGCTGCACAGTGTTTATCAGATGGAGCATTGGCGCTCTTTGCTGATACCTATTTGTTACTCTGAACAGTTCAGCCATGCAGAAAAAGAAAAGGCGGGCTGTGCACGCTTGCGTGCAAAAGACTGCCTTTTCTTTTTCTGAGATGTGCGGAACGCACAGCAGCCACAGACAGGAGCTGCGCAGCAGCGGATAGCCTGCGAAGCAGGCAGTCTGTGGCCTGCATGGCTAAACTGTTATGTTTCCTGCCGCCTGCAAAAACAGGAAACAGGCGAAAAGACAGGTCTGTTCTATAACGCGTTTTTAATCTGCTCTGCCAGATGCTTCAATTCTTCCCCATCGGCTGTCTGCGGTTCCCAGGCAGCTATATTTTTCGGTCCATCTGCGTATCTGGGGATTACATGTACATGAAAATGCATCACCGTCTGGCCGGCAGCCTTTCCGTTATTCTGAACCAGGTTAAAACCGTCACAGCCCAGGCCTTTCATCATCCCCTGTCCGATTTTTGCCGCCAGTGCCAGCACTTCTTTGCCGTATGCTTCATTTAAGTCGCAGACATTTTTAAAATGTTCCTTGGGCAAAATCAGCGCGTGTCCTTTTGTTGCAGGCCCCATATCCAAGATTACCCGAAACTTTTCGTCCTCATAAACTGTAGCAGAAGGGATCTGCCCGTTTGCAATTTTACAGAAAATACAGCTCTCATCAATCATCGTTCTACCTCCAAATTTTCTCTGGGCCATTATCCTATGTCTGCCGGCGCAGACATGAGCCTCCGGCGGATGCGCATGATTCGCCGGGGTTTATGCTTCCCTCCGGTCAGCGCGAATCAGCGCAGATATAATGCTTGAGTACAGTCATTATATCATAAACCCCGGCGGCGGAAAAGACGGGATGGTTTTAAAAAC
>CALWQE010000151.1 GCA_944383605.1 uncultured Lachnospiraceae bacterium
ATCAGACAGGAGAGGGGTTCCTGCTTTTACAGCTTCTCATTAGCCGTAAAAGCGGGAACCCCTCTCCTATCTGATATACGCGGCAAAACATGCCACCTTCCCCCTACACCACCTGAAACAAATAAAATTTCAGATAATCCGTCTCCGGCACATCCGGCAGGATCGGGTGATCCGGCGCCTGCTGCCGGGCTTCGATCTGGCGCAGCTGCACCTTTGCATCCCTGGCGGCGTCCTGTACCATTTTTAAAAACAGCTCCTCCGTCATAAAATGCGAACAGGAACAGGTAGCCAGATAGCCTCCCCGGGGCAGCAGCTTCATCGCCTTCAGGTTAATCTCCTTATAGCCCTTCTGGGCATTGCGCACTGTTTTTCTTGCCTTGGTAAAGGCAGGCGGATCCAGGATGATATAATCAAACTTCTCCTCACCCGACTGCTCCAGCTCCGTCAGATAATCAAAGACGTTAGCCTTACAAAAGCCGATCCGGCTCTCCAGGCCATTTCGCCGGGCATTCTCTGCCGCCACATCCAGCGCCGTCTGGGAAATATCCACCGCACGCACATAGGCCGCCCCGCCCATCGCCGCATTCAGCGCGAAAGACCCGGTATGAGTAAAGCAGTCCAGCACCCGTTTTCCCTTCGCCAGCCGGGCCGCCGCCAGCCGGTTGTACTTCTGATCCAGAAAGAAGCCTGTCTTCTGCCCGTTTTCAAAATCCACCAGATACCGGATCCCATTTTCCAGGATCTCCGTCTGTGTCGTCTCCGGGCAGGGTACGCCCGGCAGCTGATACCAGCCTTTATTCTGCTCCAGCCCTTCCAGCTCCCGGATCGCTGCGTCATTACGCTCATAGATCCCTTTGATTTTCTGGCCGTCCTCTGTCAGCACCTGATAGAGCAGCGGGAAAATCACATCCTTCAGGCGTTCCATACCCACAGACAGCGTCTGGGTTACAAGCACCTCCCCGAACCGGTCCGTCGTCAGCCCCGGAAACTGATCCGCCTCCCCGAAAATAACCCTGCAGCATCCGATATCGCTGCCCATAACAGTCTTCCGATATTCCCATGCATAACGGATCCGCCGCTCAAAAAATGCCCGGTCAAACCGGTCGTTGGCATTTCTGGAAATCAGGCGGAGCCGAATCTTTGATTTTTCGCTGATCAGGCCAGTTCCCAGATACCGCCCCTTTTCATCCACAGCGTCTGCCAGGCCGCCGTTTTCCCAGCCATCCTCCAGGCTGAGCACCTCTGTATCATAAATCCAGGGATGGCCCTGATCTGCAGAACGGGCCCCCTTTTTTGTAATCACTGCTTTTGGATATGCTCTCTGCTGCTTCATCGCTTTCCCCTTTCCCGTACATCCTCACGTTCTTTTCGCACCGGCCTGTACGCACCGCAATAACCGCATTATAGCACATCCCCGGACAAAAACATACCTTTTATTTTTCGTAGGAAGCAGCCTCCCGATATGCCTCATACATTGCCAGGATATTCTTTACCGGCGTCCCCGGCTGAATATTGTGCACCTGGGCGAAGACATATCCGCCATGGGGCTTGAAAATGCCCAGATTGCGCTTCACATGCTCCTTCACCGTCTCCGGCGAAGCCTCCGTCAGGACATGCTGGGTATCAATGCCGCCGCCCCAGAAAGTAAGCCGGTCGCCAAACTCCTTTTTCAGTCCCTCCGGATCCATACCGGCAGCGGAAATCTGCACCGGATTCAGGGCGTCCACGCCGATTTCAATCAGATCTCCGATAATCGGACGGATCGCACCGCAGGAATGAAGCAGAATTTTTTTATGGTATTTTTCCTTTACATACCCGTACAGCGCAGCCTGATAAGGCTTCACCCGCTTCCGGTACACCTCCGGAGACATCAGCAGGCTGTTCTGCGTGCCCATATCATCGGCAAACTTTACAATATCAATCCCGTCTCCCAGCCGTTCCATCAGGAAATCCACCAGCTTCTTATAATAAGCCAGAATCTTTTCGTGAAGAGCGTCGCTCAGCTCCTCATTGGCCAGCAGATCCATATAATAATTCTGGTTTCTTCTCAGCCAGGAGGGCAGGCCGAACATAGGCTCCCGCAGACCCTCCAGGATACAGCATTTGTCCCGATTGGCCTCCATCCGTTCCCGCAGCCCTTCTACCATATATTCTGTCGGTTCCGGAAACTGATAAGCGTCCAGATCCTCCACCTCTTCCGCGTCCTCCAGAGGGTGGGAAACCATATTATAATAATAACCGTCAGGATTCAGCTTCCGCCCAAGTCCCCACATATCCGTAAATGTACCGTCTCCGTTATCCACCCAGGGTCTCGTCTCATTGATATAAATTGAACAGGTATCCACGCCAAAATATTCCACAATACTCTGGTCAGGCACCACAACGCCCTGGTCGATCGCCTTGATCATACTGCCGTGATCCTCCAGATGAAGCGCCTCCTTCACCTGCTTTTCCACGATTTCATGCATACAGGTATTATTAATCCCGCCGATATCCAGCGGCACCCGGTCGGCCTCCTCATGGTTCAGGGCCGCCATCACTCTCTCCTTAGACGTCATTGTAAACTCCTCCTTTAAAATACGCCGTTTCCTGTGTCAGCTGATGCTATTCATGTAATATATTACTGTTTTCTGTATCATAGCACTGTAATATTATAATGTCAATATCAATTATTTGGAATTGCATTGTTTTAGTAATATATTACTGCCCGATAAAAATTGTCGCGCTGGCGGACGGAACGTTCAAATAGATTTCTAAACTTTAATATCTTTACGAAGATTTTACTTCCTGCCAAAAATTTTCCTGTAACTTTCCTGTTACAATGCTATCGAATCTTTTCCCTGCCTGCTTTTTTGTAGAAAATTTTCACGAAACAGACGAAACACAGGAGGCTTTGCCATGAAAAACCAGATCACTCTGCTGCTGGAATCCCGCTACCGCCTGCTGAAGGCTCTGGGGTTCAAAGATATGAAAAAGCTGCGCATCGCCTCTGTGACGGAAGCGGTCAAAGTAGGCGACACCGTGGCAGATATCCGGGAAGGGCTGAACGCCGGTATGATTTCCGTAGGCCTTATCGAGGGCAGCTCCGTCATGGGCCTGACCCTGGCGGAATATGAAGCCCTGAGCCAGGCGGAAAAAGAAAAGGCGTGCCGGAAAACCAGAGAGGTTTTCGAAGCCGCCCATGCCTCTTATGTCCTTCGCAATATCAAAGAGCTGCCGGAACTGATCCGCCGCCTCAGCCTCTGACTTCCCTGCCCTTACATCTGGAAGTAATGGGGATACTCCTCCATCAGCCGCGGCAAATACCGGCGAAAGCCAATCATATGCCTGCGGACAAACCGTTCCAGAGGGAAGGAGGCCGGCACGCCGAACAGCAGCATATTGAAGATTTCCTGATGGTTCTGGAAGGAAAGATACCCTTCATCATAGCCGCCCAGGGCAGTGACCAGGTAGCGGATCCAGTCCAGATGAGAGATCAGCCGGCGGGTAGAATAATAGATATTTTCCTTATTCGCCGCCAGATAAATGCTTTTATGAAACGCATCATCATACATAAAAAAATTTAGGAGAGGCTCCCCCGCTGTCCCGTCCAGGATCCGTTTCTGATGCTCCAGGTTCTGCCGCAGCTGGCTGACCTGACGGGAGCTCAGATTGCCCGCGGCAGCCCGGATCACTGCCGGTTCCAGGGTGCTGCGCATGAAAAAGCCCTCATTAATGTAGGCCACATCCAGCAGCGCCACCCGGGACTGGCGGCGGGGAATCACCTCGATCAGCCGTTCCTCCCGCAGCCGTCCCACCGCTTCATGGACGGGAGTACGGCTGATTTTCATCTCCTCAGCCAGCTGGATCTCATTCACCACCGCTCCCGGCTCCATCTGGATCTGCATAATATTTTCCCGCAGCGTCCGATAGGCCAGCTCACTGTGGCTTTCCCCTTTCTTCTTTTTAAACAATATCATTCTGCTGTCACCCTTTAAAACTGTTGCAGGCGTCAATGACTCTGCCGACTTCTTCCTCCGTCAGCTCCGGATACATCGGAAGAGAATTGCAATGCTCCGCCAGATATTCCGCATTGGGACAGTCGCCTCTGCGATAGCCCAGTCCCGCGTAAGCCTTCTGCAGGTGGCAGGGCACCGGGTAATGCATATCGCAGAAGATGCCCGCCTGCTCCATATGCTCCATAAACCGCTTTCTGTCCGGCGTAGTAACGACAAACAGGTGGAACACCGTCTGGGTATTTTCCGGATGACGCTGCATCCGGATCAGCGGGTTCTGAATCTCTCTCAGATACCGGTTTCCGATTTCGATTCTCCGTCTGGTCCATTCATCCAGATATTTCAGAGAAACGCTGAGCACCGCTCCCTGGATGCCTTCCAGACGCATATTATAGCCTACCTCATCATGGTAGTAACGGACATCGCAGCCCTGGTTTTTCAGCCGGTTAATATGGCGGATATAGTCCTCATTGTCGGAGGTTACGCAGCCGCCCTCCCCGAAACAATACAGGTTTTTCCCCGGATAAAAGCTGAAGCAGCCCATTTCTCCCAGGCTGCCCGCCTTCCTGCCCTCATACAGCGCGCCGTGAGCCTGGGCGCAGTCCTCCACCACGAACAGGCCGTGACGGCCGGCGATCTCCTTAACCTGATTGAACTCGAAGGGCTGCCCATACAGATGGACGCCGATAATCCCTTTCGTCCGCTCTGTAATCCGTTCCTCGATCCGCTCCGGATCCAGCTCCCAGGTGTCTGCCGTACAGTCTGCAAATACCGGCGTTGCCCCGGTGTAGGTCACGCCCCAGGCGGTGGCAATATAGGTATTGGCCGGTACGATCACCTCGTCCCCCGGCCCTACTCCCAGCGCCAGCATGGCGCACTGAAGGGCCGACGTGCCGTTATTCACGCCGGAGCATGCCTTTACGCCGCAATAAGCGGCAAATTCCCGGTCAAACTGATCGGCGTATTTCCCGCCGGAGAAGGCAGCGTCCCTCATCACATTTCCGATCGCCTCCTGGTATTCCTGCCAGTGGGCCGTTACATTCCGCTTCAAATCAATTCTGTTTATTCTCTCTCCCATCGCAATCCCCTATTTCTTAATAAAATCCCGGAACACATACTGTTTGGAATGGGATGTGTTCTTCAAAATCTGATCCAGATACTTGGACACCACCGCCAGAATCGCGAACAGTCCGGTGAATCCAAAGCTGATAAACATAATGGTGGAGGTCCAGCCGGGCGCGATATCCTCGAACAGATAGGACAGCACACTGTAAATCCCGATGCAGATCGAAATCACCAGAAAAACCGCCGCCGCTGTACTCAGCAGCCGGATCACCAGGTCTGTATAAAAGATAAACGTGTCCATCATAAAGTTTACATTGGACAGGGCGCCTCTCCGGTTCCGGTAATCCATATCCGCCTCCACATGGGCGCAGTTCAGGCCGGCCGCCGCGTAGGCCACATTCCGGTTCACAATATAATCCCCCATATCCGCCACCTTATTCTGACCTCTCCTGGAAGAAAGGATGCAGACAGAAGAAGTAACTTCTCCGCCGGCGGAATAACGCAGCTGCTGGTTCAGGATCCGGTAAAACAGCCGGGAGGCGTTCCTGGAGCTTCTGGGTGTCAGAAAGACAAAATCATTTCCTTTCTGACAGGTTTCATACATATCCATCAGCAGCCGGAAGTCAATATCCACCCGCAGGTCCTCAATTTCATAAATATAATCCCCGATGGCACAGTCTATCCCGGCCATTACCGCCTGAGGCAGTTTATGCTTTTTTGCCAGCTCCACGATCGTGCATTTCCTGTCCATACCCTTGAGCACCTCCAGAGAGCCGTCAGAGGAATGGTTGTCCACAAATACATATTCATAATATTTAAAATTCTCCCGCATCACCTCATCCAGCCGAGAGATTTTGTCCAGTATAATGTCCGCATCATCGGAAATGACCGCCACTACAGACACATAATTCTCATATAAATATTTCACAGGCCCCTCCCTTATTCCAGAATCTGATCCAGATCATACATCGTGTTGATTTTACCGGAAAATACGGTATAAAAATCCGGTTCCCGGCTGTACTGCCTGATAATCGTCGGCCTGGAATCATCAATCTCCGAAGCCTTCAGGATAGGCTTCAGGGTAAACAGCGAGTCCACATAGGACAGCGTAATATCTTCGCGCATATATTTCCTGGCGATCTGATACATTTCCTTAAAAGCAGTCTGAGGCCGGAAGCCGCACCGGTTGCAGTTGTCCGCCCGTTCCGGCCTGCATGTCCCGGACTGTTCCTGGCAGGGAAAGGAGGGCAGCGGGTCATAACAGGTAAGATGAGGCGTCCGGGATACAGTGGTAATAGAATGAAGGCCGGTGCGCCCAAAAGGCATGACAGAGAAAAACGGCCCGTCCATCACAGTCAGCCCTGCATTTTCCAGCTGCTCTGATACATGGCAGAGGATTACCTCGCACAGCTCATATTTGATAGGCAGCATCTCATAGCCCATCAGCCGGTGGATCTCATTGGTACCCGCATAGGTAGCGTTCAGGATAAACGGCGCGGCCGCTGTCCGGCCGTCTGCCAGAGATACCAGAAAATTTCTGCCCTCTCTGCGGATCTTTGTCACAGCCTCCCCCAGGGCAAAGACACAGCCGCCTTTCACCGCTTTTTCCATCAGGCAGCGGCACAAAAGCCTGGCGTCAAAGCTGTATTCATGGGTCAGATAGGCCGCTTCCACAGTGCTGGGGTTAAAATATTTCTCTGTCAGCATCCGCTCGCAGCGGACGTGAAGATTGGCGCAGAATTTCTCAAACTGCCTGCTGTTGGTCCAGCTGTACTCCCGGGCGATGGCATAAATCTGAGTAAAATCCGTATTGACGCACGCTTCTCCGAAATCATTCATAAACCGGGCGAAATAGCCCGCCGACTTAGACGCCGTGGTATAGGAGCGGGGATAATGGTATCCGTTGTGCAGTCTGGCCTGGTTGATATAAGAGCCCCTGGAAAAGGGCTCTTTCTCCACATCAATGACCAGGACGCTGTATCCTTTTTCTGCCAGCCGTCCCGCTGCGTACAGACCGTACATGCCGGCGCCCAGGATCACTTTATCATAATGTTCCACATCAGTACCTCATTTTCCGGATATCCTTGCGCAGGAAGGCGATCCGCTCCAGATAATTTTTCACGGTGCTTCCCACATGGACGGTTGTACGGTAATCATCCTCCCAGACTACCGGGATCTCCCGCAGAGGCATCCCCAGCCTGCCTGCCCGCAGCAGCAGCTCCGCACAGTAAAACCAGCCATGGTCAGAGCTGGACAGCCCTGCCAGAATATCCACTGCCTCTTTCCGGAAAAACTGGAACCCGCACATGGTATCCCGTATCTTTGTGCCGAAGGCCATCCGCACCAGCAGATCCAGCCCTCTGGAGGTCAGCTCACGCAGCGGTTTCCTCCCCACGATCACCGATCTGGGATCCAGCCGGTTTCCCTTCACGATCTGTACCCAGGGATATTTTTCAAATATCCGGATTACCGTCAGCAGATGTTTCAGCTTTGTGGACAGATCCACATCCATATATCCCAGAATATCACAGTCATTCTCCTGGATCGCCGCCTGAAACGCCAGGCCGAACCCTTTCTCCGGCAAGGTGATGCATCTGACCCGGCTGTCCGCAGCGCACAGCCGGCGGGCAATCTCCGGCGTTTTGTCCGTGGAGCCATTGTCCACGATGGTCAGCACACAGTTTTCAATATGATGTTTATCCAGAAATCTGAGCATTTTCCTGATGCCCTTTTCCAGCCGCAGCTCCTCGTCCAGCACCGGAAAGGCAATATTGATTCTCATACGGCAGGCCCCCGTTCTTACAGTAATTTTTCTCTTACACCTTAACACAAACCCCCATATTTTTCAAGGGCAATGGTTTAGAACCTCCCCTGGGCCATCTGGCGGAATACGCCGTACAAATCCAGCGTCCCATACCCCCACTCCCGATTGGGATACTCCATCGAAGGGCTGCGTCCGGCGCTGCGGATCAAATAGGCGGCGGCCTCGGCAGAATTCATATTCATCTGATTGCCCCGCCCCACAGCCCATTCCAGCAGAAGAGCAGAGGCGCCTGCCACATGCGCCGCCGAGACGCTGCTTCCCGTCCGCCGGGTATATCCCCCTCCTGTCTTCGGCCCGTATACGTCTACCCCCGGCGCTGCCAGATCCGGCTTGACAGTATGATTGGCCGCAAAGCCGCGGCCAGAGTAAAGGTACAGGCTCCCGTCCCGGTGATTATAACAGCTTACCGCAATACTGCCCTGGGCGGCCGACGGCACTGTCAGCGTTACATAAGGATCCGCCTGAAGAAATATGGTGTCCTCCCGGACGAAGCCCTCAATGGGAAGCCAGACGTGGTAGCTGCCTAACAGGAAATTGGTATTATACAGCCGGAAGATCCACAGTCCCGGCGCCGGCTGGAACAGGCGCAAAAGAATCAGAAACTGCCCTGAGGCAGAATGAACGACTTCATAGTCCACATATACCCTGGTGGGTTCGAAAATAAAGGACAGCTCCTGGCTCCTGCCAAATCGGGGCGAGACAGGGGGAATCACCTCTCCGGAGGGCGTAGTGATGGAAATGGCGTAGGCTTCTGCCGCCTCTGCCCAGATTTCCATGGAAAATCCCCGTTCTCCTTCTCCCACGCGCACTTCCACATCCTGCCACGCCGCCTCCGCCTCGATCCTGCCCCGAAAATGGCGCTGCCGCCCCGCTTCATTGCCGATTGCCGTCACCACGACTACCTGCGGCTTATCCGCCGCCCACCGGATCACAGAGGACAGCGGCGAATAGCCGCTGTGGGTACCGCTGTTGCTGCCCAGTCCCAGCAGGATCACCAGCGGCATCTTCAGCGTATAGGCCAGGGTCAGCAGGTAAACGATTCCCAGCATAATATCATTTTCCTGATAAGCCAGGGCATCCTCCCTGATCTGAAAAAAATCACGCAGATATTGTTTCGCCGGTTTCAGCTTTACCACTGCCAGCGAAGCTTCCGGCGCCGCCCCGGTAAAGCTGCCATCCTCCTCCGGGCTGCCTGCCGCGATCCCTGCCAGAAAGGTTCCATGCCCTTCCTCATCCCGGCTTCCCACCACGGCGAAAGGCTCCTCTGCCCGGAGGGCCTCATTGATCTCACTTTCCCGGAAAATTCGCCCGTACCGCACATATTCCGGCCCATCCCTGTCCTCCAGCGTCTGATCCCATATGGACAGGATACGGGTATTTCCGTTTTCTTTCCGAAAAGCAGGATGAGTGTAGTCGATGCCCGTATCCACCAGCCCTACCAGCACATTTTTTCCTGTCAGCCCCAGCCCCGGCTGATTCAGCACCCGCAGGATTCCTGCCTGTTCCATACTGTCCGTATCCATCAGGCCAAACAGCTTGGGAATCGCCGAATACCCCGCATCCTCCAGAGAAACCGGCCGGTTCTCCGGCAGCTTCGCATACGCCACCTCATACCCCTCGTTTACCTGTACCGCGCATGTCTGCGCAAGACGCAGCCTGCTGGTTCCCGCCAGGTTGCGGGGCAGAATAAAATCTCCATATTCCTCTGATACAATCGCGTCCCTGCATGTCAAAACCCGTCACCTCATTTTCTTTCCACATTTTACGCTGCCGTTACAGCATATGCGGCCAGATACCGGGACTTTCCTTTTCCGGTCCGGCGCCTTTTACAGAAAATCACCTGATATCAGGACGGATTTTTCTTCCTCCCCCAAAAGACGGACAAAAGCTTCTGTTTTTCGCAGATTAATTTTCTGTTAAATGATCGGTATATTGCTTGATATTTCTAACATAAATTGTATAATAGAAGAAATTAATTGACAGAAGGGGGCTTGCATGATGAAACTGGTTTATGCGATTGTTCGGAAAGAGGATGGAAATGCTGTAATTGAAGATTTAACCCGTCACGGCTTCTCTGTCACCAAAATGTCCACCTCCGGCGGCTTTCTCCGCTCTGGAAATACCACGCTGATCGTCGGGACGGAAGACAGCCTGGTGCAGCAGGCCATCGCGATCATCAAGGAAAGCTGCGGCGAACATAAAAAAATCACCTACAACGGCGGCCCGATCGTAGGTGCAGGCGGCGCCCATATGAATTATCCCATCACAGTGGACGTGGGAGGGGCTACCATTTTTGTGATTGACGTAGATCACTTTGAAAAAATATAATTGCGATTTTTACAGCACGTTTTCCGGTCACAGGGACAGCCCTTCCCTGTGACCGGAAAGGGGACTCCCGGTTTTCCGGGAGTCCCCTTTTCTTCTTTCATAGGAAGCTGCGTTCCCTATGAAACAAAAATGTTATGCCTCGTATTTCTTCAGTGTTGCCCGTACTGCGCCAGGGCCTGCTACCAGTTCTGTGAAATAGTTCACAACCTTGTCAGCCATACCGATCGCATACAGATCTACGCCAAAGATCTTCTGATTGGACAGAATCGGTTTCAGGATTTCCCCGAACGGTCCCTTGTCGCCCAGTTTGATATCCTTCACAACAGGGCAAACCTCAGGCAGCATCGGGTCGGGGCTTAACTCGAAAGCCTTGCCCTCATCGTCTACCGCCATCAGGTAACGGCACCAGCCGGCCAGTACCAGAGGGATCAGCTTCAGATCGTCTACGGACAGATCCTCTCTCGCCTCGTATGCCTTAATGGTCTCGCCGAAACGAATGGACAGCTTCTGAGAAGTATCGCACGCGATTCTCTGAGGGGTATCCGGCATGAAGGGGTTCGGGATTCTTACCTTCAGCACTTCATCAATAAAGTCGATCGGGCGGATAATGCCGGGATCAACTACTACCGGCAGGCCTTCCTTGTAGCCTACGATCTCTACCAGTTTCTTCAGCTCCGGATCTTCCATTTCTTTGTAGATATGGGTATGACCCAGCAGGCATCCGAATACGGCCAGAGCGGTATGCAGAGGATTCAGGCAGGTGCAGACTTTCATCTTCTCTACCTTGTCTACGGTTTCTTTTGTGGTGAAAATTACGCCGGCCTTGTCCAGGGCGGGTCTTCCGTTGGGGAACTTGTCCTCAATTACCAGATACTGAGATTCCTCAGCATTTACAAAAGGAGCCACATAAGTATTCTTGGATGTGATCACAGGCTCTACATCATCGAAGCCAGCCTCGATCAGCATCTTCTTTACGCTCTCGTCCGGTCTGGGCGTAATTTTGTCGATCATGCTCCAGGGGAAGGATACGGAATCGGAATTGATATATTCATCAAATCCGGCGTCTACCAGGCCGTTCTCTACCCATTTCTTGGAGAATGCGTTCACTGCTTCGTACAGCTTTGTGCCATTGTGAGAGCAGTTATCCATGCTGACCAGCGCCAGGGGCAGCTTGCCGTTCATATATCTCTCATATACGAGTGCAACCAGCTTTCCGATATAGCTCTTGGGAGCCTTCGGGCCGGCAGCGAAGTCCGCCTGAACATCAGGAAGCAGCTCGCCCTTGCCGTTTACAATGCTATAACCCTTCTCTGTAATGGTAAAGCTCACCATCTGCAGGGATTTGTTTCTGAAAATTTCTTTCAGCCGGCTGAAATCCTTTTCATTTTCGCTGTTTACTGTAACAGATTCCACCACGCTGGCAATGACCGTTTTGTCAATGGTTCCGTTTGCCTTTAAGGTAACGGCCAGACACAGATTATCCTGAGCCTTCATCGCCTTCTCGATAATCTCATAGTCATAGCCTTCTGCCGCGATAATACCGGTCTTAGCGTCTCCATCGTCCAGCAGCTTCTGCTGCAGCGCCGCAGGAAACGCCCGGAAAATATTTCCGCAGCCAAAGTGTACCCATTCCGGGTTTTTCCTGGTTTCTTCAGCTACCTTTTCTCTGTCGAATTTGGGTAATACAAATCCGCCAGCTTCCCACGCTGCTCTGTCCTTCAGAGCTTCATTGTTCAGTTTCATCTCTTCACCTTTCCTTTACCTGTTTAATATATTGCTTGAAAAAATTCAGGTAATCCATTTAAGCCGTCCCGGAATCCTCGGCAAAATAATCCGGGTACTTCTTCAGCATATCCAGCTTCTCCCAGCTCAGCTTCCGGCAATGCTCCCCCAGCAGCCACAGCAGGCTTTCTCCGTCCCTGTTCAGCAGATGACGCACCATCGCCTGATGCTGAAGATATACATTTTCCATAATGGTATCATCCCACAGGCTCATTAAGCGGATCCTCCGGTAATGCCCCGACATATTCCGGATCACATTCCAGCAAAATTCCCTGCCGGCCGCCCGGAAAAAGACTTCATGCAGCATATCGTCATAATCCAGAAATTCATGGCGCAGGCCTCTTCGAATGCATCGCTTCTGTTCTTCCATCGCCCGGTTCATTTCCTCCAGCCAGGGCTTCATATCCATTTCCAGGCAATCCTGCACCACCCGTTCCTCCAGGCTGATCCGGATGAACTGCTCCTGTCTGACCCGTTCCAGATCGATTCTGGATACCGCCGTCCCCTTCTGAGGAATCGAGTCCACCAGCCCTTCTTCATCCAGCCTCAGAATGGCGTCCCGGACCGGCGAGCGGCTTACCTGCAGCTGCTCCGCGATATCCTTCATATTCAGCACCTGGCCCGGTTTCAGATTCATATCTATAATTTCCTTGCGCAGAATCTGGTAGACATGATCGCCGATGGTTACTA
>CALWQE010000152.1 GCA_944383605.1 uncultured Lachnospiraceae bacterium
CACCACCACCATCAGGAGCAGGGAGTAGATCACCATACGGAAGCCGGGGCGGAACAGAGGAATATTAACTCCCGCCACTGTCAGGGGCTCGTCCAGGAACCGCAGCCACTCCTGGCCGCCGTTAATCAGCAGAGAACCGATAATGGAGCCGGTGACGCTTCCGATGCCGCCCAGCACCACAATCAGAAGAATATTGTAGGTCAGGGTTACCTGGAAGGTTTTGGTGTCAATGGAGCGCATGAACACCGCCAGCATGCCGCCGGCCACACCGGTAAAGAAGGAGGAAATCACAAAGGACAGCTCCTTGTGCCGAAACAGGTTGATGCCCATGGCCTCCGCCGCCACATCATCCTCCCGGATGGCCTTAAAGGCCCGGCCGTAGGAGGAATTAATCAGCAGCACCATCAGGGCGATGCACACCGCCGCGATGAGAATGGGCTGAAAAATATTGGAAAAGCCAGGAATATTGTTCAGTCCGTAGGATCCGTTGGTGATCCGATCCATCATGGGCGCCGCCAGGAGGGCCCGGATAATTTCTGAAAAGCCCAGGGTGGCAATGGCCAGGTAATCGCTTTTCAGCCGCAGAACCGGAATGCCGATAAGGGCGGCGGCAGCGGCGGCAAACAGGCCGCCCACCACCATGGCCGGAATCATGGGAAGGGACAGATTCGCAAGCCAGCCCTCAATTCCGTTCATATAGTAT
Organism: uncultured Lachnospiraceae bacterium; assembly: GCA_944383605.1. GTDB lineage: Bacteria > Bacillota > Clostridia > Lachnospirales > Lachnospiraceae > Paralachnospira_A. The sequence goes on from CALWQE010000152.1 coordinate 704, forward strand.
ACGCTGGGCCGCACCTCCACCGGAATGGTAAGCACCGCCGTCACATAGGCGCCGATGGCCATAAAGCCGGCCTGGCCCAGAGAAAACAGTCCCGTAAATCCGTTCAGCAGGTTCATGGCCACAGCCACCACCGCGTAGATGGCGGAACGCTCGATAATGGAAATCGCATAGGAATGGGCGGATGTATCCGCCTGATACCAGCCCAGCAGGGCGCAGACCGCCGCTGCCAGCAGCAGGCTTAAAATCAGGTCTCTTGTCTTTGTCGTCTTCTTCATATCCCTCACCTCTCAGACTTTATCGGTGGCCGCTTCCCCGAACAGGCCGGTGGGGCGAACCAGCAGAATGACAATCAGCAGCAAAAAGGTAAAGGCATCTGAGAAGGTGGAATATCCCAGGGCCACCAGGAAGGTTTCGCAGATACCGATTATAAAGCCTCCGATCACCGCTCCCGGAATGGAGCCGATGCCGCCCAGCACGGCGGCCACAAAGCATTTCAGTCCGGGCAGGGATCCGGAGAAGGGGTATACGGTCATACGGTCCGTAAAATACAGGATCGCTCCCACGCCGGCCAGAAAGCTTCCGATTACGAAGGTCATGGAAATAATGTGGTCCACTTTGATTCCCATCAGCCTGGCGGCCTCCGTATCCTTGGATACGGCCCGCATGGCCATTCCCATCTTGGTGTGGTTGATCAGCTGCATCAGCAGGATCACCAGGATCACGGTCAGGACGGGCGTCACCAGCGTTACCAGGGACGTGGAGAGGAGCCCGAACTGGAAAATCTTTTTCAGCACCGGAATCTCCGGATACGCCTTGGGAATGGCGGTGAACAGATAGGTAGCCAGATTCTGCAGCAGATAGCTGACGCCGATGGCAGATATCATGATGGACATGCGGGGGGCGGACCGCAGGGGCTTGTAAGCCGCTTTTTCAATCAGTACGCCGATCACCACCGTCCCCACCAGCACCACCGGCACCGACAGGTACCAGGGGAAGGACGCCATGGCAAATATCATCAGATAGCCGGACATCATAAAAAGGTCTCCATGGGCGAAATTGATCAGCCGGAGGATACCGTATACCATGGTATAGCCGATGGCGATCAGCGCGTAGGAGCCTCCCAGAGAGATGCCGGTGAGTAAATGTTGAGCGAATGTGGTAGCACTCATATGTATAGCCTCCTGAAACATGGGAGGGCAAAGCCCTCCGGTTTTCCTTCATACAAAACAGGGGGCGAAGCAAAAACGCCTTCGCCCCACCATTTTCTCATTCCACTCCCCCTGCGGGGGATCTTTTGTGTACAATGTAACAGTTCAGCCCGCGCCATTCGGGAAACCGCACGGACGTGTCAATTACTCTTCTACTGTTACTGTCTTGACGAATGTGAATTTTCCATCCTGCACGGAGCTGATGTAAGCGGTATCCTTCTCCGCGTCGCCGATCTCGTCAAAGGTGATCAGGCCGGTCACGCCTTCCATCTCCAGTTCATGCAGCGTATTCTTCAATGTCTCGCCGTCTGTGGTGCCTGCTGCCTCCAAAGCGTCGCACACTACATTGTAGGCGTCATAGCACAGAGCCGTATTTCCTACGATGGAGTCGTTTCCGCCGTTGTTCTCAATACGGGCGCTGTCCGCGTTCAGCCACTCCTTGAAGCCGGTGATAAACTCATTTGCCACTTCATTGGAGGTATCCGCCTCGTCAAAGAAGGTGGAGCATACGGTTCCCTCTGCGTTCTCGGCGCCGGCATTGTCGATGATGGTGGTATTGTACCAGGTATCGCCTGCCATGAAGGGCGCCTCAATCCCCAGCTCTCTGGCCTGCTTGATCAGCAGCGGAGCCGTGGTGATGGAGGAGGGAGCGAAGATCGCTTCTGCTCCGGAAGCCTTCACTTCCGTCAAAATCGCCTTGAAATCAGACTGGTTGGTCTGGAACTGCTGCTCTGTTACGATCTCGCCGCCCAGCTCGGTGAAATGTTTGATGAAGAAGTTCGCCAGTCCCATGGAATAGTCATCGCCCAGCTGGTCGATCACTGCCACCTTGGTGTAGCCTTCCTCAAACGCGTACTGAGCCAGCACGCTGCCCTGGAACGGATCCAGGTAACATACACGGAAATAGTACTCGCAGCCTGCGGTTACCTGGGGGTTGGTGCAGGAGCATCCGATGGCCGGGATCTTTGCTTCCGCAAAGGTGGGGCCTGCGGCGATGGACACGCCGGAACCGTAGGAGCCAAGCACTGCCACCACTCCGTCGGAAACCAGTTTCTGGGCGGCGGTCACAGCCTCGGTTTTATCTGATTTATTATCCACAATATCCAGTTCCACTGTATATTCTGTTCCGTCGATGGTAACGGTGGGCCGGATCTCATTGGCATACTCGGCGCCCTGCACTTCCTGCAGTCCGCCTCCGCCGTTCTCACCTGTCAGCGGCTCAAACACGCCGATCTTAATCACGTTGTCGGCAGAAGTGGTTTTCTCCGCGTCCGCTTCTTCCGTACCGGCCGATGCTTCTGTCTCCTCAGCAGCCGCTTCCGTGGCGGGAGCCTCGGACTCCGCCTCTTTCTTTCCGCAGCCTGCCAGGCAGGATGCCGCCAGGGCAATTACCATCATTGCAGATAACACTCTTCTTTTCATAATCTTTCCCCTTCCTTTTCGCGCCTGCGGCGCTTACTGGCCGATGCAAAGGCTCCGGAAAAGCTCCGGCTTGTTTTTATGACATGAACATTTGTCCTTGTATCGGCTACATGTTGGAAATTATACCACCATATACCACTTTATTCAAGTAAATTTCCAAAATTTTTCTTTTTGTATCCCAAAAAAGCCAAAAAAATTTTCCTTCCGCTTTCTGACAAAACTTCCGCTTCTGACGCAGCGGCTTCAGCGGCCCGCTTCTGTTTCACGGGAGTGCGCATCCTGCGAAGCGTTTTTCATTTCCCGGGAAGCAAAGTTTCCCGGGAAATAAAAAAAGACCTGCCCAATGGGCAGGTCCCGTCTCGTCTGGTATCTATTAAGCCTCAGTAGCAGCCTCGGTCTCAGCAGCCTCAGTTGCAGCAGCTTCGGTCTCAGCGGCCTCAGTCTCAGCAGCTTCTGTTGCAGCAGCCTCAGTCTCAGCAGCCTCTGTTGCGGCAGCTTCAGTCTCAGCGGCCTCAGTCTCAGCAGCCTCTGTTGCAGCGGCCTCAGTAGTAGCCTCTGTTACAGCCTCAGTAGCAGCCTCAGTCTCAGCTTCTTTCTTTCCGCAGCCTGCCAGGCAAGCACCTGCCAGAGCCAGTACCATTACGCTAGCCAGTAATTTCTTTTTCATAATATACACTCTCCTTGATTATGTAAGCTTTCTGTCAGCTTATAAATTTCGGTACAGACTGTCTCTGTACCGCTTACGTGGGGCATTATAGCACCCTTCCCCGGGAATTTCAAGAGATTTACCCATCTTTTCACTGATTTTCACATATATTTCACAATTTGAACTGCTTTTTGTTCCTTATCATCTGAAAAGCTGGCAATTCTGCCGAAACTTTCGTCATCTATCCCGAGTCCATTGTCTATTTTTCTTCTCCGTTCTCTTTATTTTCCCATTTATTGCCTGTTTTTCCGTAAATATTCCAGAAATCCCCGGCATCCCCGCAAAATTTCCCGATACGCCGTATCAAAATCGTCCGTGTACCAGGGATCGTCGATATCTCCCGGCGCGTCTGTAAAATCCAGCAGGCGGCTGATTTTTCCCTCCGGATCTCCGCCCACAATCCGCAGCATATTGCGGATATTGTAGTGTTCCATGCCGATCAGATAGTCATAATCCTGATAATCCCTGCGCTCCATCCGGCGGGCCCGGTGCCCCTCCGATGAAATCCCGTGCTCCTGCAGCTTCCGCCTCGCCGGCGGATAGATGGGATTTCCGTACTCCTCCATGCTGGTGGCGGCGGAGGCAATCTGAAACTCCCCTTCCAGTCCCGCTTTTTCCACTAAATCCTTCATAATAAATTCCGCCATGGGGGAACGGCAGATGTTGCCATGGCAGACAAAAAGTATTCTAATCATCTGTTTAAAACTCCTTGAAAACACTGTATTTCCTTGATTTATCGGTACTTTCCTTTATTCTTGACTTAACAAATCAAAAATCCATTATAATTTATATTTATTTTCTCCAAAGTGTCAAATTGACACTTTGGAACCAACTTTTGATACTTTGAAAATTATCTTACTTAATATGGGATTCTGAAATAATCCAAATACGCCTTATATCGATCCTGCGCGGTCAGGCAGGTATCTGTCAGATAGCCTTTTTCATTGTCCCACTCCTTCAATCCTCTATAGTAGAACATCTTCAGGTTATCCTCAATAATAAACGGAACTATATTATATTTCAAACATTCTTTGAACATAATCAGCCTGCCAACACGACCGTTACCGTCCTGAAACGGATGGATTCGCTCAAACTTTACATGGAAATTCAAAATATCCTCAAAGGTCTTTTCTTCTTTTGCATTGTACTCTGTCAGCAATACTTTCATCTTACCGGCAACTTCTTCAGGTAGAGCAGTATCCATGCCGCCCGCCTCATTAGGCAT
>CALWQE010000153.1 GCA_944383605.1 uncultured Lachnospiraceae bacterium
CTATGACCGGCATCTGGGGGGCGGTATCCACACTGATTTATCAGAATTATGGACAGGCTCCGGACTTTTCCGTTCCGGAAGAGGTGCTGAACCATTATGTCGATATCAGCGGACAGACTGAGGAAGGAGAAAAGCAGGAGCACTCCCACGATGAGGGGGACTGCGGCTGCGGCCGCCACTGACAGCCTGCTGCAAAGATCTCTGCCGCAGCAGGAGGGTGTGCAAAGCCGTACAGACAGAAGGCCGCCGGAAAGTGGGCGTCTGAACCGCCCCACTTTCCGGCAGGTTATCATCGGATTTTATTCACACCTTTCGATCCGGTCTTCGGTCTGTCTGACCTTTCCCTCTTTCATCAGCCTTCCTACCGCTCTCTTAAAGGCATTTTTGCTGAGGCCAAATTCCTTCTGAATGACCAGAGGCGCTGTTTTGTCTGTAAAAGGCATGGAACCGCCCCACGCCTCCAGCTTTCTCATAATCTGATCCGCGTCCACGTCCATCTGCAGATATGCCTTATCCCGCAGTGTCAGATTTATCTTTCCATCCGGACGGATACTGAGAATTCTGGCATGAACTGTATCGCCCGCCTGCTTGTTCTGAAAAAATTCCTGTCTGGGAATCATGCCGTGATACCGGTTTTCTACCGCCACCAGCGCGCCCAGCTCCGGCTTGATTTCATAAATCACGCCGTTTACATATTCGCCTGGATGAAACTGCCCTTCTTCCACAGTTTCCAGTATCGGATACACCTTCATGGTCGCGCACAGACGGCTGCTTTTATCCAGATATAATGTTACCAGACACTTATCTCCCTTTTTTATTTTATGGGTCTGCTCTTTAAATGGAAGAAACAGATCCTTATCCAGTCCCCAATTCAGAAAAGCGCCGATAGAACTGATCTGAGCCACTTCCAGCAGCGCCAGCCCTCCCAGCTCCAGCCTGGGCTTCTGTGTGGTCGCTACCGGCCGGTCCTCAGAATCCTTATACACAAAAACCTCCAGGACATCGCCCTTTTTATGCCCCTGATCCAGATATTTCTTTGGAAGCAGCACCTCCTCCCGGCTGTCTGCCGGGCCCAGATAGGCGCCATGCTCCGTGGTTCGTTTCCATATAAGCTGCTGTGTTTTTCCTAATTCGATTTTCACCTGTTTTCTCCTTTGTCACTCCGCTTTGATGATCGCGTAGGGATTCTGATTTTCATCCGCCAGTACAACCAGAAATTTCCCCTCTTCTTCCAATACTGCGGGGTAAATCTGGTCTCCCAGCACCGCAGCCTTTTTATACTCTACCTGCAGCCTCCGGCAGCAAAAATCCTCCGGAAGATATTCCCAGGCCATCAGCGGATAATAGCTGTTATTCACATGATGGTTGGTATCGATATGATAACGCTTTACCGGAAAAGAAGGATGGGAAACAAAGGCTCTGTCCTTCGGCAGTTTGATTTTCCTGTCCTGATATTCCATATCCAGCCGGGGTTCCTGTCCGTAGGCAGCCACCTCCTCCGGGCTGGCCTTTACCGGATGGCCCGTATCCGTATTGACGTAAACCCAGACAGAATTGGCTTTTACCGCGTAACTGCCCCTGCCATCCCGGATAAAAAAGTTTCTCAGCCCGAAAAAACCCTTAAAGTCATAGGGAAAGGTACCGATTTCAATCTCCTCTCCAAAATCAGGATACCGGAGCACCTCGATCTGCCAGGCATTCAGCAGCCATGCCCGGTGCCGCTGCTTCAGCGCATCAATCCCCACATGGAGCTCCTCTGACTGGAAGGTGCTGCAATCCTGGAAATAATTTATAATACCGTACATCGTCAGCTTTTCATCATTCCCTATTTCGCTGTAACGTACTCTGTCATGAAATGTATACATCTTCTTTTATCCTCTTCTCTGTAATCATTTTAGCCGAATCAGGGATGTCACGGTTCTGTCGGTCAGCCCAGAATTTCCCGGAATACTCTCATCACATTTTTATAAAATACCCCTTCGATCTCTGACTGAGAAAATCCTGCTTTTTCCATCTCATCCGCCAGCCTCTGCAGCCCGGAACTGTCTCCCAGCTCCAGCTGGCAGTCGATCCCGTCAAAATCAGTGCCCAGCCCCACGCAGTCCATCCCTCCTACATTGGCAATATGGCGAATCTGGGCAATCAGCTCTTCTGTTTTCGTAACGGTAAGCTCCTTCCCGCCATCGCGGTCTAAGAAACGGCTGTAAAAATTAATACCCGTCACGCCTCCCCGTTCTGCCAGCGCCCGGATCATATCGTCTGTCAGGTTCCGCATATGGGGCGCCAGCGCCCTGGCATTGGAATGACTGGCTACAAAGGGTCTGGATGTATGGCGCACCACATCCCAGAACCCGTCGTCTGACAGGTGAGATACGTCAGCCACCATGCCCAGCCGTTCCATCTCATCCAGGAAAGCGATTCCCGCCTCCTTCAGCCCTCGGCCGCCTGCCGGCCCTGCCGCCAGAGGATCGGAAGGCTGAGGAAACGCCAGCTCATTTTCATGGTTCCAGGTAAAGCTCACCATTCTGACGCCCAGCCGGTAAAAGGTGCGCAGCAGACGGATATTGCCCCGGCATAAACCGGCCCCTTCTATGGAAAGCAGAGCCGACAGCTTTCCCTGAGCCCAGTTTTCCTCAATCTGGGAAGCCGTCACTGCCAGCCGGATCAGATCCTGGTTTTTCTCCATTTCCCGATAAAACAAATCCGCCTGCTCCAGCCCTGCCTCCAGCTGATCCCCCTTTTCCATATCCGTAAAAATGGCGAAGGTCTGGGCCATGTAGCCGCCCGCTTTCAGCTTCTCCAGGTCAATATGGCGCTGATTTTTTCTCAGCCCCTCCTTCTTTCCCATCTGCCGCAGCAGCCGCAGCATAGAAATGGTATCGCAATGCATATCCACAGCCCGCACAGCTTCCATTCTGTTTTTCTCCTCCCCTCATTTTCATCCCGGCGCACCGCTTTGGCCATATGGATTCCCTTATTAACCTTCTTCTTTATAAGAGAGGCGCAAATACCCGCAGCACCATCTGGAACAATCCTTTCCACAGCCCCGGCATACAGTCCTTCTCTGTAATCTGCCGGCATTTGGCCTGGGTATCCAGGAAATCCGCCTTTACCTGATCTACCACCGGCGATTCAAAGAAAAAGGTGCCGCACTCAACATGAAGATACAGACTGCGGTAATCCGTATTAATGGTTCCCACCGTAGCGATTTTATCATCGGATACAAAGCATTTCCCATGGACAAATCCGGGCGTGTACTCATAAATCTTTACGCCGTACCGGATCAGTCCCTCATAGTAGGACTGGGTCAGCAGGAATACCGCCTTCTTATCCGGAATGCCCGGCGTAATAATCCGCACATCTACCTGCCGCTTCGCCGCCAGCGTCAAAGCAGTCACCATATCATGGTCCACAATCAGATAAGGCGTGAAAATATAAACATACCGCTGCGCCTGATTAATGATATTCAGATAAACATTCTCCCCTGTGGTTTCATGGTCTAAAGGCGTATCCCCGTAAGGCTGGATATACCCGGCGCCGGCAAAAGGCTCCGGATGCCATACATGGGGGCGGAACCGCTCATAATTATAATCCTCCGGCCGGAAGGCGTTCCACATATCCAGAAACATAACCGTATAGTTCCAGACAGCTTCTCCCTTCAGCATAAACCCGTTATCCTTCCAGTGGCCGTATTTCACAATCGTATTAATATATTCATCCGCCAGGTTAATACCGCCGCTGAAAGCGGTATGGCCGTCAATCACCGTGATCTTCCGGTGATCCCGGTTGTTCATGACGACCGAAAGGAAGGGAACGAAAGGATTAAAGGCAAAGGAGCGGATGCCCATTTCCTCCAGCTCCCAGTAATAATCACTGGGAAGGCTGGTGGGCAGACAGCCGATATCGTCATAAATCAGACGTACATCTACCCCTTCCTTCACCTTTTCCTTCAGGATATCCAGAATCCCCTTCCACATATTATCATCGGCGATAATAAAATATTCCATAAAAATAAAATGTTCCGCTTTTTTCAGTTCCTCCAGCATCACCGGATAAACGTCATCGCCCAGGGGATAATAGACCGCCTCTGTATTTTTATATACCGGATAACCGGTGTAGTTCAGATATTTACACTGTCCGGCTACATAAATATCCTTTTCCTCAATTTCCTCCAGCACCGCCTGATCCTGAACCAGCAGTCCTTTGGATTTCTGATAAGCCTGATCCAGCTTCCTTCGCATCTTCCTGGCCGGACGCTTCGTACCCATAGCCAGGTACAGCAGACCGCCCAGAAGAGGCAGCACCAGAATCGCGATAATCCATGGAATCTTCAGATCCGGGTTTTGATCCTTGCTGACAATCACCAGCACCACGATCACGCTGAGTATGGAAAAAAACAGCGTAATCAGCACCGAATAATTGGCCAGCTTCCAAAACAGGAAAATATACCAGACAAACTGCAGCACCAGACAGGCGCCAAAAATAACAATACGGTTCATCAACCGCTTCAGTATCTTCACCCAATTCCTCCTTATGTAAACAGCATGTGATTATAACCGTTATTGTAATCATAATATATCTCGGAAAAAGAAGCAAGTGGATATCATTCCCGCGCGCCGCAGCCATCTGTCCGGAAATGTCCTGGGATTTGTCTTCATGCAGCGTATAAGCGGGAGAAACGAACCGCCGGACGGGGACGCAGACTGCCGCTGTGTCCTCCCGGCAGCCTGCGTCCCCGTCCGGCGGTTCTGTGTAAGTCTATAAAAAACAGAAACAAAAAACAGTGAAGGACAGCAGATAACAGCTATTTTCAATGTATATTATATTTACTTGTAATCCGCAGCCTGGACATGGCCCTGGCCAGGGCGGCCTGGGTCTGATGGTACTCCTGCAGGCTCTGTTTCTGCCGCAGCTGCTCCTCAGCCCGCTCCCGCGCCAGCTGGGCCCGCTTCACATCAATCTCCTCCGGCCGCTCCGCCGTGTCTGTCAGCACCGTCACCCGGTTATTGGCAATCTGGACGAAGCCGCCGCCCACCGCGGCCTCAGCCCAGCTGCCGTCCTCCTTTTGCAGGCGCAGGTCGCCGGGAACAATGGCGATTACCATATTTTCATGGTGGGCCAGTATCCCCTTCTCCCCGTCTGCAGCCGGAATCACCAGCTGGATGCCTTTTCCGTCATAAAAGATTTTATCGCTGGCGATCACCCGCAGCGTAAATGTATGCTCCATAACCGCCCTCCTTTTCAGGCCTCGGCTGTCTTTGCCTTTTCCACCACCTCATCGATGGTTCCCACATTAAAGAAGGCCCACTCCGGATACTGATCCATCTCTCCGCTGATAATCATCTGGAACCCCCGGATGGTTTCCCGCAAAGGAACATATTTTCCCGGCACACCGGTAAAATTCTCCGCCACATGGAAGGGCTGGGAGAGGAACCGCTGAATCTTTCTGGCCCGGTAAACCGTCTTCTGATCCTCCTCAGACAGCTCCTCCATGCCCAGAATCGCGATAATATCCTGCAGCTCCTTATATTTCTGCAAAATTTCCTGCACCCTTCTGGCCGTCTCATAATGTTCCTGCCCTACCACGTCCGCCTCCAGAATCCGGGAGGTTGACTCCAGCGGATCTACCGCCGGATAGATTCCCTGCTCTACGATCTTTCTGGACAGCACCGTAGTCGCGTCCAGATGGGCAAAAGTGGTGGCAGGCGCCGGGTCTGTCAGGTCGTCTGCAGGGACATAGACCGCCTGCACCGATGTGACAGAGCCGTTTTTTGTAGATGCGATCCGCTCCTGAAGCTCGCCCATCTCCGTAGCCAGCGTAGGCTGATAGCCGACCGCCGAGGGCATCCGGCCCAGCAGGGCGGAAACCTCTGAGCCAGCCTGGACGAAACGGAAAATATTATCGATGAAAAGCAGCACATTCTGGTGCTCCCGGTCACGGAAATATTCCGCCATCGTCAGTCCGGTTTCCGCCACCCGCATACGGGCTCCCGGCGGCTCATTCATCTGTCCGAATACCAGAGCTGTTTTCTCCAGTACACCGGACTCCTTCATCTCAGACCAGAGGTCATTGCCCTCCCTGGAACGCTCCCCTACGCCGGTAAAAATCGAATAGCCGCCATGCTCTGTGGCGATATTGGTAATCAGCTCCTGGATCAGCACCGTCTTTCCTACGCCGGCGCCGCCGAACAGGCCGATCTTTCCGCCCTTTGCGTAAGGCGCCAGCAGGTCGATGACCTTGATTCCGGTCTCCAGCACCTCCACTACCGGGCTCTGCTCCTCAAAGGAAGGCGGTTCTCTGTGAATCACCCAGTGGGGTTCCCTTTCCAGAGAAGGGCCGCCGTCAATGGTTTCTCCCAGCACATTAAAAAGCCTGCCCAGCGTCTTTTCTCCCACCGGCACCTGGATTCCTGCGCCGCTGGCGTATACCTCCATATCCCTGCACAGCCCCTCGCTGGCAGAAAGGGTAATGCAGCGGACGGTTTTGTGCCCGATATGCTGGGCTGCCTCCATCACACACTGCTTCCCGTGATTGTCTGCATACAGGGCTTCCTTCAGATAAGGAAGTTCCTGGCTGTCAAATTCCACATCGATCACAGGCCCCATGACCTGAACAATTTTTCCTTTTTTCAGCCGAACGCCGCCGGCATTCTCTTTTTCCATCTGGTTCATCTGCCTGAGGCGCCTCCTTTCTTCTGCCTCTGGGCCCTGGCGCCGCTGATCACCTCAGTAATCTCCTGGGTGATTGCCGCCTGTCTGACCCTGTTATATTCGATTCCCAGCTCCTTGAGCATCTCCCCTGCATTTCTGGTGGCCGCTTCCATGGCCATCATACGGGAATTTTGCTCGCTGCAGAATGACTCTACCAATGCTCCATAGATAAACCCTGCCGCATAATTGGGAACGATACTGTCAATCACTGCCTCCGGCGAGGGGTACATAGCCACCTCCTGCACCGGTACATCCGCCGGCAAAGGCTTCTGGTACTGCGTCCGCTCCAGAGGCAGCAGTTTGGTCATCACCGCTTCCATATGGACAGCGTCCGACATCCTGGTATAAATAATATAAATCTCATCCAGCTCCCGGCTGTCATACAGCTCCAGAAGCTTTTCCGAGATAATCCTGGCCCTGTGCATGGTAGGATTCTGGGCGGTATAGTGAAAATGGGTGTCGATATGCATTCCCTTCTTCTGGAAATAGTGGACGCCTACCTGTCCCACCACAAAAAGGGTGTCGTTGCCTCCGCCCTGGGCCATCTCCTGCTCTGCCAGCTTCATTACATTATGGTTATAGGCCCCTGCCAGTCCTTTATCCCCGGTAATCACCAGATAGCCGGTTTTTTTCTGAGCCGGCGTCCGGCCGGGAAACGCGTCAAAATAAGGATGCTGAATATCCGGAAAATGCCGGACAATCCGCTCCAGGGCTGACTGGAGCGTGTAGAAATAAGGCTCCGTATCTTCCAGCCTCTTTTTCACCCGTTTCAGCTTGGACGAAGAAATCATATACATGGCGCTGGTGATCTTCATCGTATCCCGGATGCTTTTCATCCTGCTCTGTATCTCTCTCGCTCCTGCCATACGCTGCCCGCCTCCTCTTTACTGTTCCGCGGGAAGAGCCGCCGGCGTCCGGGCTTCCTGCTCCGTCAGTACCGTTCCAGCATATTCCCTCGCCCCATCCAGAATCTGCTGGATCAGTTCCTCCGTCAGATCTTTCTTTTCCTCGATTTCTTTTCTGATCTCCGGGTGGACAGCTTCAAAATAATCCAGCATTCCCTGCTGAAATTCCTTGATTTTCCGCCGTTCCACAGGAAGCATCACCTTATGCGTTGCCGCCACCAGCGTAATAACCTGCTCATACATAGCCATAGGATGGCACAGCGGCTGCTTCAGCAGCTCCATCAGTCCATTTCCATACTGCAGCTGTTCCTTCGTAGAGGCATCCAGGTCTGAACTGAACTGGGTAAACACCTCCATCTCCCGGAACTGCGCCAGG
>CALWQE010000154.1 GCA_944383605.1 uncultured Lachnospiraceae bacterium
GAAACCGCCGCGATCACATACACGCACAGCGGCACCAGGATGCCCTCCATCAGGCTGGACATATGTCCGGCTGCCTTCAGCGCCTCTGCAATGATATAAGCCAGAATTACAATTCCGAAGGTTATGATATTACTTCTCGTCGTCTTATTGATTTTCTTCATTTTCAGAACTGCCTCCTATACTTTCTCATTTAAGGGCTTGCCGAAGATCCCTGTCGGCCTGATCAGCAGAACCAGAATCAGAACGGCAAACACAATGGCGTCTGAAAGCTGAGAAGAAATATACGCTTTGCTCAGATTTTCAATCACGCCCAGCAGGATGCCGCCGATCATGGCGCCCGGAATGGAACCGATACCGCCGAATACTGCGGCCACGAAAGCCTTGATGCCGGGCATGGAACCGATATAGGGAGTCAGCGTAGGATAAGCGGAGCAAAGCAGGACGCCTGCTACGGCAGCCAGCGCGGACCCTATGGCGAAGGTCAGGGCAATCGTCCCGTTTACATTAATGCCCATCAGCTGGGCCGCCCCTCTGTCCTCTGACACAGCCTGCATGGCCCGGCCCGCTCTCGTCTTCTTTACAAAGAGAGATAATACAATCACAACCACAATGCTGATGATAATCGTCACAATGGTTACGCCGGATATGGTCAGCTCGCCGCCTGCCAGCTTCAGCGCCGGAACCGGAACCACAGAAGTAAAGGACTTGGGATTCGCCCCGAAAATCAGGAGCGCCAGATTCTGCAGAAGATAGCTGACGCCGATCGCCGTAATCAGCACCGCCAGGGAAGGAGCCTGACGCAGCGGCTTGTAGGCCACCCGCTCAATGGTCAGTCCCAGAGCCGTACATACAACAACTGCCGCAATTACCCCTGCAGCCGCGTTCATCCCCAGCGTACTGGAAACTGTAAAGGCCGCAAAGGCGCCCACCATAATAATATCGCCATGGGCAAAATTCAGCATCCTGGCGATACCGTAAACCATCGTATAGCCCAGAGCGATAATCGCGTAAACGCTGCCCAGGCTGATACCGCTAATCAAATAGGATATGAAACTCATATCAACACCTCTTGCCTTAATTTTTTTCTTTTCAGAACTCAATCAGGGAAATTATAGCACAATCATATAGGCAATACAACCATTTTTTCGACAGGAAGGGAAAGAAAAACAGCCTGGCAAAGAACCAATTCCGCAATAAAGACAAGAGGGCTGATTGGATTTCAGCCCCCTTGCCGGCAGTAATAATCTCTGTCTGAATAACCTGATTTTATTCTGCTAATAATTCATACGCGCCGCCCTGGATCTCTACGACTCTGGGCGCTTTATTCGGCTCGCCGTCTGCATTCCATGTCAGAGAATCTGCAGTAGTACCTGCCAGGGTAATCTCTGTCATGGCAACCTTCATTGCCTCGCAGATATCAGAAACACTCATATCCGGTGTCAGGCCCGCCTTCTCTGCGGCAGCCTTGATCGCGTACATGCCATCGTATGCGTCTGCTGCGAACTGATTCGGTGTCTCGCCGAAAGCGGATTCATAAGCAGCTACGAAATTCTGTGTTACCTCATCCTCTGCTGTAGGGGAGAAAGGTGTCAGGAACATCAGTCCGTCTGCCAGAGCGGTATCGAAGTTGTCTACATTCAGCACGCCGTCCATACCGTCACAGCCGAAGAACAGAGGCGCAAAGCCCATGGAATCTGCCTGAGTCAGGATAATGGATGCTTCTGTATAGTAGATGGGCAGGAAGACCATCTCAGCGCCCGCGTCTTTTGCCTGCTGCAGCTGTACAGAAAAGTCTGTCTTGTTGTCAGCGGTGAACGCGCCGGAGCCTACGATCTCCAGGCCCTGGTTCTCAGCCTCAGCGGCAAACGCCTGGTAAATACCGCTGGAATATACGTCAGAGCTGTCATAGATCACATAAATCTTTGTAGCCAGTCCGTTTTCAGCGATATACTGAGCGGATACCGTACCCTGCATGGGGTCAGAGAAGCATACACGGAACGCGTTGTCATATGTAAGACACTCAACAGCAGTTCCGGAAGGTGTCAGCTGGAACATGTTGTCATTGTAAGTCTCAGCCGCTACAGCCACACAGGGTGTTGAAGTAACGGTACCCAGCAGCATCTGTGCGCCCCAGTCCTTTAATACATTGTATGCGTTCACAGACTTCTCAGCATTGTTCTCATCATCCTGGAAATTCAGCTCAACCTGGTAGCCGTTGATTCCGCCTGCCGCATTGATTTCCTGAACTGCCAGTTCTGCAGCGTTCGCTACAGCGGTTCCGTAAATAGCGGCGCCGCCGGTTGTCGGCCCGATACCGCCGATCTTGAAGGTACCTTCGCCGCTGGCTGCAGCTGCTGTCTCGCCTTCCTCTGCCGCTGCTGTCGTTTCCTCGCCGTCAGCTGCCGCGGTCTCTTCAGCCGCTGCTGTGGTTTCTGCTGCCGCTGTGGTTTCTGCGTCGTCGCCTGAACCGCTGCAGGCTGTCAGTGAAAATACCATCGCCATTGCCAAGCACAGACTTAAAATTTTTTTCATTTCACTTTTCCTCCTGTTTTTTTTCTTAAAAGCGGACAAACCGAAAAATTTTTCCTGTTTTTTCACACTTTTAATAAAACATTTTTTATTATATACACCATCATGCCAGTTGTCAACTCTTTTATCAGCAAAAGTGAAACGAAACGTAACCGTTCAGCCATGCAGGCCGCCTGATTTGATTCCATTAGAAAAGGCGCCCCTTCCGGGACGCCTTTTCTTTATAGATGATTTGGAATTAAGCTACTAATTCTTTTGCCTTCTGAGCAGCGGATGCAGCATCGGGTGTGTAAGCGTCAGCGCCGATTTCATCTGCGAACTCCTGAGTAATAGGAGCGCCGCCAACCATGATCTTAACCTGGCTCTTCAGACCAGCATCGATAATAGCTGCTACAGCTTCCTTCATAGCAGGCATAGTTGTTGTTAACAGAGCGGACAGACCTACGATCTTGCAGTCAGGGTTAGCTTTGATTGCTTCAACGAATTTCTCAGCAGGAACATCAACGCCCAGGTCGATTACTTCAAAACCAGCACTCTCAATCATCATAGCAACCAGGTTCTTACCGATATCATGTAAGTCACCAGCTACGGTACCGATGATGTATTTGCCGATGGTAGCGCTGCTGTCGCCAGCCAGGTGGGGTTTCAGAACCTCAACGCCCTTCTTCATAGCACGAGCTGCAACCAGCATCTCGGGTACGAAGATCTCGTTGTTTCTGAACTTCTCGCCTACAACGCCCATAGCGTCGATCATACCTTTGTTTAAGATCTCTAAGGGATCGCAGCCCTCTTTGATAGCGTCTTCTACCAGACCACCGATGATTTTAGCTTTTCCGGCTTCTACTGCAGCAGCGATTTCTTCAATTTTAGACATGATAAAATCCTCCTTTTTTTGTGCGCTCAGCACATTTTAACCCTTTTCTCTTTCTCCTTCCGGAGACTCCGGCGCATTATTAACCCGATAAAACGCCGTTTTATATGAACCTTCCGGTCATATTCGAACTCAACAAACTTTATGTAACTGGATTACTGCTGTTTTACCGGCCCGATTAATCCTTCGCGGTATGCGGAAATATACTCCATGCAGTAATCATCCTGTCCCAGCAGAGCTTCTGTCGCATAAATCATGCCCATCATATCTCTGTTCAGCGGATCCAGGATCGCGCTGTCCAGGCCGGCATTCATCGCCAGAACTACGAAGCCCTGATTTACCAGTTTACGCGCGGGAAGGTTGAAGGAAATATTGCTTACCGCGCCGGTAATATGGATTGTCGGATATTCTTCTCTGATCGTATTCATTACTTCTACGATCATGGAGATTCCATCTTCGGATGTACACAGCATCTCTACCAGGGGATCGATATGGATGCGGCTGGGATCAATATTATATTTCTTAGCGTTGTCCATAATCTGATGGAACACTGTCAGACGGTCTTCCGCATTCTTCGGGATACCGGTATCGCCGTTCAGCAGCGCCGCTACTTCCCATTTTTCATTCTCAGGCTTAGCGAGAACGGGGAAAACTGTCTCGATCTTATCGCCTTCCATAGATACAGAGTTAATCATACCGGGCTTGTTGCAGAATTTCATACACTCAACACAGGTATGAGGGTTGGGGCTGTCCACCGCAATCGGCAGATCTGTCACTTCCTGTACCAGGTCGATTAACCATTTCATTGTTTCTACTTCAATGTCATCTTCTACAGATGCGCACACATCAATAAATGTAGCGCCTGCCTCTGTCTGCTTCCTTGCCAGATCGCGGATCCAATCAGCATTTTTCTCCTGGATCGCCTTTGCGACAGAAGGAATGGAGCCATTAATTTTTTCACCGATAATAATCATGGTTAGCTTACCTCCTCAATCTATGTTCCTATCTTAAACCATTTTTCCTTGATTGTCAAGATTTTCTTTGTATGAATCCGACAAAATTATCATTCCGTCTTTTTTTTTCGTCTGATATACATTTTCTGTAATATATTGCGGGCTGAAAATAAAATCGATGCAAAATTGACATATATTATTTTTTCAGCCTGCTTTTTCTTTTTCTCTATTGCACATTACACAAAAACCAATTCCAGCAGCTCCCGGGTGCTCCGTCAATATTCCGCGCCTATTTTCCATTTTTCTGTTTGTAGGAATCCTACAAATCCGGCTTTGTGTCAGACCGAATACGGCTCTCCCTCCGAAACCGGCGCCCGCGTCCCCGGCTCCTTCCCGTACAGCTCCAGAACCCGGATCGACAGCTTCATGTAATCCCTGGTGTAATCCTCGTCCAGATTGCCTTCCAGCTCCTCTAAAATTTTTTTCAGGCGGTAGACCAGCGTATTCCGGTGGATAAACAAAGCGTTAGCCGTATTGACCAGCGACCGCTCGTTTTCCAGATAGCTTTTCAGGATTTCCATCCGCCCGCCTTTTTCCTTCCGTTCCTCCCACAGCCTCGCCACATCCGGCTGACAGGCTTTCACCGTCTCCTCCGGATCGCTGCTTTCAATAATAAAATTAATGGCGTAATCATAAAAGCGGTAATAATATTCCGCCTGCCGGGCTCTTCTCCCGAATTTCAGAGCAGCCCTGGCCTGGCCGCAGGCCGCGTACAGTCCGGCTATCCCTGCCGCCCTCAGGCTGGAGCCCATCCGGGTTTCCTTTTGCGTAAGCACGTCCATCGCTGCTTCCCGCACCTGGTTTTCAGTCAGCTGCGTCTCATTGGCAATAATAATCACCTGTTCTTCTGCCCGCATAACGTATGCCTGGGGCAGGTAGCCTGCGATCAGATTTCGCAGAAAGGCCATATTCATGCCCTGCTCCTTTTTTTCCGGAACCAGCAGATAGACCCGGTAAGGGTCATCCCTCCCCCATCCCATATATTCCAGCTGCTGTTCCAGACTGCCGGGACTGACCCACTTTCTCTGCATTACCTCGCTGAATATATTGCGGCTGCTAAACCGCGGATTTCTTTTATTCAGCCTGCTCAGGGAGGGGGCCAGCAGCGACCGCAGGTGAAGGAGCAGCTGCACGTCTCCCGTATTAAATTTCCTGTCGGCTTCCAGCACATTCAGCCAGCCCAGCAGACTTCCTTCATCTGACAGCGGAACGCTCATCCAGTTCATTCCCAGCTGGTTTCCTTCCCCGCGGATCATCATAACGCCCCCTGCCTTCCCCGCCTCCCTGGACAGGCTGGCTTCCCGCATACAGCAAAAGCCTGCCGCAGACAGATAACCGTACTCCGACAGATGCTTCCACTCGCTGCTGATATCATCCTCTCCATACTGGGCGCTCATCGCCAGCGCTTTGTAATTTGCGTCCAGCAGCAGCACCGGATTGTGGAAAATATGCCAGCTCTCATCAATCACCTGCTGGTAATCCATCCGGTTCACTGCCTCCACAATATCCGTATTCCAGTCGTCATAAAAGTCAAACACGCACTGAATAATTTCAAAGGCCTGGCTGGCGCTCATCTCCTTCAGCCGCAGATAATTTCCCTCTCCGTTGCAGATTACATCCTTCCCCACCTGAAATACCTGCACGCAGTTGGTGGCGTAGGCCCTCCTGGCGCTTCTGAGAATAATCGGCGCCTGGTCTTTGATATGCAGCTCCGGATCCAGGGCGCTGAGCCGGTTGGCAATCATCCACATACTTAACTTCATCGCTGTTACGTCCTCCAAAATGCAGCCTATTCCGTATTCCCTTATAAAATTATACCAAAAAAGCGAAAAGAACGTATATATTATTTTTTGCTTTCCCGAAAATATTTCCCAAAACGCCGAACAAGGATATGCCCTCCCATGGCATATCCTTGCTGCAATCGTTTTCCCCTTACAATTAAGCCCCTCATAAAAAGACTAACCATGATGTTGGCAATTGTTAAGCGGCAAGAACAAAACAATTGCAGTCATTTTATAGAAGTTACTTAATTCCCCTTTACATGAA
>CALWQE010000155.1 GCA_944383605.1 uncultured Lachnospiraceae bacterium
ATTTGGCATTTTCCGTAAGATACCAATACCACCCGCCAAATCTTTCCATTTTAAAACACCTCCATTTGCATTGAAATAAGCTTATGCCTATTATCCACATACCAATGTAAAAGCCGGCCGGTCCCACAAAAATTTCTATAGAACCGACCGGCAGCTTTCCTGAAATCTGTTTCGGATAAATGTCAAAAAATCCGCCCGGATTTTCCCGCTTATTTCGATTTGCAATGTCACTGCCATACAAACCGTATATTTCGATTTCAAATGTCAAAAATCCTAAATCTTGTTTCGAATTCTTATGTCAAAAATTCTTTTTCAGGACCCCACATAAAATAAGGCTTTTTTCGGGTATTTCGAATTCTTATGTCAAAAAATCGCCCCGTTTGGGAACGCTTATTGCGGATGTAATGTCTATATTTCGAATTCAAATGTCGTTTAACAATCAAACCCCGCAGCTCCTCCCCGCCGCATACCCTGTAGACCAGGCGATCTGCAGATTATACCCGCCGGTCATAGCGTCCACGTCCAGCTCTTCCCCGGCGAAGTACAGATGCTCTACCAGCCTGGACTCCATGGTAGCAGGATCGACTTCCTTTACAGAAATGCCGCCCTGGGTAATGATCGCCTCGTTATAGCCCCGAAGCCCGGTGAGGGTCAGGGTGAAGTTTTTCAGCAGCTCTGTCAGCCGCTCCCGTTCTGCTCTGGAAATGCTGTTGACCTGGCGCTCCGGATCGATGCCGCTGCGCTCCACCACCACCGGGATCAGCTTCGCAGGCAGAAGCTGGCCCAGGGAATTTTTAAACTGTTTGTTCTGAAATTCCTTAAAATCCCGGAGAAGCCGCTGATCCAGCTGCTCTCTGTCCAGCGCCGGCTTCAGGTCGACAGTCAGAGTCAGAGGCCCCTTCTTCAGCTCCTTTGCTGTGACGCTGCTGCCGCTAAGCACTGCCGGGCCGCTGACGCCGAAATGGGTGAAAAGCATCTCTCCAAATTCCTGATAAAACACCTTTTTCCCTCTGGAAATTTTTACCTCCACATTCCGCAGGGACAGCCCCTGGAGAGCCGGAACCCATTCCTCCTGCGTGCAGAAGGGCACCAGGGCGGGGGACAGCTCAGTAATTGTGTGGCCGCATTCCCGGGCGAACCGGTGCCCGTCTCCGGTGGAGCCGGTGGAGGGATAGGACAGTCCGCCGCAGGCCACGATCACCCGGTCAGCCCGGCATATTTCTCCTGTCTCCAGCTTTACGCCGGTACAGACGCCGCGAAGCTTCTTTTCCTTTTTTTCTTTCTTTCCGTTTCGCTGCCCATTGTCCCTTCTGCCGTCTGCCTGTTTCTCCGTTTCCTTTC
The DNA here is from genome assembly GCA_944383605.1 of uncultured Lachnospiraceae bacterium. Classification (GTDB taxonomy): domain Bacteria; phylum Bacillota; class Clostridia; order Lachnospirales; family Lachnospiraceae; genus Paralachnospira_A. The sequence goes on from CALWQE010000155.1 coordinate 1,342, forward strand.
CGGCTTTGCACTCTTCTTCCGCTCCGGCTTTTTCTGCTGTTTCCCTTTCTTTCGCCGCTGTTTCTTCCCCGCTGCTGCTGCCGTTCTCGTCATCCGGCCGCTCCACCAGCAGCGATTTGACAGCGCAGCCCAGCCGGATCTCCACAGCTTTGGCCTCCAGCTCCCTTTGCAGGGTGCGGATCACATCTGAGGACTTGTCTGAAGCGGGAAATACCCGGCCTCCCCGCTCCGTTTTCAGCTTCAGCCCGGCATGTTCCAGCAGCTCCATCATATCCCGGTTGGTAAACCCGTAAAAGGCGCTGTACAGAAACTTCCGGTTCGTAACCACATTTGCCAGCAAGGTGTCCACATCCGCGCTGTTGGTCAGGTTGCACCGGCCCTTCCCTGTGATATATATTTTTTTTCCCAGTTTTTCATTTTTTTCCAGCAGCGTTACCTGGCAGCCATTTTCGGCCGCCGCCAGCGCCGCCATCATTCCGGCGGCTCCTCCGCCTACTACGATTACGCGATTCATCAAACATTCGGGCGCAAAATCCCGTTCCCGTCCCGCTGCGGGTGGATGCGCCCTGCCTCCTTTCAGCCCTGTGCGGCTATATATCCAGATGTGAGACGGCTCCCGCCTCCACAGGCGGCGAGCTGTCAAAAGATGTTCCAGGTGTTTTGCAGCGAAAAAACGGTCAGAACCTTACGCTTTGATACTGACCGCTTCCCGCTCGCTATTCATACTTTTTCTTCAGAGAGGCGGCTGCGGTAAAAATAATACTGGCCGCCAGAGCAACATAGATTCCATATCCGGCCTTTGTGGCCACGCCGAAGAAGCTGCCGGCGATGGAAAAAACAAACAGATAGGCCACAAACAGAAAAATTGTAACCGCCGAGAGAATGATCCCTCTCTTATGCTGCTTTTCTGTCCTTCCCCTCCAGAGCAATATCAGGCTGACTGCCTCCAGGATAATGGGAAGAAAGATCATGATTACACCCAGTATCATAAACAGCATGGTAATCAGCCCATAATGAGCATAGCCGAAAATACTGACGCTTTCCGGCATTGTGTGAAGTATGTACATCTGCTCTACCAGCCCTGCCGCGGTCAGGCTGTCATAACCCAGATAAGCCGCCAGCAGTTCAGAATGTACATACGGCATAAACGGCGCCCGGATCATTGCCAGCAGCGCCAGCGCCATAATGATGTAAAACCAAACGGAACGTCTCATTTTTCTACCTTTTTATTTTTCATAATCTCATCTCGCGCTCCCGCGCTAAACGTATTTATTCTAATAGAAAAATGAGGATTATGCAATTATTTTCATAAAAAGTTAAGAAATATTTTATCGCTGGTCAAGACATTGTCCGTTCCTTTTCCATTTCCGGCACGCGGGGCGGACATCCGCCCCCTCAGCCTCAGGAACCAGGCCGCTGATATCGTCGCCCGCATCTCCGGCGCAAGCGCGTCCCCCGGCCCCAGGAACCAAGCCGGCAATTTACCGCCCGCATCTCTGATGCACCCGCCCCCGGCCCCAGGAACCGAACGAACCGGTGGTTTTACACTTGTCTGTCTCAGAAGGGACGCAAACCCCTTCTGAGACAGACGGAAACGATCACCATTTTCTGAGGCACCGTCTCTCTATCGCGTTAATCAAAGCGTACAGTCCTGCCGCCAGCAGGCAGAGG
>CALWQE010000156.1 GCA_944383605.1 uncultured Lachnospiraceae bacterium
AAAAAGAATAAATAAATTAGGAGGAGTACAATGGCGACAATCGTAAACGAAAGTACATTTCAGAAGGAAGTATTGGAATCGGATATCCCTGTGCTGGTGGATTTTTTTGCCACATGGTGCGGCCCCTGCAAGATGCTGGCGCCGGTGATCGATGAGCTGGCGGCATCCTATGCCGGTAAGGTGAAGGTATGCAAGGTGGATATCGACCAGTCTATGAACCTGGCGGCTAAGTATCAGGTACAGGCGGTTCCGACCCTGGCATTTTTCAAAAATGGCCAGCTGGCAGAGGTGTCTGTAGGCGCACTGCCGAAAGCGGCGCTGACAGCGAAGATGGATCAGTATGCGAAATAGGAGAGCTGTTTTCCATCCCCTTTTTTGAGCTGAATTGTCGATACAATTCTAGTCACCCTGATTCGTTCTGGAATCAGGGTATTTTTACGCAGAAAAAAAGCCGAGAACCCGCATAACTGCTAGGCTTTCGACTTTAGATGCGCCTCCAGGGGCTCGAACCCTGGACACCCTGATTAAGAGTCAGGTGCTCTACCAACTGAGCTAGAAGCGCTTATCCCTTAGGGACAAAACGTATTATATAATATTCTTTCGAATTTTGCAAGCCTTTTTTAAAAAAATTTTATCAAATTTTTGCACTGCAAACAGGAATGAAAGGAGAAGGGCAGGGCTGTAATACTATATCCATTCGAATGCCCTGCGCAAAACAAAAACAGATTTGCGCAAAGAAAAATATTTATGAAAAATAGGACGCGTACCGGTATTTTGTGTTACAATAACAGAGGATAAAATACAGATCACAGAAAAAAGGGAGGGATTTACTGATTATGGTTCTGAAGGAACTTGAGGAGCGGTACAGCGCTTATGCCATTCAGCTGCGGCGGAGGTTTCATCGGTGTCCGGAACCGGCGTTAGAAGAGAAGCGTACCTGCGCCATGATCTGTGAGGAACTGCGGGATATGGGGCTGTCGCCAAAGGTCGTCTGCGGCACTGGCGTGCTGGCGGAGATCGGGGATCTGAGCAGGGGAAACCGGACAGTCTGCATTCGGGCGGATATCGATGCCCTTCGGGTAACGGAAGAAACCGGCGTGGATTACGCTTCCGAAAATCCCGGCTTTATGCATGCCTGCGGCCATGATACGCACATCGCCATGGCGCTGACCTGCGCCCGGATTCTGACAGATATGCAGGATCAGCTGAAAGGACGGGTACGGATGATTTTTGAGCCTGCGGAGGAGATTTCCAGAGGAGCGGTGCCCATGATTCAGGCAGGAGCGCTGGAACAGGCGGATACGGTGTGCGGCCTCCATGTATGGTCCGGCCTGCCGGCAGGCGTATTTTCTGCACAGGCGGGTTCCAGGATGGCATCGGCAGACTTTTTTACCATTACCATCCAGGGAAAGGGAACCCATGGCGCTCTGCCCCATAAGGGAATCGACTCTGTAGCTGCCGCGGCGGCGGTCATCCAGAATCTGCAGCTGGTATTTTCCCGGGAATTTCCGGCCACGGATACGGCGCTGATCAGCTTTTGCCAGATCCATGGCGGAAATACGGACAATGCTATTCCGGAGACCGTAACCATCGGCGGGACGACGCGGGCTTTTGACCCGGCTATCCGCGACCGCTTCCAGGAAGTAATGGAGCGGGTGATCGCCCATACGGCGGAAGCCTTTGGGGCCAGGGGAGAGCTGGACTACCGCTGGGGCTCCCCGCCTATGATTAACGATGAGCGGGCCGCCCGGCTGGCTGCTTTGGCGGTAGAGAAAAATTACGGCAGGGAAGCGCTGGCAGAGTTTCCCCATACGACAGGCGGGGAGGATTTTGCAGAATATCAGGCGGTGGTGCCGGGTGTTTTTCTGTTTTTGGGTATTGATAATGAAGCGGCAGGAGCTGTTTATCCCAATCACAGCAGCCATTTTAATGTGGATGAAAGCGTACTGATCAGAGGGGCGATTACAGAGGCCCAGTACGCTCTTGACTTTTTAGAGGAGGGATTTGAACAATGAAAATTACGGATCATATTTATCTGGCAGGCAGCGGCAGCAGATGGGGCTTTGGGATTACCCAGGAGATTGACTGCAATGTATATCTGATCGACACAGGAGACGGATGTATCATGATTGACGCCGGCACAGGGCTGGAGCCGGGACGGATGGACAGGGTGATCGAAAGTCACGGATTCTCCATCAAGGATATTAAGGCGCTGATTCTGACCCATTACCATGGAGACCACGCCTGCGGCGCGTCACGGATCCAGAAGCTGAGCGGCTGCGAGATTTACGCGCCGGAGCTGGAGGCGAAAGCGATTGAAGACGGCGATGAGACAGCCACCAGCGTGGCGCTGGCTAAGGGCGGCCTCTATCCGGCGGATTTTGTTTATCCAGAATCAGACCATGTGAAGGGCGTTAAGGATGGAGAAGTGATTACTGTGGGCAATGTTTCTCTGACTGCTTACATGTGTCCCGGCCACAGCCTGCAGGATATGACGCTGTTTGGAAAAATAGACGGGCTGAATTGCTTCTTTACTGGTGATTTTGTATTCGCCCATGGACAGGTTCTGATTCAGTGCCTGCCGGATGTGTCCCTGGCCCCCTATGCGGAGGCAATGCGCCGGGCCGCCGGGCTGCCCATCGATGCCCTCTTCCCCGGCCATGGCGTATTTTGCCTGGAAAATGGGGTCAGTCATGTGCAGGCTGCCGCAGATAAATTTAATGTAGGCTTGATTCCTCAGCAGCTGTACTATTTTACCTGAGCCAAAGGGATATTTGCAGAAAAAATGGCCGGCGGATTTAACCGCAGGCCATTTTAAATTCTTTCAGCTTCTGTTTCGCTTCCGGACTGAGGTGACGGGGCACCTGAATCTGGATGGTTACATATTGATCGCCGTGTACGGAAGGATTTTTCATGGAGACAATGCCCTTGCCCTTCAGCCGGATCTTGCTGCCGGACTGGGTGCCCTCCCGGACATTGCAGGTCACATCGCCGTACAGCGTGGGAACACGGATTTCCCCGCCCAGGACGGCTGTGAAATAGGGAATGGAGACTGTGGTGTACACATCCTGGCCTTTCCGTTAAAATCCTGGCTTTTCACCTACCTTCACTTTCAGAAACAGATCTCCGGCCGGGCCGCTGCCGAACCCTTCGCCCCCTTTGCCTTTCAGCCGGATCCGTCCGCCGTTGTCAATGCCGGCGGGGATATGCACCTGAAGGGACTGGGGTTTTCCGCGGGTGCCTGCTCCCTGCAGGGTAATCACCTTGTCGCAGCCGAAAACAGCCTCATCGAAGGAAATCTGGATTTCCGACTCAATATCCTCGCCCTTCATGCTGTAGCCCTGGCTGCCGCCGGAGCCAAAGGTATCAAAATCATCCTGGCCGAAGCTGCCGCTGTGAAAGGTGCGGCCGTGGAAATTTCCATTGTGGAATCCGCTGAAGCCGCCGCTGTGAAAGTTCCGGCTCTGCTTCTGGCCGCCTTTTTTGCCGCCGAAGAGATTTCCGAAAAGATCCCCGAAGATGTCGTCCATATTTCCATTTTCAAAATGAAATTCCTGATATCCGCCATTGGCTGCGCTGCGTGCTGCTTCCTCAGAAAAACCTTCCTGAAAGGCTGCATGGCCGTATTGATCATATAATTTTCTTTTTTTCTCATCGCCCAGGACCTCATAGGCTTCTGTGGCTTCCTTAAATTTCTGCTCCGCCTCTTTATTGCCAGCATTGGTGTCTGGATGATATTTTTTGGCGAGCTTTCGGTATGCTTTTTTGATGGCAGCCGCATCTGCGCTGCGGCTGACCCCTAACACTTCATAATAATCTCTTTTCATAATTCAGACCCCCTGACTTTACCTGCCGAAAAAAGAGCGAATCAGCCGCTCCTTCTCACTTTCTGTTTTTGTCTGCTGCGAAGAAAATCGTATCTGAATGCGTCAAACGGATGGTGTCATTCCCTTCGCTGTCTGTTCATAACCGAATCACCGATATGCGGCTTTTCAGAAGAACCCCCGCCTCTGCCAGAACAGGCAGGCTTCTGTCCTGCTGATTGCTCTGGGCAGTATGGCAGGAGCTTTTTCTGATTTGGTTAAAAACGGAAGATGCTTGTTGCATAGCGGATAGCTTATATCTCTTCTGTTCTATATGTAATATAACACCGTAAACATATGATGTCAACGGTGTTTTGGGGATTTCCTGTGAATTTTTCGTGCCCCGTTTTCATGACCGGGCGGAAACAGCATATTTATGCTGAACTGCTGCAAATTACGCTATCGCGCCGAAATGGAACATTGAATTCTCCCTGTATCCATGATAAAATTATATTACAGAAAAAAGAAGCAGATACCTGCGGCCTGCTCAGAGAAAGGCGGTGGAGTCCGTGAGCGGCCTTATGGAAAATGAGATTGCACAGACATTAGATATTGCGGCAGATAAGACACAATATGATGCTGCGGCGAGAAAACTGGTAGCGCAAAAAGCTATTCTTGCTTATATTTTAAAAAGCGCGATGGATGAATTTATTCACATACCTGTAAAACAGATTGCAGAAGAGCTGATCGAAGGGACTCCGCAGATTGCGGAAGCCGCAGTCCATCAGGATACGCCTGATGCCCAGGGCGCCGTGGGTGGGAAAATGAGCGGAACTGACAGAGTCCGGGATATGGCGACAGAGGATGTGTCGATTCGTGAAGGAAGAGTGCTGTATGATATTCGATTTATTGTCCGTATACCGCAGAATGGCGAGCGGATCGAGATTATCGTAAATGTGGAGCTGCAGTCCGGGGATCTGCCGGGGTATCCGATTCCAAAACGCGGCATATATTACGGTTCCAGACTGATTTCTGCCCAGAGGGGAACTGTTTTCAAAAATCAGGAGTATGAGAAAATCAATAAAGTGGTGAGTATCTGGATTTGTGAAAACTCAGCGATTTCCCGTTCTGATACGATTAACGAGTATTACTTTTGTGAAAACTGCAGGCGCGGAAACTACCAGGAAGACAGGAAAAATTACGACCTGATAAGGGTAATTGTCATGCGTCTGGGTTCTCAGGGAGAGGAAAGCGAAGATGATGCAGTCAGGCTTCTGAGCAAAGTATTTTCAGAAAATATTACGGCGGATGATAAAAAGAGAGTATTGTCGGAAGAATTTAATATCGCTGTAACGGATTCGATTGAACAGGAGGTGGAGCGTATGTGTAATTTGAGTGATGGTCTTGAACAACGCTGTATGGCGCGAGGATTTGCGAAAGGTCAGGCAGCAGGCCGGGCAGAGGGCCGGACAGAAGGGGCAATGGAAACATTATTCAGTCTTGTGAAAAAGGGGCTGCTGACAATTTCTGCCGCTGCACAGCAGGCTGAAATGCCAATGCCTGAGTTTGAGCAGAGATACAGAATGTTTTTAAAGAAATGAAGTCAGTGATCTACAATGGCGGCAACTGAGAAAATCTATCTGGCGATCGATTTAAAGTCTTTTTATGCTTCGGTGGAATGTGTGGATCGGGAGCTGGATCCGCTGACGACTAATCTGGTGGTGGCGGATGAGAGCCGGACGGAGAAGACCATCTGCCTTTCTGTCTCTCCGTCTCTGAAGGGATGGGGGATTCCCGGCAGGCCCCGGCTGTTTGAGGTGATCCAGAGGGTAAAGGAGGTAAACGAGAACAGGCGAAGAGCCGCGCCGGGCCGCCGGCTGACCGGCGCCTCCGCTGACGACAGAAAAGTAAGGGCCAATCCCTCTCTGGCGGTGGACTATATTACCGCCGTCCCCCGTATGGCCCACTACATGGAATGCAGTACCCGGATTTACCAGATTTACCTGAAATATATTGCGCCGGAGGACATCCATGTATATTCCATTGACGAAGTATTTATCGATATCACCGGTTATCTCCATATCTACCGCATGACGGCGGAGGAGCTGGCCAGGACGATGATCCGGGATGTGCTGGAGCATACCGGGATCACCGCCACAGCAGGGATTGGAACCAATCTTTACCTGGCAAAGGTGGCCATGGACATTGTGGCGAAGCATATGGCTCCCGACCAGAATGGCGTGCGGATCGCCAGCCTGGACGAACTGACCTACCGGAAGCTGCTGTGGAGCCACCGGCCGCTGACAGATTTCTGGCGGGTTGGTTCGGGCTATGCCAGAAAGCTGGAGGCTCATGGTCTGTATACCATGGGAGATATCGCCAGATGTTCCATCGGAAGAGAGGGCGAACTGTATCAGGAGGAGCTGCTTTACCGTCTCTTCGGCGTCAACGCGGAGCTGCTGATCGACCATGCCTGGGGCTGGGAACCGTGTACCATAGCGGACATTAAAGCTTACCGCCCGGAAAACACCAGCCTGGGCTCCGGCATGGTAGTCCAATGTCCTTATACGTTTGAGAAAGCCCGTCTGGCAGTGCGGGAGCTGACCGACCTGCTGTCCCTGGAACTGCTGGATAAAGGGCTGGCAGCCGGACAGATAGTGCTGACAGTAGGGTATGACGCAGATAACCTGAAAGACCCGCAGCTAAGGGGCCAGTATCACGGCCCTGTGACAGCAGACCGGTATGGCCGCCGGGTTCCCAAGCATGCCCATGGGACGGAAAACCTGAACAGGCCCTCTTCTTCCGGCAGGCTGCTGGGAGAGGCGGTGACGGCGCTGTATGACAGGCTGGTAAATCCGGCGCTGCTGATCCGCCGGATCAATGTGACCGCAGGCCGGATCGTGCGGGAAGAAGAGATCCGGAAGGAACCGGCGTATGAGCAGCTGAACCTGTTTACCGATTATAAAAAGGAAGAAAAAAAACGGGAGAAAGAACAGCAGGCTCTGGAGCGGGAGAAAAAAATGCAGCAGGCCATGCTGGAGATTAAGAAGAAATATGGCAAAAACGCGATCCTGAAAGGGATGAGCCTGCAGGAAGGGGCTGTCGCCGGGGAGCGGAACCGGCAGATCGGCGGGCATAAAGCATAAGAGAGGACGGAAGGGATAGTAGGAAAGTGCAGTGGGAAAGGGGCGCAGATATGGAAAAAGAGATAGAGAAGAATATGGAAAAGCATATAGAAAAGCATATAGAAAAGTCTATGGAAAAGACCAGCGAAAAATATCAGGATATGCTGCTGCTGCCCCACCATGTCTCCTCCCGCCATCCCGCCATGTCTATGACAGAGCGCGCCGCTCAGTTTTCCCCCTTCGCCGCCCTCACCGGGTTCGGCGAGGCGGTGGAGGAGGAAGCCCGCCTGACGGAGGAACGGGTGGAGCTGGACGAGTATGAAAAAGAAAAAGTCAACGCGGCTCTTCAGGGACTTCAGGCCCGGCTGGCGGCGGGGCGGCAGGCAGAAGCGGCTATCACCTGGTTTCGGCCGGATGCCAGGAAGGCGGGCGGCGTTTATGTGACCACAGCCGGGGCTGTGAAAAAGCTGGATCTGTACCGGCGGCAGGTGGTGATGCAGGACGGTACAAAGATACCGGTGAGAGATATCATAGAAGTGATAAATACGAAGTGAAAGAGCGGTGCGCCGGCAGATGTGCAAAGGGTTCAGGACTGACCAACGAGTCCTGAACCCTTTGCACATTTTATTTTTTCCCTTTTCGTTCCAATTCTTTCAGCTTCAGCGTAGCTTCCAGATATTCCATCACAACATGAATGTCTTCTTCCGACAGGGAAGAAAGAAATTCAGACAGGGTGTCCCAGGACAGGGAATCCCCCTCTTTTCCAAACAGAAGATAGTCAGCGGACAGATTGTATTGCTCGCAGAGACGGGCCAGAAGATACTGAGAAATGCCCTTTTTGCCTGTCTCAATTTCTGAGATGAAGTTGGTTGATACATCCAGGCTCTCAGCGAACTGCGCCTGTGTAAGATGGTGGCTGACCCTGAAGTCCCGGATGCGTCTGCCCGTTTCAAATCTGCTATGAATCAAATCATATCCTCCATAAAACATAATACTAGAAATGGCTGAACATAGTTTACATATATTTTATGTCAAACCTCCCAATTTTTAAATGGGCTTTGACATTATAATATTCTCCTATAGCGATAAAAATACTTGAAATGCATGAAAAAGAATGATAATATACAAAATGTGGGAACACGATGAATTAATACGAATAAAAAAGAAAAAGGATTTTTTGGGGAGAAAATGGAGGTATTTCGGATGGATTTTTTTGAAAATATTGGCCGCAAAGTAGCAGAAGCGGGCAGAGAAGTATCTCAGCAAACGAAAAATATGGCTGATGTAGCAAGGCTTAACAGCGATATATCAGCGGAAGAGAAGAGGATTCTCCAGACTTACAGCGAGATAGGAGAGGCCTATTATGAAAATCATAGGAATGATTCTATGTCAGAATTTGCTGAAAAACTGGAAAAAATCAATAATTCGTTTCGAAAGATAGAGCAGCTTAGAGAACAGATTAAGACAATCAAAGGTGTAACCAGATGTTCTAGCTGCGGTGCGGATATTTCCAGAGATTCGGTATTTTGTCCGGCATGCGGAGCAAAAATCATAAAAATTGCTAAGGAAACAGAAAAAGCTGATACAAGAATATGTCCTCAGTGTGGAGCAAAAGTTGGGACAGACAATAGATTTTGCAGTAATTGCGGAGAATCTTTACTGTAAGCGGTAATGTAAAAAGGGAAGAGGAGCTGCTGTTATCCCAACTGGAAGAAATTGAATACCTTTAATAGGTTGAGACTGAATGACATTGTTAGCAGTATGATGACAGCTAAAATTCAAGAGAGGGAGGAAAATGATGAGAGAAGATGAATGTATGTTCATGAATTACGGGGAAAGCATGGAACAGAAGCTTTTGCAACAGATTGAAGAGCAGGAGAATCAGTTGCCGGGGCTGTATACATTATTAGGCAAACGATATTACGAATTATTTCATGATAGCATGCAGATAGAACTCCGTGAAGAAGTGGAAGCGGTTTCCAGACAGCTGCAGGACATTCAGCAGTTAAAAAAACAGCTTCAGAAAGTACAGGCAGGCAGACTTTGCCCTTCTTGCGGTACAGAAACTGCTGATGATGACAGATTTTGTCCGGTATGCGGAACGAGACTGCGTACAGATGAAGCAGGTGAAAGCAGTGAAAATTATTGCCCCCGTTGTGGAAATTCCGTTTCAGGAAATCAGAGATTTTGCGTGAAGTGTGGATATGAGTTAATGAAAAATAGAGATGATGTGTTCTTCGCGGATCATATAGCTCCAGAAGAGGAAGAGCATAATGAGGAGGCATGTCCTAACTGTGGGGCATCTATCGAAGCAGATATGAAGTTTTGCATTGTCTGCGGACAGAAATTAAGATAATGTTTTTTCTATGTGAAATAATAAGTTTTTCGGAGGGATGAAGATATGTATTGCAGAAAATGTGGGAAAGAAATTAATGAAAATGCAAAATTTTGTAAATATTGTGGAAATCCTGTCGTGAAAGGGGGAGGGAGCAGCGGCGGTCAAATATCGTCTGAACTTCCTAAACCTCAGTCGGGGCATAAACCTGGCAAAGCATCGTCTGTTATAGGAATTATATTATTATTCGTGGCGGTTATTCTGATTTTAGCAGCATTAACAGGATTTTTTAAATGGGATATCCCGCTGTTGTCAGCTATTGAGATGGACTTATTTTTTGTTGGTATTTTACTGTTAATTGCCGCTGTGGTGCTGGTGGTTTCCGTTGCGTTGCTGAAGGACGCTTCCCGGACAAAAAAAGAGCCTAAAAAAAGGAGCATCAGTAATGAGGAACCGACGCAATATGAGGATTCTAATTTGACAGAATATTGGGATCCTGTTCAAAACAGTAAAGCATATTTGGAATATATAGATCAGGGTAAACCGGTTAAGATTCTTCTGAATCAGAGAAGAGTCAGAATTGGACGGCTGGCAGGACAGGTGGATTTTGTGGTATCAAATCCTAGGGTCGGAAAAACGCATGCGGAATTTATTTTCCAGAATGGGCGCTATTATGTGAGAGATCTGGATTCGAAGAATGGGACGTATGTAAACCATAATGGGAAACGAATTGACAGTACAGTTCCATATCTGCTGTCTGACGGAGATCAGATTAGCCTGGCAGACAGCCAGTTTGTACTTCATTGTCGATGAAAGATTAAAAAATGTTTATACAATGGAGAGACAGAGTCGGTAAGCGCGGGATTGGTATAGTATCGTTATGTAAAAAAATGGAAGCAATCAGGGGCGCCTGGTGATGCGCGTTAATAATATGGACAGGATGTGTGCAACTATGAAATGCCCTTTGTGCGGACGTGAAATAAAAGAAACAGTAAAATATTGTCCACGGTGTGGGAGAAAAATTCCGCGCTGTCCCAAATGTGGTATGGTGATCAGACGTAATATCCGGTTTTGTACGAATGACGGGACGCCATTGCCTCAGGAGATTATGGACTTATTTGCTCAAAAGGAACGGCCCAAAAGACAGGCGCCAGATAAAGCGGGAAAGAACCATGAAGGAAAAACAGGTATTTTATTGCCAGTCGCGCTTACTGCGGTTGTTACCACGTTGATTGTTAGTGCGGTTATTATTATTTTCATGGATTTCAATGACGAATATGGGAAAGACGATGTGTGGCATGGGCAGGAGACTGCGGAGATAGAAATGATAGCAGAAGAAGATGAACTTTCAGAAGAATCCAGTCTGGACGAAAATACGACAGAAACGACAGAGGAATTAGAAAGCGTAGAAGAAACAATACCAGAAATGTATGCGGAATCTCAGAAAGAGTCTGAAGATGAATATGCGTTTGCTGAGATGGAATTGGAAAAAAGGTTGCTGTATTTCATTACACATAGTGATAGCGAATATTTTACAGAAGAAGCTTTGGAGGGGTTTGATGCTGAGATGTGCAGGCTCGCGCGAAATGGAATCTATGCCCGGCGCGGACGTATGTTTTATGATAAGGAACTGCAATCGTATTTTGAGCAGTATGACTGGTATGTTCCAGCCATTGCACCGGACGATTTTGAAGAAACAATGTTGAACAGCTATGAAATTGAGAACAGAGATCTAATTGTAGAGTATGAAAAAAATATGAATGATAAAAGTGATGAGGGAACTATGCCTTTTGGAGGGGTATCATGAATATATCGGATGAGGCCTTGTTTTATGGAGGCTGTGTGCTGGCAGCTGTTTCAGGAATCCTGTTGGTGGTTTGCTTGTTTATTATGAAAATAAAGACAGTGAAACTGAATACACAGTTGGATGCCGAGTATGGAGAGAGCGGGGATGTGTAGCGTATGTCTGAGATTATTGCTTCAACTTATGAGATTATAAAGCAGATTGGCGCTGGCGGAGGCGGAAATGTTTTCCTGGCGAACCATCTGAGGCTGGGGAAAATGGTTGTTTTGAAGGCAGATAAAAGGAAGCTGACAACGCGCCCTGAACTGCTGCGCAGGGAAGTAGATGTGATGAAAAATCTTCACCACCCATATATTCCGCAGGTATATGATTTTTTTGTTGAAAATAATACAGTTTATACAGCTATGGAATATATAAAGGGAGAAAGTCTCGATAAGGCGCTGCAGAGAGGCGAAACTTTTTCACAGCCGCAGGTTATTCGATGGGCGAAACAACTTCTTGATGCGCTGGCATATCTTCATAGCCCGGTTCATGGGAATCCTCCTCATGGTTTTACACACAGTGATATTAAACCTGCAAATCTGATACGAACTCCCGAAGATAATATTTTTTTAATAGATTTTAATATTGCGCTGGCACTGGGAGAGGAAAATATTATTGGTCGGAGTATCGGCTATGCTTCCCCGGAACATTATGGAATTGATTTTTCTCATGACGGCACTGAGAATACGGTGGCGCAGGGCATTGATGTTACCTACACAATGGGTGCAGCTTCTACTGAGAAATTCAGGGATAAACCGTCTGAGAATTTTGATGTGACCTGTGTGATGGGCGATGAGTCTACCATTATGATGGGAGCAGAAACAGATATAATGCCTGAAATTACGGAGCTGCAG
>CALWQE010000157.1 GCA_944383605.1 uncultured Lachnospiraceae bacterium
CCCAGAGCTGACAGCTGTAAATCCTGAAACTTTCTGTAAATCATACTTGTTATCCTCCTTTATCCATTAAAATAGCTTCTATAAAAACAGCTTCCCCTTTTTTCTGCTGCAGGTCATCTGCCGCCGCTCCTGCCAGCACACCTTGCCGCGCTAACTTTATCATAAAGCAAGGCGAAATTCAATGATTTTCATATGGCTGAGGCCGTCCTTTTCAGCCGGCAAACTTCCCGATAAAATCTCTGACTCTGGCATTGGGCGCCGTAAAGAGCTCTTCCGGCGTTCCCTGCTGCTGAATCACTCCCTGCTCCATGAAAATAATCCGGTCGGACAGTTCTCTGGCAAACTGCATCTCATGGGTTACAATAATCATCGTCATATGCTCTCTGGCCAGCTGACGGATTACCTTCAGCACTTCTCCCGTCAGCTCCGGATCCAGCGCTGAAGTAGGTTCGTCAAAAAAGAGGATCTGCGGCTGCAAAGCCAGCGCCCGGGCGATGGAAACCCGCTGCTGCTGCCCTCCTGACAGCTGATAGGGGTAGGCGTCCGCCTTGTCTGCCAGGCCCAGCTGATCCAGCAGCTTTAACGCCCGCTCCCGGGCCTCTGCTTTCGGCACCTTATCCACGCAGACCGGCGCGTCCATTATATTTTTCAGCACTGTATAATGGGGAAACAGATTAAAATTCTGGAAAACCAGTCCAAAATATTTATGGATTGCCTTCAGCTTCTCCTTCGGCGCGTACACACATTTGCCCTCCTGGTCTTCGGCCGCCTTCTCTCCCAGATAGGACAGCTCCCCGCCGTCCATCTGCTCCAGCATGGCGGCGCACCGCAGCAAAGTGGATTTTCCGGAACCGGATGGGCCGATAATCGAAACCACCTCTCCCTCTCTTACTGACAGAGAAATGTCCTTCAGTACCTCGAGCTCTCCGAAGCCATTTCTGATATGTTTCATTTCCAGCACACATTTGTGCTCCCGCTTTTCTTCCGCCATTGCCCTCATCCCTCCGTCTTCTATCTGTAATAATTCAGGCGTTTTTCCACCTGCTCCATGATTACCGCCACAGCCAGATTAAATATGTAGTAAAACAGTCCCGCGATCATCAGCGGCATAATGGACGTTTCCTTTGCCGCAATCTGCTTCGCCGCCGTAAACATTTCCACCTCTGTCAGCACAAAGGCCAGAGAGGTGTCCTTTACCAGTGTAATCATCTCATTGGTCACAGGCGGCAGGATGCGTTTGATCACCTGCGGCAGAATGATTTTCACAAAGGTCTGCACCCGGCTGTACCCCAGCACCTGGGCCGCTTCATACTGTCCCCTGGGGATCGATTCAATGCCGGAGCGGTAAATTTCTGCGAAATATGCCGCATAGTTCAGCACAAAAGATAAAATCACCGCCACAAACCGGTACCAGGGAGCGATCCGTATGCCGAACACATAATAAGGGGCGAAATAGACCACAATCAGCTGCAGCATCAGCGGCGTTCCCCGCATGACCGATATGTAAAATTTAGATACGCCTCTGATCAGGCCGTTTTTCGCCATCCTTCCAAAGGAAAAAAACAGCCCCAGAGGCAGGGAAAAGAGCAGCGTCAGGAAAAAAATCGCCGCTGTCTTTCCCATTCCGCTGCCCAACAGCTGCAGCATGGTTGCCATACTCATAATTTTCAAACTCCTGTTATTTTTATTTTAGGCCGAATAGCCCTCTGTTTTGCATCCGCGGAAAAAAGGACGGTACGCCCGTCCTTTTTCACGGCCTGCTATTCTTTATTTTCCCAGGCAGACTGCCTCTACCAGACCATAGTCTGCATATTTCTCTGCGATTTCCATAAAGGTGCCGTCCTCCACCATCTCCATCAGAGTGGCTTCCACGGTATCCTTCAGCGCGTCATTGCCCAGCAGGAAGCCTACCGCGTACTGCTCTGTCGCCAGATACTGTTCCGGGTCGTTGCCGCCCAGGATCTCATATCCGCCGCCTCTCTGGCTGATCTGATAGTTCGCCACGCCGATATCCATCGCCAGCGCTTCGATGGAACCGGCTTCCAGCTCCATAAAAGCGGTATTATAATCGGCAAACTGGTTCAGGGAAGCAAATGACGCGGCCAGATCCAGGTTTTCCTGGTTCTCTTCGTCTTCCAGGGCCGCCAGAGCGGAAGAATCCGCCTGCACGCCTACTACCTTCCCGGCCAGATCCGCTTTGGTCTCCATGCCGGAGCCCTCCGCTACAACAAATACCTGGCTGTTGTCCACATAGGGAACCGTCCATGTATATTCCTCTTCTCTTCCGTTCATGGTAAAACCGTTCCAGATACAGTCGATGGCGCCGGAGGATAATTCCATATCCTTGGTATCCCAGTTAATGGGCTGCTTCACCAGCTCCCAGCCCTGACGCGCGCATACTTCCGCCGCCAGATCCAGGTCAAAGCCTACATATTCGCCGTCCTCATCCATAAAGCCATAGGGAGGAAACTCTGCGTCAAAGCCTACAGTAAAGGTTGTCCTCTCACCCTCCTGTGCGGCTGCGGTCTCTCCGCCCTCCGCTGTCTCGCCGGCTGCTGTCTCCGCCGCAGCTTCCGTTTCCTCCTGTGCCGCTGTGGTTTGGGCAGCCGCCGTTGACTCCTCCGCTTCTTCTCCTGAACTGCAGGCAGTCAGTCCCAATACCATAACCGCTGCCAGCAGCAATGCCAGTACTTTTTTCATCATAACAATTCTCCCTTCGCCGTTGCCGGACTTTTTCACTCCGTCACAGGTATTTCAGCCCGCTGCCGCTTTAGCGATTCACCAGACTAAATTGTGACAGAGACATCTTACCATGGCGGCGGGGGATTTGTCAACATATCTTTTCGCCGGATCCGGAAAAGAGAAAAGCATGAGAAAACAGCGCCGGAAATATTGACATATGTCATTAACAGGATATAATGAAATTAACGTAAAAAAGAATCCTGCGGAGCATTTTTGTTTCATAGGGAACGCAGTTTCCTATGAAAGAACAAACGCCTGACTTTATGGAAAATGATGATTGGAGGTCTGAAGATGGCACGTCCTGTAAAACGCCGGCGTATCTGCCAGCTTCCCCGGACAGATGGCTTCGCGCCCTGCTCTGTCCAGAACCCGGAGCTGACAGAAATTACGCTGGATGAATATGAAGCGATCCGCCTGATCGATTATCTGGGCTTATCCCAGGAGGAATGCGCCGCCCAGATGAATGTGGCCAGAACCACAGTCCAGGCTATATATGACGCGGCCCGGCGCAAACTGGCCGATATGCTGGTAAATGGAAAAAAGCTGAATATATCCGGCGGCCATTATGATCTGTGCCCCTTTGGGGAAAGCTGCTGCGGCAAAAACTGCGCCCGCAGAAAATGGAGCGAATGCGGCGATGGCTGCGGCGGGCCAGGGCCGGAGGGGGCAGGCTGCCGCTGCCGGAAAGAAAAATAGCTTTCACATTATTATTGACATATGTCAAAAACAGCTGTATAATCAGATCATAACATTCAGCGCCCGGCCGGACGGCCTGCATGGCCGCTTCCCGCCGGCGCTGCCCACGAGGAGGTTTTTTCAATGAAAATTGCAGTAACATATGAAAACGGACAGATATTCCAGCACTTTGGCCACTGTGAAAATTTTAAATTCTATACGGTAGAAAACAATCAGGTTCAGGCCTCTCAGGTCATCAGCGCGGTTGGCAGCGGTCACGGCGCGCTGGCTGGCTTTCTGAAAAATCATGGGGCGGACGCGCTGATTTGCGGCGGCATCGGCGGCGGCGCCCGGACGGCTCTGGCAGACGCCGGCATCCGGCTCTATCCCGGCGCTTCCGGAGACGCAGACCAGGCGGTACAGGCGCTTCTGGAGAACAGGCTTCAGTATAATCCTGACATCACATGCAGCCACCACGAAGGAGAACATCATCATGACCATTCCTGCGGCGAGCATCACTGCGGCGAGCACCATTGCGGCGAAGACAAGCATGGGTGCGCCGGAAACCACTGAACCGGCAGAGCAGGCCGGCGTCCTCTGAGATAACGGAAATCAAAAAGAAGGAGATGAACCGGCGCGGAATCATCTCCTTCCTGTTTTCTTTATTCTGTTCCCTCTTCCACTTCCTTCGCGTTGGGATAAATCTGCTCCAGCCGCCCGTCATCGAACCGCTCGTCCATGATCTGCTGCCATGTCTGCTCTGCCGGCACGCCTTTTGCTCTCTGGCCGCTGCGGGCCAGGGCCATGGCGGATACGGCCATATTGCAGCACATAAACGCCACCACAAACCAGGTTACAATCTTTCCCGGCTTTAACGGGATTTTTTCAATCAGCGCCGACAGCCTGGGATAAATTTCTTTCAGCCAGACCACGGCGGCGATCCCCCAGAAAAAGCAGTAAAGCAGATTGATCCTGCCGCCCAGGTTGAAAGCCATATGGCTGTAATCCCAGAACACCTTCCCGAACAGCAGCTCTGTAGCCACGCTGCATATGTATTCATAGGCGCCGCCCAGAAAGGTTCCGGCAAAAAAGAGAAAGCTGTCCGATCTGTCCCGGTACCGGTACAGCAGCATCGTAGCCGCCGCCATCGCCATCCCCCACACAATGCTGAAAGGGCCCCATACCAGGCTGCTGCGGCTCATCCACACCCCTGCCGTCAGCCGGCAGAAAATAGTTTCCACAATGTCCCCCAGAAATGATCCGATGACAAAGATCCAGAAAATCTTATAAAAGCAGCAGCCGTAGGCGAACACATCCGGCCTGGCCTCCTGGGCCTTCTGCCGCGTTGCTTCCGGATAGGCCCGCCGTATTCTGGCGTCCACATGGCTGTATATCCGCCGCCCCAGCCGGGAGCT
>CALWQE010000158.1 GCA_944383605.1 uncultured Lachnospiraceae bacterium
CTGCGGATGGAATATTATGGGCAGGATGGCTGTTCTCCCTGTGCGGAAAGCGAAGACGGGACAGGGCAGCTGCTTTACAGCGGGATGATCGGCTATACCCTTCCGGCGGATATGGCGCCGATGGAGGACGGGACGTATGGGCTTCGGTTTCTGCTGGCAGAAGGAGAGTATGATGTGGCGCCGGCAGTGCGGGCTCTCTCGATCCATATGGCGCCTGTGACGCAGAAAAGGACCCTTGCCGGGTACCGGGACGTCTTTCTGACGCCGGGAGCGGACGGCTTATGCCGGTTCAGCTGCAGCAGCAGGATCTTTTCCGAGGGAGAGCTGGAGCTTTACCAGAAAACAGACGAGGGGTATATCCAGCTGCCGGAGGAAAATGTGCAGGCGGAAAAAAGCTGGAATCATCTGGAGCTGGCGATCCGTCCCCTGAAGGAAAAGATTTCTTTTGAACGGGAAGAGCAGGAGGATATTGCTTTCTGCATCGCGGCTTTTGACAGAGGCTTTCGCCCTGACCGGGAATATGAGATGGACGGTTTTCCGGGGCAGGTACTGGAGCTGAACGACCGGGAGCTGCTGGGCAGCCAGTTTGAGCTGATGGCGGAACGGCCCGGCCATCCGGGCCTGTGGGAGAGATGGGAAAAAACAGACGATTTCCATACGGCTGCCCCGGAGAGCAGGGTGTATATCGTAAATGAAGAACAGGGCACCGTGACCTTCGGCGACTGCGAGCGGGGCATGGCGCCGGAGGGAAGGCTGAGAATCCTCTCATATGCCAGAACCCAGGGAAGCGGCGGAAATGTCCGAAAAGGACAGATCAGCGTTTTTGAGAACAGGCAGATTCATGGGTCTGTCTCCAATGAGGAGGACATCTCCAGCGGAAGAGACAGTGAAAGTATCCGGGAGTGTTTTGCCAGATTCCGGGAGGAGTCCGGGATGCCAGGACGGGCTGTGACAGCGGCGGATTTTGAGCGGGCGGCGCGGATGACGCCGGGCCTGCGGATCTGTCAGGTGCGGGCGGTATGCGGCGAGCTGTCAGGGCAGAAAACAGGGGAAGGCCAGGGCAACAGCATTTCCGTTGTGGTGCAGCCTTTTTCCCAGAAGCCGGGCGCCCGGCTGACAGCAGGCTATATGGCGAATCTGACCAGGACGCTGGATCGGGTCAGGCTGGTTGGAACAAAGGTTCAGATACTGTCGCCGGAATATATCGGCGCCTCTGTATTTGCCGATGTGCTGGTGAAGCCTCACTATCCCGCCGCCCGCCAGATGGTGGACGGCATCGTCCGGGATTATTTCCGGAATGCCGTGTCCGGCTTCGGCGCCTCCCTGGAGGAGAGCGAGCTGTACGGCCGCCTGGACGCCGCCCCCTGTGTGGCCCAGGTCAGGAATCTGAATATTTACGCCCAGGGCAGGGGTGTGCGCCGGTCGGCCAATGGCAGCATTCTGCTGCCGGTGAACGGGCTGGTTTATCTGAAACAGGCAGATTATATCATATCGGCCGGCGGGGAGTAAGAGGTGAGGAACAGTGAGACAGCAGACAAAATATTTTGTATGGAATAAAGCTTCTGACTATGAACGGGGCAGCCGGGCCAATATCCGGCTGCTGTCGCCGGGAATCGAGGCAGAGGATCCGGGGCAGGGGCCGGGGATTTACTTCAGCCGTCTGATGGACGCCAGGGAGAAGCAGATGGAATATCACCGGCTGCTGACAGAAGGCGCAGATATCGGAGAGGCTACCGTCTGCTTCTGGATTTATTCCAGTGAAAGCCCGGTGCTGGAATGGCAGGGAAGAGAGTGGGATATCGGACAGCTGCTGGCGGATCCGGATATCCCGCCGGAGCAGAAAGCCAGGATGACGGCTCCCTTCTGCCGGAAAATAACGGAGAACCCTGCGGATCAGCTTCTTCATGAGGTGAAGGGACGGTATCTGTGGCTGCAGATCCGGCTGACAGACCAGGGCGGCCTTCATCCCAGGATTCACCGGATAAAAATTATTTTCCCGAAAAATACCTGGCTCCAGTATCTGCCGGATGTCTACCAGGAACATGCCGCCAGCGCCTCCTTTGTGGAGCGGTATCTGGGTATGTTCCAGAGCCTGTATCAGGATATGACCCGGCAGATCTGGGATGTGCCGGCCTATCTGGATCCGGACAGAGCCAGCGGGCCGTTTCTGGAATGGCTGGCCTCCTGGATCGCCATTGAGGACAGCTATCTGTGGAGCGAGGAGCAGCTGCGGTGGCTGATCCGCCATGGCATGGAACTGTACCGGAAGCGGGGTACTGTAGAGTATCTGCGGGAAATGATCCGGCTGTATACCGGCAGGACGCCGTATATAGTGGAATATTTCCAGCTGGAGCCTTATCTGGGCCGCCCTGGCTACGGAGAACGGCTGCAGGCTCTTTATGGGAAAAATCCTTATATGTTTACAGTGATCGCAGATATGGACAGACAGGCTACCAATCAGGAATACCGCATCCTGGACAGAATCGCGGAACGGGCGAAGCCAGCCCATATGAGCTGTGTCATTGTGGCGCTGGAGCCGTATATTTTTCTGGATCAGCATTCCTATATGGGAATGAACAGCGTACTGGGCCGTTATGGAGCCGCCGTACTGGACGGGCAGGCGTCCATGCCGTTTGCCGCGCTGACGGACAGTGAAGAAGGGAAAGGGGAAAATGGATGAGAAACCTGAGATATTTTACGTTTGAGCGGAACAGATATTTTTATGGAAAGCTGCTGAGTGTGGATGATTTTGAGTGCGAGCAGCGGTATATGAACGATAAACGCCGGCTGATCAACCGGTTTGTGCTGGGAACCGGCGTGGTGTGCGGCATGAATGTGGTTCCGGTAGATGATACGGCGATTTCTGTAGAGATGGGAATGGCCCTGGATTTTGCCGGCCGGGAAATCATGATCAGCCAGCCGGTAATCCGGAAGCTGTCCATGATCGACGGCTTCAGCGACTATACCGAAGAGGATGAAGAAAACAGCTGCCTCTATCTGTGCGTGGAGTACGATGAGTCGGAGAAAGAGCCGGTTCACAGCGTGGCCGGCGTCCGGGAACAGGGCGGACAGAATATGGAATACAACAAGTACGCCGAAGGCTATCATCTGTTCCTTACCAGCCAGGAGCCGGAAAATGAAGAGCTGTCAGCCAGAGCCTTTTATGAGGAAACCCGTACCGTATATTGGGGAAACGGGATCCGGGTGAAGCAGACAGTGCCCAGATATGTGCGCAGCGGCCAGGAATTTGAACTGAAAATCACAGTGGAAAATATGGGGCAGCAAAAGCCGGTCTCCTTCTCCTATGACCTGAACCTGACCTGTATCCAGGGCCAGGATAATCTGACCATATCCTTCCGGGAGGCAGATTATGCGAAGGCAAAATCCTATACCCTGACCAGAAAGCTGAAGGCCGGGGCGGTCAATGATATCGCTGCGAGACTGACTGTGGCGCAGAACAGCTTCCAGATGGAGATCGACGGTATGCCCATGAAGGGAGAAGCCGGCGGAACCAGCGCTGTCCAGATTATCAGCGGGAATGTAAAAGAAGAAATTATCAGCCGGTATTACCAGAGCGCGATGGAGGAGATCGTAAAGGATACCTACCAGCAAAGTATCTACCTGGCGAAGATTTCTGTCATCCGAACCGGTTCTACCTATATGATCGATGCGGTGGAAAGTATGCCGTTCCATCAGTATCTGTACAACAATTCCCTGGCGGACGCGATGAACCGGATGGCGCTGGAGGAAGAGGAGACAAGGGAAAAATCTGTCCCGGCGGAAAGCCGCGGCAGAGCTTCCGGCGGCGCACAGACGCCGGAGCAGGGCGGGCTGAAGATCGCCACAGGCACTGCGGCCATCGACATGGGTATCGGCGGCACCCCCGGCCAGAAGTTTTTCTCAGAGGAAATCCCCCATGGCCTGGGCCTGGGAGCGGTGAATATCATCCTGGGAGAGGTAACGGGAGACGGCATCCGGGACAGCGGCAGCCTTCTGTTTGGGACAGCGGGCATCTTTGACCCGGAGCCGGGGGAAGTCCGGGTGGAGCTGGCTGCCAAAGTAAATATGGAAAAGGGAACCTTCATGATCGGCGTGAAATGTCTGGAGATGACCTCTCAGTCCAGGCTGAGGGTGAACTGGATCGCCGTCCGGGACGGACAGGAGCTGGTTCAGGAGAGAGAGCAGGCAGTGATGCAGATCAGGCCGGATATGCTGGAGCTGGCGATCCGCGATGTCTACTATTTTGAGGCGCTGATCGGCGGCGCGGTGGAAAGCCGGGTACGGTGGAGCGTGCGGGAGCCGGACGGCGGAACCATCGATGAAAACGGTATGTATACCGCCCCCAATAAGGCAGGCGTTTATGAGATCCTGTGCGAAAGCATGGATCAGCCGGGCTTCCGGGCTTCTACGTTTGTGGTGGTCAGAGACGTGTAATGGTTCCGGGAGCAGAAAGGACAGACGATGACGATTCAGACATTAAAGCATCAGTATTATATTCTGCAGAAGCTGGATGAGACAGAGGCGCTGATCCGGTTTCTGTGCCGGGAGGAAAAGGACGCCAGGGGAAAGCATCTCTTTGATATTTTTCAGATCCGGGACCGTGAGCTGGCGGTAAAGCTGATTATGGTCTTTATGGAACAGATGAGCAACCGGGCCTTTGAGGATTTCTTTGAGTGCTTTTCCAGAGACGGGGAGCTGTATCTGGTATTCGTACATAAGGAAGCAGTTCCCCTGGCTCAAAAACTGGAGGAAGAAAGCTGCGTCCTGAAGGAGCGGATGTCGATCGGGCGAAATATCCTGGAGCGGCTTTTGCTGCTGAAGATGCCGGATATGCTGGCCTATGACGTGCTCAGGCCGGATACCATCCAGGTGACGGCGGCGCTGGATATCCATTTTCTGTATACCCTCAGTGAGATCCGGGACTATGAGACAGTAACGATGGAGAAGGTGGAGGAGAGAATGGCGGATGTTTTCAGCCTCCTGTTCCAGAGGGAGCTGTCTCTGGAAAGCAGCCCGGATATCCCTGCGTTTCTGGAGCAGCTCAGAAACGGCCAATTTACAGATTACCGTCAGGTATATGAGGCTTATCTGCGGCTGACGGAGCAGCTGGAATCTGCTGCCTCCCTGAAGCCAAACACCGTCTGGTTCCGGATCTGGGAGAAAATCAAGGCTGTGCTGAAGCGGGCCAGGCCGGCGGCGGTGGCGCTGCTGGTGGCGGCGCTGGCGATCTATCTGATTTATTCCATTATGTATCCCGCGCCGGCCCAGAATGAAGCCTATGATTTCCAGCGGATCGGCACCGTGGAGATCAGAGACAGCGAGGGAGGGACAGAAGGATGAATCAGTTTTGGAACTTTTTTGGAAATTCATTAAAAAGAGGAAGCAAACGGCTGTCCATGGCGGTTCGCAGGCCCTTTATCACTCTGGGGAGAAAGGCAAAGCGGGCGGTTAATCCAGACAGCATTATCAATAAAGTAGTCAAAGACGTATCCCAGGAGGTCAAGGGATTCACCAAGGAGAAGCCGGTTTCGCTAAAGGATTATTTTTCCATCGGCCATTACTATGTGCTGAAGAAGCTGGTTTACCTGGCCATTATATTGGTGATCCTGGTGCCTTTGCTGTATGTCCGTTTTCTCCATCCGCTGATTGTGTCCAATCTGTTTACAAAGACCATCGCGATCAATACACAGGAGCAGTACGGCTATACCGGAAAGGTAAGGCTGACGGACGGGGAGACAGGGCAGACTATATTCGTGGGCCGTCTGGAGGACGGCAGGATCTCCGGAGACGGCACCCTCTATGATTATGAGGGAAATCTAGTATATCAGGGCGGTTTTCAGCAGGAGATGTACTCCGGCCTGGGTGAGCTGTACTATCCCGGCGGTGTCCTCCAGTATCAGGGAAGCTTCGCCATGAACAAATATTCCGGCAGCGGGCTGCTCTATGATGAAAAGGGTACGCTGCGGTACGACGGGGAATTTCTGGACGGCCTCTATGACGGGACAGGAAGCCTGTATGATGAAGAGGGAAACCTGATCTACCAGGGAGATTTTGCCAAAGGGCTGTATGAGGGCCAGGGCCAGACCTGGTTTGCCGGCGGCCAGGTAGAATATATCGGCGGCTTTACAATGGGAAAATACAACGGAACCGGGACGCTGTACCGGGCCAACGGCCAGCTTAGGTATGAGGGGGCTTTTGTCAACGGCCTGTATGAAGGCTACGGCGTTCTCTATACCGGCGACCGGGTGCTGTATGAAGGAAATTTCGCCCAGGGGCTGTACGATGGAGAGGGGATCCTCTATCGCAGCGACGGCAGGACGGCGGAGGGAACCTTCAGCAAGGGCGCTTTTACAGAAGGAGTAAGCCAGCTCTTCGATGAGGTGGGGAATCTGATTTATGAAGGCGATGTGGTGGACGGCCAGATGGAAGGAACCGGCAGGCAGTACGAGGATGGCCGGCTGGTTTATGAAGGAGAATTTGCAGCCAATGTGCGGAACGGGAAAGGCACTCTCTACGATGAAGAGGGAAATAAAATCTACGAAGGGGACTTTGTGGAGGGAGAGTATGAGGGCAAAGGCATCCTGTACGGAGCGGATGGAACCGTCCTGTACGAAGGAGAATTTGCCGCAGGGCTGTATGAAGGAAAAGGAACGCTCTACGGAGCGGACGGCCTGCTGCTCTATGAAGGGGAATTTGCAGAGGGAGAGTATGAGGGAAAAGGAACCACATACTATTCTAACGGAAATATTGAATATGAAGGCGAATTTTCTGAGGGAGAGTTCAGCGGCGAAGGGAAACTGTATGATGAGGCAGGAAACCTGCTCTATGAGGGCGGCTTCCTGGAGGGAGAATTTGACGGAGAAGGAACTCTCTACAACGCCGATGGCACTGTGACGGAAGGCACCTTCAAGGACGGCGAGATGGAAGGCGGAACCAGCCAGCTGACAGACGAGTCGGGAAATGTGGTCTACGAAGGAGAAATCGTGGACGGCAAAAAGGAAGGGGAAGGCAAGCTGTATGAAAACGGCGTGCTGGTCTATGAAGGCGAATTTTCCGATGACAAAAAGAGCGGGGAAGGCACCGTGTACGACGCCAATGGAAATGTGGTCTATGAAGGCGGCTTCGAAAAGGATCAGTATAACGGCGAAGGAAAACTGTATGAAAACGGCGCGCTGGTCTATGAAGGCAGCTTTAAGGACGGAAAGAAAGACGGGGTGGGAAAGGCGTATGACCCGGCCACCGGAAACCTGATTTATGACGGCGACTTTTCCGCCGGCGAATATTCCGGGGAAGGAAAGGCTTTCGCCTCCAATGGCGAGATGATTTATGACGGCAGCTTTTATCACGGAAAATATTACGGAGAGGGCAGCCTCTACAACCCGGATACCCGTCTGCTGGTCTACGAGGGCAATTTCCGCTCCGGCGAATATGACGGTTTCGGCATCCTGTATACAGACAGCGGGGCCAAACTGTATGAGGGACACTTTATACTGGGAAAATACAGCGGCGAAGGCATTCTCTATGACCCGGATACCGGGCGGATCGACCAGGAAGGAGAGTTCCGCAACGGAGAGCTGATTACGCCCAAGGAGACGGAAGCTCCGACACAGCCGTCTTCCCAGCCGGAATCGGAATCACCGACACAGCCCTCCTCCGAGCCGGAATCAGAATCGCAGACGCCTTCTGAGACGGAACCCTCCACAGAGGAAACCACTTCCCCCGGCGGCTCTGTCTCCGGCCCTTCCGTGTAAGGGCCGAAGACAGTTTAGGTTCTGTTATTTCATAGGAAACTGCGCAGGATTCTTTTTTATCGGATAGAAAAGGAAACAGGAGGAATACAGATGAGTTTTGCGGTATGCGCGGGCGCCATGTGCGCCTGCACCTTTGGCATGGCGCCTTCGGCCATGATGGTAACGCCGGAAGGGAAGGTAATGTCTTCCATGCCGTTGGCCACGATTATGGATCAGGTGCCGTTAAAAAATATCATGCCCTTCGGCATGTGTATGTCGCTGGCCAATCCCCAGGTGGCTGCGGCCACAGCGGCGGCGCTGGGCGTTTTGACGCCGATGCCCTGTATCCCGGTCATCTCCGCTCCCTGGGCGCCAGGCTCCCCGACAGTCCTGATCGGAGGGAAGCCGGCGCTGAACCAGACGTCCAAATGTATCTGCAGCTGGGGCGGGGTAATCAGCATCACCAATCCAGGCGTGATGAATATACAGATTCCTTGAGGGGGTGAATAGGTTGAAAATAAAATTTGGGTTAAGGCCGAAATTTTTTATCATTTTTCTGGTTTTTATCCTGGCCCTTTCCGGGATTATCTCCTATGTGATGCGGGGCAGCTATGAGTCTACGATCATTGACCGGTATTACGACCATGCGGTCAGTATCGCCAGGCTGGCGGCCAGCGTTATGGACGGAAACCGGGTAAAGGAATACGGAGAAACCCGGCGGGTGACGGAGCAGTATGTGGATGACCTGAAACAGCTGAACAATATTAAAGAACAGACCGGGGTCTACTATCTGTATGTGATGGCTCCCACAGAAGAGGGAAAGGGAATCTACATATTTGACGCAAAGCTGACCCAGGAGCAGACGGAGCTGATCGGCGACAGCGCTTCCTGGCTGGGAGACGAGGTAGAATTTGGCGAAGACTTTGGCTCCGCTATGGCAGTACTGGAGACAGGAGAGCCCAGCCGGGAGCTGGACATTACGACTACCATGCAGGGAGAAATCCGCCAGACGCTGGCCTCCGCCTACGCTCCCGTGACGGATGGGGAAGGAAATGTGGTGGCCTTTCTGGGCGTGGATGTGAATATGACAGATGTGGAGCTGTACATTGACGAAGCGACTCTTCAGGTACAGGAGATTATCGCCGCCGTGGCGCTGATCTGCTTTGTGGCGCTGATGCTGGTCATGCAGATTTCCGTCCTGGGGCCGGTGAAAAAGCTGAAAAAAGCAGCGGAAAACCTGGCGGACGGCATATACGGCCAGGTCGTCCATGTCAGAGGCCGGGATGAGATCGGCGAGATCGCCCGGGTATTTAACCGGATGTCCCTGAATATCCAGAACCATGTGACAGAAATCAATACGATTAATGACGTTTACCATAAATATGTGCCGTCCCGCTTTTTCCAGCTGCTGCGCAGGGAAGGCGTGCTGGACGCCAGGCTGGGGGATCAGAGGCAGCGGGAGCTGACCGTTCTGGATTTTAACATGGCGGATTTTGACAGCAGTATCCGGCAGATGAGCTCGGAGGAAATGTTCGGATCGATCAACAGTATCCTTCAGCGGGCGATCCCGGATGTGATCCGGTCAGAGGGCATTATCGAAACCTTTCAGGACGGCGGCTTTACCGCCCTGTATCCCGGCGATTGTGAGAAGGCGCTGACCGCCGCTGTCTCCATCTGCCAGAATATGGCCGGAACAAACGGCTTCCACAGATGCAGCGCGGGCATTGCCAGAGGCTCTGTGATGCTGGGGATCGTCGGCGACCAGGAACGGATGTCTCTGCTGTCTATTTCCCAGGAGACGGCCATCGCCGCCTTTTTGCGGGAGCTGGCGCCAAAATATTACGCCCATATCCTGATCACCGGGGCGGCGGCGTCCCAGATCAGGGATTTCTTCCAGTTTTACCATGTCAGAGTGATCGGATACCTGAACAATACTGTGACGGGGCGGATGGAAAAAATCTACGATGTCTATGACGGCGATGGGGAAGAGGACAGAAGACGGAAAGACCTGACCCGCGAGACCTTTGAGCGGGGCGTGAACCTGTTCTGCGCCAGAAAATTTTACGAGGCAAGAACAGCGTTTATTGATGTGCTGAAACAGTTCCGCCGGGACGCGGCGGCCAGAGAATATCTGTTTTTATGCAATCAGTATTATCAGCGGGACGACCAGGATCAGATCGACATCTGCATCGAGAGATTCTGACCGCTGCTTTGCAGAGACGGGCAGATTTGAACCGGATCAGGGAAATCCTCCGGCTTTCTGCTGCGCGCAGAGCAATCAACCGGGGATCCCGGCAGAAATGACGGAAAAGAGGAAGGGATTGGAAAGATGAATATGGAACAGCGGCTGGCCGGGGAAGGATTTCGGAAATTGTCCGCAAAAGACAGGGAACGGTTTGTCCGGTATTACGACCAGATGAACGGATACTGGGCTTCCTCCCTCTGCTTTGCCGATATGGTGGCATGGAATGACAGCTTTATCATTTACTGGAAAGAAACCCTGGGATATATGGAATGTGCGGCGTATGACACAGAGAAGAAACGGTGGGTAATGCTCCCCTTTCTGGGCCGGTATACGGAGGGGGGAATCAGCAGGGCGCTGGAGCAGGCCGTCTCTTTCTGGAAAGGGGCGGGGCTTCCGCTGATTATCGCAGACGCGGCAGAATGGATGATGCCTTATTATAAAAAGGCGCCGGGAGCCAGCTGGGAGATCTGGAACGACCGGGGACTGTGCGATTACCTTTACACAGCTGAAGATTTTTGCCGCTATGGGATAGAGGGAAAGGAGCCCCGGTATAACTGGAAATATTTTCAGCGGAAATACCAGACGGAAACAGAGCTGCTGACGCCGGGCCATCTGGAAAGCTGCCTGGATTTCCTGGAACGGATCTGGTGCAGTACGCACCAGTGCGAGGAATGTCAGTATGGCTGCCTGAAAAAAACAGCCGCCAGCGTGATTACCAGTCTGGATCAGCTGAACGCGCATGGCATCGCCGTCATTTATGAAGGGCGGATCATCGCCTACAGTATCGTCAGCTGCTATCATGGACTGGGCTTTTTCGAGTTTAAAAAGACAGAGCGGGGGTTCCGGGGAATCAATGAATACCTGCATAAGGAATGCTTCCAGCGATTTCTCCGGGAGGCAAAGGTGATTAATTATTCAGAAGATATGGGACTGGAAGGACTGCGGGCATATAAATCCAGGCTGGCGCCCTATACCCTGGCGCCCCGGTACGAGCTGAAGCTGCTGGAATACAGGCTGCCGTCCCATTTCCGGAACTGTGAAAAAGATACCCGGGGCGGCGGAAAAGAAAGTACAATGGAAGGAGGAAAACGGGTATGAATTGGAAAAAGGCAGGGGCTGCAGTTCTGCTGCTGATCTGTGCGATCTTGATATATATCAGGCAGGATCTGCTTTTCCAGACTCCTTTTTCAGAACTGGAATTTTCGAATGTGGTTTATGTAACACAGGATGACCAGGAAAATATGTATGTCCTGGACGCTTCCGGCGGCCGTCTGCGTAAGGTAGACAGCAGCGGTACAATGGTATGGGAACGGGTGTCGTCAGACGAGGGCTTCCAGGAGGGCAAACGGGTGGTGATCAACCAGGCAGGGCATATTTACATACAGGACGCCCTGATCGAGGATGGAAGCTTCCGGGTCAGCCGGGAGCGGGTGCTGGAATATTCCTCTGACGGGGAATTTTTAGGCGTGACAGCGGAGTATTACTACGAGGAAGCCCAGCTGTCTCCCCGCCTGGGGGGCCTGATTCCCACAGACGATGGGGTCATATATGTATATAAAGAAGACAGCGCCCTTCTGCTTTATGACCAGGATCAAAACCTGCTGGCCTCCTGTGAGGTGCCGCTGGCCCGGTATACCGTCAGCGTGGCGGCAGACCGGCAGGCAGAGAAGATTTATTACTCCACCTATGGCGGCCAGGTCTGCCTCTATCAGGGGAACGGGGAGGATCGGGTTCTTTATGACGCAGAATCCTCCGAGGAGCTGAGCGTGCCCCATGAAATCAGCCTGGGGCCGGACGGCGAGCTGTATGTGGCCGATATCGGCCTGCGGGATGTGCTGCGGATCAGTCCTGAGGGTACCGCAGAACGGCTGGAAGAGGATCTGGATTTTTATGACAAGGAGATCGCTTACAGCCTGAACGGGGATCACGGACTGATCGTATGTACCGATTACTCTGTCAAGCAGTATGAGGATGGGGAGTATACCTATATTACCGCCTGCCAGATGTCTGGCAGCCAGAGCGCCCTCTGTATCCTGATATGGGCTGCTGTGGCCGTCCTGGGCCTGAGCGGAGCGGCCGCCGTTATTTTCCTGGTTCGCTATGTGGTGGTATCCGGGTCAAAATTCCATAAAATCGCGGCGGGCATGATCGTGGGAGCCGTGGGCATGGCGGCTTTATTTGCCGGTATCCTGATTCCCCGGTACCAGGATCTGATCCTGGACGCGATCGTCACCAGAGCGGAGATGGCGTCAGAAATCATGGTGGAAAATCTTCCCTATGACGCCTTTGAACGGATCGATTCCGCTTCTGATTTCATGGGGCCGGACTATCAGGCGGTGCGGGACGCCGCCCACAGCGTTTTTCTGGCAAAGGACGCTACGGTGGAGGATCTTTACTGTGCTTTTTATAAGATTCAGGACGGGGTGATTATCGCCACCTACTGCCTCCAGGAGGACACCGGTGCCATCCATCCTCAGGACTGGCCTTATGAAGGATCAGACGAGCAGGAGATTATTGAGAGCAGAGAGGGGAAGATTTATCAGGACTACCAGACCAGCGAGGGCAGCTTCCTCTTTGTGCTGAACCCGGTTATCGATGACAGCGGCGAGGTGATCGGCCTTCTGGAGGTGGGGACGGATCTGAACAGCTTCCAGAGTGAGAACCAGGCTATGATTCTGGATCTGTTTATTAATATTGCAGCGGTGACGGTAGTGGTGATCCTGGTTGCCCTGGAGATGATTATTTTCGTTCAGGCAAAAGGAGACTATGATAAAGACTGGATTAAGAGAAAAGAGGGAGGGCTGCCGGTATCGGTGCCGGCAGATGTGCTGCGGATTATTGTATTCGCCATCTTTTTCCTGACCAATGTGGCTACCGGCTTCCTGCCTCTGTACGCCATGCGGCTGGCGGAGACGGGCGGCCCGGGCGGGATACCCGCTGAGGTAATGGCGGCCCTGCCTATTTCCGCCGAGGTTGTGGTAGGCGCTGTTTTCTCCGTATTCGGCAGCGCGGTGCTGGAGCGTCTGGGAGAAAAGCGGAGCGTTGTAATCAGCGCGATCCTCTTTACCGCAGGCTTTGCCCTCAGAATCGTGCCGAATATATGGGTGCTGACAGTGGGAAACGGCATCGTCGGCGCAGGCTGGGGACTGCTGCTGCTGATTATCAATGCGATGATTGCCATGAAGCCGGAGGAGGAAAAGGACAGAGGCTTTGCTTCTTACAATTCAGCCGCTCAGAACGGCGTAAACTGCGGCGTTGTATTCGGCAGCTTTTTGATTAACTGGTTTTCTTATCAGTGGATTTTTGCCATTGTATCCGCGTTAAGCCTGGCAGTGTACTTTATGTCTATGAAATACCTGACCCAGTACAAGGCGGCGGGCAGCCAGGCACAGGAAGAGACCGGCTCCGGCATCAGCCTGTTCCGCTTCCTGCTGAAAGGAAGGGTACTGGTATACTTCGCCATGATCTGCGTGCCTATGATCGCCGGCGGTTATTTCCTGATTTACACCTTCCCGATCCTGGCGGCAGAATTTGGCATGCAGGAGACTTATATCGGCTATTCCTATCTGCTGAACGGATTGTGCATTATGGCCTTCAGCAATGTGCTGACCAATTTCTTCAGCAAAAAGAACCGGAAACGGGGCGCGCTGGTGCTGGCGGCGGCAATTTACGGCTGCGCTTTCATCCTGGTAGCGATTTACCAGAACCTGCCGGCGCTGCTGGCGTCCATCGTTCTTTTAGGATTATCAGACAGCTTTGGCCTGCCTCTCCAGACCGGACATTATACCGATCTGGAAGAAGTGAAATCCTTCGGCTATGAACGGGCCATCGGCGTGTACAGCCTTTTTGAAAACGGCGCCCAGGCGGCCGGCTCCTTCATCTTCAGTTATGTGCTGGTCATCGGCGTCCGTCACGGACTCTTCCTGGTGACAGGCATCCTGCTGACCCTGGCGGTACTGTTCTATCTGCTGGACCGGATGCTGGCCGGGAGAAGAAAAGGAGGGGCAGAGAGAAAAGAAGTCTCTGCCGGATAAGAGCGTTGGGAAAATACAGAAGAGAAAGGTTAACACAGCTCTGCTGCGGCATCCAGATGGGTGCTTTGCGGCAGGGCTGTTTTTTATGTTATTCCGGTACCTGCAAACCGGGCCTTCTGCGCAGCTTTTTTTCCGTTGAGATGCGGGAAGCGGGAAAATTTATCGACAATTATCGACGGCAATTTATGAAATATTGTGCCGATTTATAAAAATTATTCAAATATTAATCTTCAATTTGTAATATATTCATATTTTGTGCGTTAATATACTGTTGATGATTCGGAAGTTGATGCTTATAATGGTGATATTTCCAGTTTGAAACAAAATAATGTATGGAGGAGTAGAGAAAAGAAATGGGTAAGCTGAATGTGGCGATTGCCGATGATAATGAGAGAGTGGTGCAGATGCTGGATGAGGTGCTGTCGAAGGAAAGTGATGTGAATATCGTAGGAAAAGCTTCCAATGGAAAGGAAGTCTATGATATTATCCGTCACAAACAGCCGGATGTGGTACTGCTGGATCTGATTATGCCGAAACTGGACGGCCTGATGCTGATGGCGAAGGTGAATCAGGATCAGACGATTAAGAAAAGACCGGAATTTATCGTGATGTCAGCGGTAGGTTCTGAGCGGATGACAGAGGACGCCTTTCGTCTGGGCGCGGCATATTATATGATGAAGCCACTGGATCAGGAAACGGTAGTCAATCAGGTGAAATCGTTTATGGAGCCTGCCCGTCAGACCCGGCAGGAGGTGAAAGCGGCGCCTTACGCGGAAAACAGAGCCAGCTATATTGAGCGGAATCTGGAGAATGATGTGACGGACATGATTCATGAAATCGGAGTGCCGGCTCATATTAAAGGATACCAATATCTGCGGGACGCGATTATCCTGTCGGTACAGGATATGGAGATGTTAAATTCCATTACAAAAATCCTGTATCCAACCATAGCGAAGAAGAACCAGACCACACCCAGCCGGGTGGAGCGGGCCATCCGCCATGCCATCGAGGTAGCGTGGAGCAGAGGAAAGATGGACACCATAGACGCCCTGTTCGGCTATACCATTCATACAGGAAAGGGCAAGCCGACCAATTCAGAATTTATAGCGCTGATCGCGGATAAAATACGGCTGGAATACAAAAGCCGGCTGGGCTGACAGAAAAATGTCAGAATATTTCCCACAAAACTCTTTCCTAATGGGAGAATATGGGGTATAATCTTTGTATATACACATGTTTGTACGGAGGTTATTTCATGAAAAAAGTATTGTTTGTCGCGTCAGAAGCAGTGCCGTTTATCAAGACCGGCGGGCTGGCTGACGTGGTAGGGTCACTGCCGAAATATTTCAATAAAGATGAGTTTGACGTGCGGGTTATCCTGCCCAAGTATTCCTGCATGAATGAGCCATACAAGTCCCAGCTGGAATATATGAGCCATTTCTATATGCGCTATAACAATCTGGACCGTTATGTGGGCGTCCTGCGGCTGGAGCATGAAGGATGCACATTTTATTTCATCGACAATGAGGAGTATTTTTCCGGGGATAAGCCCTATGGCAATGTGCTGTGGGATATTGAGAAGTTCTGCTTTTTCTGTCAGGCAGCCCTGTCTGCCCTTCCTGTCATCGGCTTTCAGCCGGATATCGTGCATTGCCATGACTGGCAGACCGGCCTGATTCCGGTGCATCTGAAGGATAAATTTGGGGACGGCCCCTTCTATGCAGGCATGAAGAGCCTGATTACCATACATAACCTGCGGTTCCAGGGGGTATGGGACAAGAAAACCATCCAGGCGTATTCCGGCCTGTCAGACTATTATTTTACGCCGGACAAGCTGGAGGCCTACGGCGATGCCAATATGTTAAAGGGCGGTATTGTTTATTCTGACAGAGTGACTACGGTAAGCAATACCTATGCCAGAGAAATTCAGATGCCCTTCTATGGCGAGGGGCTGGACGGCCTGATGCGGGCCAGATCCAATGCCCTGGCAGGCATTGTAAACGGCATTGATTATCATGAATTTAATCCGGAGACCGATCCCCATATCGCCCAGCACTATAATGCGAGAACCTTCCGGAAGGAAAAGGTGAAAAACAAAATCGCCCTTCAGCAGGAGCTGGGGCTGGAAGCAGATCCGAAGAAATTTATGGTGGGCATCGTATCCAGGCTGACAGACCAGAAGGGCTTTGACCTGATCCAGTGTGTGATGGACGAGATCTGCAATGAGGATCTGCAGCTGGTGGTACTGGGCACAGGGGAGGAACGGTATGAAAATATGTTCCGCCATTTTGACTGGAAGTATCACGGAAAGGTATCGGCCAATATTTATTATTCCGATCCTTTGTCCCATAAGATTTACGCAGGCTGCGACGCGTTCCTGATGCCCTCTTTGTTTGAGCCCTGCGGCCTGAGCCAGCTGATGAGCCTGCGCTACGGCACAGTGCCCATTGTCAGGGAAACAGGCGGCCTGAAGGACACGGTAGAGCCGTATAATGAATACGAGAGTACCGGGACAGGCTTCTCCTTTGCCAACTATAATGCCCATGAGATGCTGGACATGATCCGCTATGCCCTGAGCGTATATTATAATAAGAAGCGGGAGTGGAACAAGCTGGTAGACAGAGGCATGGCAAAAGACTTCTCCTGGGCAAATTCTGCCAGACAGTATGAGGATCTGTACAGAGGTATGTAATCGAGTGGACTTAATACAGCAGAAATCCTGCCGGTTATCCGCAGTGAGCGGAGCCGGCGGGATTTCTGCTGTATTGTATTACGAAATGGAGCATGTTATAATGAGGGCATATAATAAGGGCAGGCGCGGGTTCAGAGAGATATGATGCCGGCCGAAGCCGGAGGGAATCCGGTGCCAGGACTGGCGGCGGATAATCAGCAGGAAACAGACAGAAGAAGGAGAGAACAGGATGGAAATCAGAAAAGCAACGATGGAAGATCTTCCCCGGATCCTGGCGTTATATGAGCAGGCAAGGGCGTTTATGAAAGCAAATGGGAATCCGGATCAGTGGGGGGACAATTATCCGGAACCGGAGCTGGTCCGGCAGGATATCGCCGGGGGACACAGCTATGTATGCGAGGCAGAGGGGGAGATTGCAGGCGTATTTTATTTCAGCTGCGATCCGGATCCGGGATATGCCCGGATCGATGACGGGGCATGGCTGAATGACGCGCCCTACGGCGTGGTACACAGAATTACCGCATCCTCCCGGCAGCGCGGCGTAGCCTCCTTCTGCCTGGACTGGGCGTTTGCCCAGTGCAAAAATGTGCGGATCGATACCTATAAGGATAACCAGCCGATGCAGAACCTGCTGAAGAAAAAAGGCTTTACCCGGTGCGGAACCGTATATGTCAGCGGCGGCTCGCCCCGGATTGCCTTCCAGAAAATCTGAAATGCAGGTTTCAGGAAGAAAAAAGATGAAGACGGAGAATAAAAAAGAGGGAAAAGAGATAAAGATCGCCGGCCCCCAGATCCGGGAGGAGGCTTTGGCAGAACCATCCGATCCTCTGGAAGCGCTGCTGGAGGCAAAGGAAGAGGAGGAGGAGCTGACAGGACTGCTCCTTCGGGGAATCCAGGCGGCAGGCTGCGACTTTTCCGGAATCCGGCTAAAGGGCGTGGTGCTGGAAAACTGCCGGTTTTCCAGCTGCCGGTTTTCCGCCGGTTCCCTGACAGATCTGCGGGTCAGGGCCTGTGATTTTTCCTACTGTGATTTTACCGCCGCTTATTTTTCCCGCTGCCGGCTAGAGTCGGTAAAGGGCGTGGGGATAAGGGCGGCAGAAAGCCGTATGGCGGATCAGCGGTGGACAGACTGCAATTTCCGCTATGGAAATTTCCATGGCAGCAAAATCAGGTATCTGGCTGTCCGGGACTGCGACCTGTCGGAAAGCTTCTTTACCGCCTGCCAGTGGAAAGAGATGGAGATCCGGAACACCTCCCTGCGGGGCGCCAGCCTGACCAATACGCCGCTGAAGGGGCTGGATCTGTCTGACTGTGCCATCGAGGGCATCATTGTCTCCGATCCGCCCTGGGAGCTGCGTGGGCTGACTGTGGATCTGTACCAGGCGGCGGCGCTGGCCGCGCTGCTGGGGCTGCGGATGAAAGAATAGGGAAAATGTGGCGGCTGTGTAACAAATCTGCCATTTTTCCTTAATAAAACGTAAAAAATGTTTAATGTATTTTTAAATCATGCCGGTGCAGTTCTGTTGTATGATAGTATAGAACAAAGAATTGCAGCGGCATTTTTCTTATCTGATATACGCGCGGCAGGTATTCCGGAATGGATGCCTGCGGCGCACGAAAGGTTATGATGTCAGTGAAAGCTGAGTGAAATCCTGCTGACTTTAATATATAGAAATGATGTGACAAAAATATGTGGTTTCTGCCTGATCAGAATGTACTTGTGTTTCACAGTCTGGAGTTTATCTTTCTGATATTTCCGGTCTTTCTGGCTATATATAGTATCATTCCCGGAAGGGCCTTTTTGTATGTCCTTCTGGGGGGAAGTCTGGCGCTGTACGGGGCGGCGGAGCCTGCCGGCCTTTGGGTGCTGCTGTCTGTCCTCCTGACCAATTATGCCCTGGCCCGGCTGATGGGGCTGTTTCCGGCCTGGCGGCGGGGCTTCCTTTTGGCGGCGGGGGCGCTGGATTTCGGCATACTGGCTTATTTTAAATATTTCCATCCTGGCGCGGCCATGCCCCTGGGCATCAGCTTTTATCTGTTCCGGATCATGGGCTACGAGGCGGATGTGTGCAGCCGGAAGATCAGGCCGGAGCGTTCGCTGGTCAGGCTGGGCGTCTTTCTTGCCATGTTTCCGACCGTCACCTCCGGCCCCATTACCCGCTATGATCAGATGCGCAGCCAGCTGTACCGGAGGCGGCTTTCTCTGGCCGGGGTGGAGGAAGGGCTGAAAACCTTTGTCATCGGCCTGGGCTATAAGGTGCTGCTGGCTGACCGGATCGGAATGCTCTGGAATGAAGTGCAGGTGATCGGCTTTGAAAGCCTGTCCACCCCGCTGGCCTGGATGGGAGCGTTTGCCTACAGCTTTATGCTTTATTTTGATTTTCAGGGGTATTCTCTGATGGCAGTGGGAATCGGGCGGATGCTGGGATTTTCCCTGCCGGAAAACTTTAACCACCCTTACGCGGCCCGTTCCTTTTCCCAGTTCTGGCGCAGATGGCATATCAGCCTGAGCAGCTGGTTTAGAGATTACCTGTATATCCCGCTGGGCGGGAACCGGAAGGGGATGGCCAGGACGTGCCTGAACCTGCTGGCAGTATGGATCGCAACCGGCGTCTGGCATGGAAATCACGGTAATTTTATCCTCTGGGGGCTGCTGACCTGGTTTCTGCTGGCTGCGGAGCGGCTGTTTCTGAAAAGATGGCTGGCGGGCAGCAGGTTTTTCTCCCGGATTTATATGGCTTTGCTGGTTCCGGTCACCTGGATCGTCTTTGCCGTCACAGATCTGAAGGAGCTGGGCGTGTACCTGAGCCGGATGTTTCCCTTCTGGGGGAGCGCGGGCGGCGTGGTCAATCCTTCCGATTATATCCGGTACGGGAAAATGTTCGGCCCGCTGCTGGCAGCCTGCCTGATTTTCTCCCAGCCCTGGTTCCGGCAGCTGTACCGGCGGACGAAAAAAAGCCTGCTGTGGGCGGCGGTACTGGCGGCAGTGTTTTGGGTATGCATATATTACCTGGTAAACGCA
The DNA here is from genome assembly GCA_944383605.1 of uncultured Lachnospiraceae bacterium. Classification (GTDB taxonomy): domain Bacteria; phylum Bacillota; class Clostridia; order Lachnospirales; family Lachnospiraceae; genus Paralachnospira_A. The sequence continues at coordinate 19,724 of CALWQE010000158.1, forward strand.
GCAGGAAATCCCTTTCTGTATTTTAACTTTTAAGAAGAAATAGAGTTAAAAAGAAGAAGAAAAATGATCGAAGCATACATTTGCAAGGCTGATAAAAGAAAGAGAAAACCATGAGACGAATACTGAAAAAATACCCTTTACTGATCATCATTGCGGCGACCGGCATCCTGTTTACCGGTATCAGCGTAAACGGAGCCGATGGGATTTACCGGGATATTGCCCGCCACGACGGCTACAGCCCGGCGCTGGCGCTGATGTTTCAGGGGATTCATGAGAAGATCTATCCGTGGAGTGACGGTACTGCAACAGTCGTGGCAGACCGGGATTTGGGCATGGCAGAAGAACCGGCCGGAGACGGCGGAGACGGGACACTTTCCGGAGGCTCTGCGCCGGGCCAGTCTGTGTCCGGCGGCTCTGTATCCGGCGGTTCTGTGTCCGGTGATTCCCTGTCCGGAAACAGCCAGAGCAGCCAGTCCGATTCCCTGTCCGGAAATGAAGGAGGGGCCGCCCAGGGCGGCAGCTTAGCCGAAACAGGAGAAAGCAGCGGCATATCCGGTGATGAAGGGACTGGAAACGGGGAGAGCGAAACGGCGGGAAACGGCGGTATGTCCGGAGGCGAAGGGAATGGAACGGCAGGAAACGAAGCGGCAGAAACCAGCGGCCCGGCGTCCGGACAGGGGGAACCCTCCTCCGGAGCGGCCCAGGACAGCCAGACAGCCCAGACAGAAGGCGGCGGGCAGCCGGCGGAAAACGGCGGGACAGCGCTGGCATTTCAGCAGGTGGACGAGGATTATTTTAACGACGCTCTGTTTATCGGGGATTCCCGGACAGTAGGACTGTATGAATATGGAAAAATAGAAGACCGGGCGCAATTTTATGCCAGGACATCTTTGACGATTTATGATATTATAGAGAAAAAAGAACCAATCGTCAAAACGGCAGACGACAGAGGGTATATTACGGTGGAGCAGGCCTTATCGGAAAACCAGTTTGGGAAGATCTACATTATGATCGGCCTGAATGAGATGGGGACGGGAACCGCCCAGTCCTTTGCCCAGGCATATGAAAATGTGATCAGCCGGATCCGGGAGCTGCAGCCCCAGGCCATTATCTTTATCCAGGCCATCATGCATGTGGGGCCGGAAAAGGATCAGACCGATCCGATTTTCAACAATGCAAATGTGGAGGCCCGCAATCAGCTGCTGGCGCAGCTGGCAGATAATCAGAACATTTTTTACCTGAATATCAATGAGGCGGTATGTGATGAAACCGGCTGCCTGCGCAGTGACTGGACTTTCGACCAGATCCATCTGAAGGCGGCTTATTATCAGCAATGGAAGGACTATCTGCTGGCCCATGGAATCGTCAGGCCGTGACGGAAAAAGGAGCAGATTATGATTTGTCCTAACTGCGGCGGCGATTTCGCCGACTGGGCGCCCAAGTGTCCCTATTGCGGCGCCATGAATTATCAGGGGGCGGAACGTCAGTATATGGAACAGCTGGAGGAGATCCGGGAGGACATGGAGGAACTGCCGGAGGAGTCGGAAGTCCATTACCAGAGGCATGTCCGCGGGGCAGTGAAAAAAATCGCTGTGCTGGCGGCCATTATCCTGGCTGCAGGGCTGGCCGCGGCCGCCGGCTTTTTCCTGCTGGAGAAAAAGGAAGCGGCGGAATATGAAGCCAGAAGCCGGCGGAGGACAGCCTGGGAGGCAGAGGAATTTCCCCGGCTGGATCAGTGGTATGAGGCGGGAGAGTATGACCGGATTCTGGAGCACAGCTATGAGCTGGCCATGGAAGAACATGAGTTTAATATCTACAACTGGAGCCATTATATCTTTATCGGCGAATATTATGAAGCTTATCTGGACTGCCTGTATCTCCACCAGGAGAAAGAGGCGGGGGAGCCGTTTTGGACGGATATGGCGCCTATGGCTCTGAGAAGCTGCATCTTCCTTCTGTATGACACTACAGAGGAAAAGCTGGAGGAACAGGTAGAGGCAATGGAGCAGTGGGGGAACGGGCTGACTGAGGAGGAACGGGCGCTGATTCAGGGCACCTATCAGGAACAGGCCCGTCAGGTCTTATACGAAGATCTGGGTATGACAGCGGAACAGGCGCAGGCGCTGTATGAAGAGAGCCTGACAGAGGACGGCTGGCTGGATTATGGGCCTGTGTATGAATATGGAGAGGAACTGGCAGAGCAGCTGAGCCGCCAGTAAGCAGTTTACTGCGGGCCGGCACAGCGGACAGGGAGGATCAGAGATTCCCTGTTTGGCTGGATGCCGCGGCTGCTGTGCCAGGAAGGAGGAAAGGATGAAATGTAAATATTGCGGCGCCAACATTTCCATAGAGGACGAATACTGTCCCTATTGCGGCGCGTTAAATGAAGATGCCAGACAGCATAATGAGGATATGCGCAGATACCGCAGGGCCTTTTGGCGAACCAGAACCCAGGTCATGGACAGCGCCGGCAGGCAGAGCCGCAGGCACGCCAGAGCCATTACCATCGCAGCGCTGGTGATGCTGAATATTGTGGTTCTGTGCTGCCGCGGCGCTTCTTATGATCTTGGCTACTGGTGGGAAAAAGTCCAGGCCAATGCCAGGGCAGACAGCCACTATGCCCGTCTGGCAGAGCTGGAAGCGGACGGCGACTATCAGGAGCTGGAGGACTATTACAACCGGTATGGCCTTTACAATGTAGACCGGCTGCGGGAATTTAATGCGGTAACTTACGCGGCCCAATATTACAGCACCGTTTATGAAAGCCTGATGCGGCTGACCGATCCCCAGTTTGACGACGGATATACCACAGATGGCGAGCTGGCGGAGCGGCTGGCGGACAATGTGACTTATTTCTACGACAATATTACCTCCAAACAAATATCCTATTATCAGGAGCAATTCACCCCGGTACATATGGCCGCCATGGAGGATATGGAAGACCGGATCCGGGCGCTGCTGAAGGTGCACTGCGGCCTGACAGACCAGCAGCTGGATGCAGTCCGGGATCAGGAGATGTCCAGCCAGGAGCTGATGATATTGATCGGAAGGGGGATGAAAATCTATGAATCATGAAAAAAGAAACAGCCGGACAGGGAATACCCCGGAAATTAAGACGAAGAAGGAGAATACCGCGAAAAATCCGGCCCTCTTCCGGCTGGGCGTCATCGGACTGAGCCTTTTCCTGGCAGTCAATCTGATCACGCTCATTGGCACAATCTCAGACCAGAACACCATCTATCATTATGAATACAGCGACATGCAGTGGGCCATGGAGGACGGAGATTACCCGGAGCTGATCAGCAAGGTGGCCAGAAACCGGGTGGCGGGGGCCCAGACCAGCGAGGACACGTCAGAATTTGAAGCAATCGCCGATTACTATGAGGCGGCCACCCTGTATCACGCCTACAGCGCCCAGGGGGAGGAAGAAAAGGCCGCTCTTCAGCTGGAGAAAAAACAGGAGGCGGAAAAAGGTATCCTCAGCCGGGAATTTCTGGAGGCAAAAGAGCGGATCGACCAGATCTACCAGGTGACAGAATAAAACTGTATGCGCCCGGCGGCGGATTTTCAAAGTAAAGAAACAGGGGCGCAGAGAGGCGGAAGGATGGAGAAAAAGCTGCAGTATCAGGCCAGGCGGGAAATCACAGTAAAAGAAGTGCTGAAAAAAGAGTGGAAGCTGACAGACCGGCAGATCAGCCGGATCAAATTTTTACCGGAAGGATTGACGGTAGGCGGCGAGAGGGTTACGGTTCGCCGGGTTCTGGGGCCGGGGGAGATTCTGACCGCCCGGCTGGAGGACAGCCGGAAGACGTCCTCCCATCTGGAACCGGCAGAGGGAAATCTGAAGATCCTCTATGAGCACAGCGACCTGGCTGTAATTCACAAACCCGCCGGCCTGGTTCTTCATCCCGCTCACGGCCATTACCAGGATACCCTGGCGAATATGGTTTACACCCATTATCAGCAACTGGTCCAGCCGGTCACTGTCCGGCCGGCAGGACGGCTGGACCGGGACACCTCCGGTCTGGTGATTTTTGCAAAAAACGCGGTAGCCTGCCAGCGGCTGAACCGGCAGAAGGAAGAGGGAACCATGATCCGGGAATATATGGCCCTGGCGGAAGGGATCTTCCGGCAGAAGGAAGGAGAGATCCGGGCGCCGATCGGCCCGGAGCCGGGCTGTCTGAACCGGCAGCAGGTAAGGGCGGACGGAAAACCTGCCAGGACAGCCTGGCAGGTGGTGAGAGAGTACGGCACAGACTATTCTCTGGTGAGAGTGCGGCTGTATACCGGCAGAACCCATCAGATCCGGGTGCATATGGCATATCTGGGCCATCCGCTGGCGGGAGACAGG
>CALWQE010000159.1 GCA_944383605.1 uncultured Lachnospiraceae bacterium
CCAGATGCTGCTGATGATTATGCAGGCGTCGGATTATTACAGCAAAGAGGAACTGGAGCAGTTTTGCCGCCGGCTGGAAGAAAGGGATGCGGCCCGGCCCTATGAGATGCTGAAAAGCCGGGCGGACTATATGGTTCGGCAGAAGCGTTATGTAAAGGCGGTGGAGATTTACCGTCATATTCTGGAGAAAAAAGAAGAGTGGGATATTCCGGTGGAAGCGGAAGGAGCGCTGTGGCATAATCAGGCGCTGGCCCAGGCAGGGATGTTCTGGATGCAGGAGGCTGCCAGCAGCTTTGTGCGCGCTTACGAATGTCTGAAGGACGGGGAAATCCTAAAGGAACTGTTTTACCTGCGGCTGCTGGAGCCGGGGGTGAGAATCCCTGAGGAAATCAGCGCCCGGATTCCCGCCCAGCAGCAGTACCGGTGGAAGGAAGAATATGAAGTATATGACCGGCAGGCATCCAATGCGCCTGAGGTACGGAAAATTGACGAAAGCCTGAAAAAAGACCGGTACAGGCGGCAGGAAGGGACAGAGAAGATCCTGGCCGGCTGGAAGGAGGAATACCGCCAGATGGTTCTGTAGCGCTGGCGGAAAACAGACGGGGCGCGATCCGGCAGGAGGAAATGGCCGGCGGCATGGCATCCGGCAGGACAGGAGGAAGAAAACATGGAAGTAAACAGGCTGCTGGATTTTCTGCATATTATGGAAAAAATGAAATGCAATACCCGCCATTGCGATACCAGCACCGGCAGGCGGGAAAGCGTGGCAGAGCACAGCTGGAGGCTGTGTATGCTGGCTTTTCTGGTACGGGATGAGTTCCCGGGCCTGGATATGGACCGGGTGCTGAAAATGTGCCTGATTCACGATATCGGCGAGGCAGTGACCGGGGATATTCCTGCCTTTGATAAAAGTGCCGTCCATGAGGCGGCGGAGGATCAGGCGGTGGCAGGGCTGCTGGATCGGACGGCCGGGCCGGTAAGAGAAGAGATGGCGGCCCTGTTTCAGGAAATGGAAGCGCAGCGGACAGACGAGGCGAAACTGTATAAGATTCTGGACAGGCTGGAAGCTCTGATTCAGCATGATGAATCTGATTTGTCCGGCTGGCTGCCTCTGGAATATGAGCTGCAGTTTACCTATGGCTGGGAGGAATGCCAGGCTTTTTCTTATACTGCCAGGCTGCGGGAGGCCGTAGATGAGATGACCCGCAGGAAGATTGCCGGCCAGGCTGAGGGCCAGTAACAGTTCAGCCATGCAGGAAAAACTCCTTGACAAAAAAGAACAGGGATTTTATGATAATGGTAATCAAGAAAAGGTGATGACAGAGAAGAGTACGGTTTATGGACTCCGGCAGAGAGGAATCCCCGGCGTACCCGGCCAGACGGCCGGCGTGCCAGGCTGAAAGGGAATCCGGGAGGGCAGAACCGGAAGGTAGCTCTCGAACCGGGCTTTCGAACGTGCGTGACAGATCAGGCGGGAGGAATCTCTCCTTTATCCGCCAGGCGAGTCCTGAACAGTCAGGCATCCAGTAGTCAGCCACGGCCGGCCACCGTTACCAGGCGCAAGGTTCCGCATTTCTGCCGGACCTGTAAAAGTGATAAATAAAGGTGGTACCTCGCGATGCGCCCTTTGCTGAGAGAGAATCAGCAGGGGGTGTTTTTATTTCACAGGAAAATTCATTTCCTGTGAAATAAAAACGCTCCGCAGGGATGCGCAGGGATTTGGAGATGTGTGCTGTCAGCTAAAGCTGACCCAAATCCCGCGCCAGAGCCCGTTTACGGGCCCTGAATTTGCAGGAAAATTCATTTCCTGTGAAATAAAAACGCTCCGCAAAAAACCTGAAATAACTGGAAGGAGAAGCAGATGAAAAAAGAACTGGAGAAAACCTACAACCCCCAGGAAATTGAAGACAGGCTGTATGAAAAATGGCTGAACAAAAAGTATTTTTCCGCGAAGGTGGATAAAAAGAAAAAGCCCTTTACGATTGTTATGCCGCCGCCTAACATTACCGGCCAGCTCCATATGGGCCATGCCCTGGACAATACGATGCAGGATATCCTGATCCGCTATAAACGGATGCAGGGCTTTGAGGCGCTGTGGCAGCCGGGCACCGACCACGCCAGCATCGCCACGGAAGTGAAAATCACGGAAAAGCTGAAGGAAGAAGGGATTGACAAAAAAGAGCTGGGACGGGAGAAATTCCTGGAACGGGCATGGGAGTGGAAAAAAGAGTACGGAGGCCGGATTATCAGCCAGCTGAAGAAGCTGGGCTCCTCAGCCGACTGGGACCGGGAGCGGTTTACGATGGACGAAGGCTGCTCCAGAGCGGTTCAGGAGGTTTTTATCAAGTTATATGAAAAAGGATATATTTACAAGGGAGCCAGGATTATCAACTGGTGTCCGGTATGCGGCACCTCTATTTCTGACGCGGAGGTAGAGCATGAGGAGCAGGCGGGTTATTTCTGGCATATCCGTTATGCCATCGCCGGGACGGAAGATTATCTGACGATTGCCACCACCAGACCGGAGACCATGCTGGGAGACACAGCGGTGGCAGTTCATCCCGACGACCCCAGATATCAGAACCTGATCGGAAAAACGGTGATCCTTCCCATTGTGAATAAAGAAATCCCGGTAGTTGCCGACGCCTATGTGGACAGAGAGTTTGGAACCGGCGTGGTAAAAATCACCCCCGCCCATGACCCCAATGATTTTGAAGTAGGAAAGTGCCATAATCTGCCGGTGATAAATGTGATGAACGATGACGCTACCATCAATGAGAACGGCGGGAAATACGCCGGTTTGGACCGCTATGAGGCCAGAAAACAGATTGTAGCGGAGCTGGAGCGGCTGGGCC
>CALWQE010000160.1 GCA_944383605.1 uncultured Lachnospiraceae bacterium
TCCCGTCGGTTGCCAGAAGGGCGATCTGCTCTTCTTCGGACATGGAGGGGAGGCGGTCTTTGAGGCCCATCTCCTTATACTTCATGCCGCTGGTATTGAAGAATTTTTTCACCGGAAGGCCGCTGGTTTTAATCCAGCTTGCCAGTTCTTTGGCAGAGGGATTGTCCTCCACAATATGGCGGTCTGTAAAAGATACATTGTGCTCCACCAGCCATTTTCTCGCTTTCTGGCAGGTGGAGCATTTGGGGTATTGAATCAATAAAATCATAAGGCTGCTCCTTTCTTTGGCACAAAGAAGCGGGATACATCCACGCCCTCGTGCTTTAATAGCCGTATTTTCTTTGGGATTCCACCGGCGTAACCGGTCAGGCTACCATTTGTTCCGACCACCCTGTGGCAGGGGATGATAATGGAAATGGGATTATGCCCTACGGCGTTTCCCACAGCCTGGCCGGACATGGATAGCCGCCCCATCAGGCGGGCCGCTTCCTGAGCGATCTGCCCGTATGTCATTACTTCCCCGTAAGGGATTTCGCAGAGAATTTTCCACACAAGCTGGCGAAAATCGCTTCCCGCAGGAGCAAGAGGCAGCTCAGAAGGAAGAGGCTTTGCACCGGAAAAATACCGGTCCAGCCAGCCGCAGGCAGAGGCCAAGGGGGCGGGAAGCCTGTGGGGATCTGCCGCAGTCATAGGCTGAGTCAGAGAACCGCCGAAATATTTTTGCCCTTCGATCCACAGACCGGCCAGATGAGAGTCATCACCGGCGAGGGTCAGGGTTCCGATGGGGGATTGATACGTTGTGTAGCAATATGAATACATAGAAGGTTTCCTTTCTGGGGCTATGGCTGTCATTTGCTGTCACATATGATTATACTCACAAAATCTGTCTCAATCAAGTTCGTTATTGCGGTTGGAATGACTAGCTGAAAAAGCCCCATAGAACAGAAGAAAAATTCGCTCTAAGAGGCTTAAATTATGTTAATCAAATTTTCTTTGGCCCCGTTGTCTGGGCTCCTTATCCAGGAGATTTCCATCCGGGCCAAATACCAATTCTTCCGGTTCACCGATGATTTCTACGCCTTCAGGCAGATTTTCAGCCATAGCCTCTGAAATCCAGATATACTCAATAAACTGGCTGTTAAAGAGCCGGATGATTCTGGGGGCCTCTTGGTCGGCATTGACACATGTACCCAGACAGAATTTAATGGCGGATTCGTCGGACGGCAGAATGCAGGGAATCCTGGACCCATTCAGGTTTCGGCAGGTAAAGCCGTTAATATACATGGAATTTAAATCCAGCTGGTCGAATACTTTCTGGGTGATGGCGCTGGCCATGCCGCTTCCCATACCGTTGCCGTGGGATTCGGGAGAAAGATCCAGCACGCATACCCGCTCCGCCTGGATCCCTCCGTGGGCATAAGGGGTGGCGAAGGTTCCCGTAACATTTGGATCCATGCCGTCTCCGCTGAAATTTTTCCCGATTTCATTCACTACCAGTACATCGCAGTCGGGGAACAGGAGCCTTGGCATATGTGCTTCGGCTTCTTTTAACAGATCCGGCTCCCGGGAAGCGATTTCTTCTTTTTTCATGGCGGCGATTTTCCAGGTATGATCAAAGGCATTTTCAATCAGGCCCACGGCGCAGACGATGTTGCTGTGCTTGACCACAGCCTTTCCAAACATCTCCACATTGTATCCCATCCTTTTAAATCCCTCTTCGTGGCATACCCGTGCGCCGTACTGCTTTCCAAGGCCGATCGCCATCATTTTCATCAAGCCGCTTTGATAAGGGCCCCTGAATCCTGTATGTGGTTTAATGCGTCCTACAACCAGGATGCCGTCCGCATTTGCGGCAGCCTGATCGATATAAACCGGCCGGCCGTCTTCCGTATCTCCGATTTTCTGAACCTCCATAGAAGAAATGAGAGGACAGTTCATGGTTTTTTCGGTAATCCCGTAGCCTTCCAAAATTTCCAGCTGCCCTTCGGCTGTTCCTCCGCCGTGGCTTCCCATGGCCGGTATGATAAAAGGCTCTGCTTTTAATTCCTTCAGGTACCGGACAATCTCCCGGATAATGAGATCAATATTGGCAACGCCTCTGCTGCCCGCGGTGACCGCGATCCGCATTCCGGGTTTCACATTGTCGCTTAATGGAACCTGATCCAGCTGCGCTCTAAGCACGGAGGGAATCTGGTCACGGGAAATACAGGCGGCATCCAGGTGCTGCTTTGCCTTATAAAATTTGGGAAGCTTAATATGTTCCAGATAACGATATAATTCCGATTGTTCTTTCATTTAAAGTACCTCGCGATTGGTAGGAAGTTTCACTGCAGACGTTCCATATCTTTCGTTACAATTACGTCAGAATCAAGACCGCACACATTTTTGATGACCACATCCCCGATATGAACAGGAGCCGTCAGATCGGCCTGGTTGATTTTCTCCATAACGGAGAAGATATCTTTTTTGGGTATGGGTTTGGTAAGCCGGACGCTGCACAGAGGAAGCTCCGCTCCTTTTATGCGCACGGATGAGGCAATGGTGCGGCGGGGGTCCGTTAATTCCTGCTCCACATATTGAAGTCCTTTTTTACATTTGTTTCCGTTTATTTCATGAATTTTATCCCCTTCATAGGATACCTGGATTTCGCACCCATTAGGGCAAATGATGCAGGTAAATGTTCTGCTATTCATCGATCCTCACCTCCACTGGCTCTTTGGATATAAAAGAATCTGCCTTCAGCTGAAGCTGAATCATTTCCGCGGGAATGGCCTTTGGCATGGGAATGGATTTAATGGTATGGCTTCCCTGAGAAATGACCAGACGGCATTTTTTAACAGGTCTGCGCACACGCAGGGACATCTGTATATCCCGCGTGCCGCTGATTTTCTGAGGAATTACATGGCCAATATTTGAACCGGTCTCAACCGGTATATCCGCCTCTGGCAAAGAGCCTTCTTTTAAGTAGCGGCTGACTCCCTCCGCCAGCTTTTCCGCTTCCAATGATACAAAATCCACCAGATCGTGTACATGGAGCACATTGCCGGCCGCGAAAATTCCCGGTACATCGGTCTGGAAATTTTCATCCACAATTGCGCCTTTTGTCCGTCCGTCAAGGGAAACGCCGGCACTGAGGGAGAGTTCATTTTCCGGAATCAGGCCAACGGAAAGAATCAGGGTATCGCAGGGAAATTCCTTTTCGGTTCCTGGAATAATTTTCTGCTTTTCATCCACCTGGGCCGCGACTACGCTTTCAATTCTGGGATCTCCTTTAATATCAATAACGGAATGGCTTAAGTATAGGGGAATATTGTAGTCGTTCAGGCACTGCTCAATATTTCTGGGCAAACCGCTGGGGTAGGGAAGAATTTCGAAAACCGCGCTTACATGGGCGCCTTCCAGGGTCAGCCGACGCGCCATAATAAGGCCGATATCGCCGGAGCCCATGATGACAATATTTTTCCCCACCATTTTGTTGTAAAGGTTCATATAACTTTGGGCAACACCAGCATTGTAGATGCCTGCAGGACGTGTACCTGGAATCGCCAGAGCGCCCCGCGTGCGTTCTCTGCAGCCCATTGTAAGGATTACCGCCCGGGCCTGTATTTTTAGAAGGCCCTCAGTTGTATCAATGGTCACAACTTTATCATTGGAAAGATCGATTACGGTGGCGTTTGTTATGGATTCAATCTGCAAATCTTTTACTTCGTTGATAAAGCGCTGGGAATACTCCGGCCCGCTTAAGGTTTCACCAAAGCGGGTAAGACCGAAGCCATCGTGAATACATTGTCTTAAGATACCGCCTAACTGCTTTTCGCGTTCAACAATTAAAATATCATGGATTCCGGCCTTTTTTAAGGCTGCTGCTGCCGCAAGACCCGCCGGACCTCCGCCAATAATTACTACGTCCCGCCTGTTCATTTTACTTCACCTTCCCCACAAACATATAAGCTCCATTTTGATTTAACAGAATGTCTTTTGCGTCCCTATGAAGTTCCTGCTCAATCATGGAAGTTAATCTGGTTTCGCAGTATCCGCCCTGACAGCGTCCCATGGTCGCCCGTGTACGGTATTTAATTCCGCTGACAGTGGATACGCCCAAAATATTATGTACGGCCTGCTTGATTTCAGCTTTGGTGACACATTCGCACCGGCAGTAGATTTCACCGTAATCCGGATCTTCCCCGATCAGACGGGCTTTTTCCTCATCCGTCTGATCCGCAAAGCGGATGATTCCTTTTCGGATGGGGTTAAAAGCAGGATTCGGCAAAAGATCTTCCTGCTCTAGGACTTTTACGACTACTCTTCGGGCAATGGGCAGAGCGCTGGTTAAGCCGGGAGTAGAGATTCCCACAAGATTGACCGCGTGAGAGATATGAGGATCCGACTGAATCTGAAAATCAACCCGCTGCATCGTAACCGGGTCCACCACGTAGGGGAATATACCGGTATAGTTGCGGATAAAGTACTCCCGTTTTACGTGTTTAGGGAACAGCCGGGCGCCCTGAATCATCATCTCGTCGATTTTTTCCTGGGTGGCGCTGTAATCAATTTCGTCACCGATTTCCTTTAAAGTGGGGCCTACCAGAACATTCCCGTCTACAGTGGGCGTGATGTGAATATCACAGTCGCCGTTCTCGCTGGGAGCCGGGTAAATCGGAATGGACAGGAACTTTCCCGCTTTTTTATCAAGGATTTCATATTCGCCTTTTACTCGCTGTGGAATATAGGTGCCAAAGCCCAGCATCGAGGAAATGCGGTAGGCGAAAAGACCGGCGCAGTTGATGACCCACCGAGCAGTCCAATGGGATTTGACGGTGGAGATTTTGTAATTACCATCCGCCCCTTTTTCGATCCCGGTTACCTCCTGGTCAAAGTGATAGTGGACTCCATTTTGCGCGGCATTTTCAGCCAGGGCGATGGCATAGGTATAGGGGCACAAAATACCGGCGGAAGGAACATAAATCGCAGTCTCACCATCAGCATTTGGCTCAATTTTTTTAATTTCATCCGCTCCAATCATACGAATCCCAGGGACCTTGCACTGAAGGCCGTGCTCATAAAGCTTTTCCAGACAGAGTTTCTCTTCTTCGCCAAATCCGACGATCAGTTTCCCGCTGCGGCGGAAGGGAACATCCAGTTCTTCTGCCACTTGGTCAAATTCCGCGTTGCCTTCCAGACAGCACTCGGTACGGAGCTTGTGATCTCCGCTGAGAATACCAGAATGGAGAAGTCCGGTATTTCTGCCGCTGGCTCCGTTGCAGACGTCCAACTCTTTTTCCAGCACGCAGATTTTCAGCTGATAGCGGGACAGCTCCCGCGCCACTGCGCTGCCGATTACCCCTCCGCCAATAATGGCTACATCATATAATTTTTCCATAAGTCTACACCCTCTTTTTGTCGTTATCCGCCCAAATACGTTTTCTTTACATCGCTTACCTGTAGAAGTTCCTCGCTGGCGCCGCTCAGCTTGATCATTCCATTGGCCATTACATAGCAGCGGTTGGAAATGCTGAGGGCCATGTATGCGTTCTGCTCTACTAAAAGGACAGGGATTTTCTTCTCCTGATTGATCTTTACAATTACTTTGAACATGTCCTCTACAATCACCGGCGCCAGACCCAATGAGGGTTCGTCGAACATGATCAGCTTTGGATCGCTCATCAGTCCCCGGCAGATGGCTAACATCTGCTGTTCGCCTCCGCTTAAGGATCCGGCCAGCTGTTTTTGCCTTTGGCCCAGCTTTGGAAAGATGGAATACATTTCTTCCAGATGGTCGTTCATCTCTTTAGCGCTGTAATTGCGGCAGTAAGCGCCCATTTCCAGATTGTCGCGGACGGACATTTCAGGAAAAACCTCACGCCCTTCCGGAACATAAACAATCCCCCTGGATACAATTTTCGTATTCTTGATCTTGGTAATGTCTTCTCCCTGGAACATAACGCTTCCGTGGCGGGGTTTAATGAGTCCCATAACCGTTTTCATCAGGGTACTTTTTCCTGCTCCATTGGCGCCGATCAGGGAGATGATCTCGTTTTCACCTACTTCCAGGCTGACATCATGGAGAACCTGAACTTTACCATAATATGCATCAATGTTGTTGATTTTAAGCATTTTGTTCAGCCTCCTTTTTCATCTGTTTACGATAGCCTTCTCCAAGATAGGCGGAGATTACTTCCTCATTCTCCAGAATTTCTTTGGGCGCGCCTTCCGCAATCTTGCAGCCGAAATTCAGAACCGTAATATCATGACTCAGATTCATCACCACATCCATATTATGTTCGATCAAAAACATGTCCACGCCCTGATCAAAGACCTTTTGGATGATGTCGATAAACTCTTTCCGTTCCGAAGGGTTCAGACCGGCCGCAGGCTCATCTAAGAGGATTAGCCGGGGATCCCCCATCAGGGTACGGCCCAGCTCCGTCATTTTTTGACGCCCGTAGGCCAGATTGCTGACCAGCTCGTCTTTGTACTGGTACATGCCGATGAAATTCAAAATCCCCTCAGCCTTTTCCTTTAGCTGCTGTTCCTCTTTTTGGGCGATGCGGGGATTCGCCAGGTATTTTAAAAGACTCTTTGTGGTTTTGCTCTGGCCACCGATCAGCAAATTTTCTAATACTGTCATGGTAGAAAATAATTTGATGTTCTGGAAGGTCCTTCCGATCCCAAGGTTTGCCCGCGCGTATACGGGGAGCTTGGAAATGGATTTTCCATAAAACAGCACATCGCCTTCAGTTTGCGGATTATCGCCGGTAATCATATTGACGGTGGTGGTTTTTCCCGCTCCGTTGGGGCCGATTAAAGCGTGGATACGCCCTTTCCTTACCTTGAAATTCAGCTGGTCTACGGCCACAAGGCCTTCAAAACGTTTTACAAGATTGCGAACCTCCAATACAACCTCTGTATGTTCCATTAAGATTCACCGCCTTCCGAAGTAGATTTGGATTTCATAAGCCCGGTGATTTTCCCGTAAAGAGAGACAAGACCGTTGGGCAGGAACAGGGCGCTGATCAGCACCAGGGTACAATAGGTAATCTGATAGTAGTCGCCAAGGAAGCGAAGCAGCTCCGGCAGCAGGGTCACCACAATGGATCCGATCATATTGCCCAGAATATTTCCGATGCCGCCGACCATCAAGATGATGACGTAGTTGATGGACAAATCGGTGGTAAAGGATAAGCTAGTAATATAGCCGTTAAAATGGGCATAAAGAGCGCCGCCGAAAGCGCCGTACATAGCGGCCAGGGTGAAAGCGCGGATTTTAATCTTTTTAATATCCAGCCCCAGGGATTCAATGGCATCCGGGTTGTCTTTTACGGCCCGGAATTCCCGTCCCCATTTTGAATGTACGATCCGGATCGATAGAACGCACATGATGACGGCAATTAAAAGAATGAAATAGAAATATTTCACATTGCTGTCCAGCATAAAGGGGCCGATACCGAAGCGGGGGATATTGTTAAGCCCCTGAGTTCCTCCGGTGATGTCGATCAGGTTTGTGGCAAAAATGCGGACAATCTCTGAGAAAGCCAGCGTTGTGAGGGAGAGGTAAACGCCTTTCATTTTAAGGCTTGGGTACCCCAGGCCCCTTCCAAGGAGAAAGCCGGCAAAAATAGCTGCCATCATGGTAAGCCACGGGGAGATCCCCAAGTTTCTCGAGAGAAGAGCAGAAGTATAGGCGCCGATGGCGTAGATTCCGGCGGTTCCCAGATTCATCTGCCCGGTCAGTCCGGTAATAAAATTCAATCCGAATACAACGATCATATTAATTACCATCTGATTCAGAATGGTAATATAGTAATTATTGTGGATAAAAACAGGCACTGCGGCGAAGGCGATAAACAGAGCTCCGATCCACAGATATTGGTTTTTCGCAGAAATTTTCATAGATGATCACCTCCGGATTGTCAGCGGGTTTTGCCGGTGATCCCTTTCGGACGCACCAACAGAAACGCGATCAGCAGAACAAATGCCGCAATATCCTTATATACGGAAGGGAATATCATAGAAGCCATGTTCTCTACAATACCGATTACAAGGCCCCCGATAATCGCGCCGGGAAGATATCCAAAGCCTCCGATTACTCCGGCGGCAAATCCCTTCAGACCGATCATGTTGGACATGGTTGTGCTGATATTCAGCAGAGGGGATACCAGGATTCCGATCAGACAGCAGATAATCATGCTGATAATGATGGTAATCACCATAACGGTTTTTACATCAATTCCCATCAGCTGTGAGGCGTTCCGGTTTTGCGCAACGCAGCGCATCGCTTTTCCGGGCTTTGTTTTATACAGGAACAGCTGCAGTGCGCATACGCAGATGGATGCGGTAATAATAATTGCAATATTTGCGATGGAAATGACAATATTGTTAAATTTAACCGTTCCTACCAGAAAGTCAGGCACAGAGAAGGGCACGGGCCCCCAGTAGAGACGAATGGCTTCCACAATTATTTTTCCAAGCATAACGGTAGCCATAATGGTGTAGATCATAGTCAGATTTCTTAAAGGGATGAAAATGACTTTTGCGATGATAATTCCCATAACGGCCACGGTAATAATACTAAGGATGATTCCGGGAATGAATCCCATATTCATACCGAGGATATAGGTGCCGCCGAAAATATAGGCCCCAAGGGTGATCAGCTTGTCATGGCTGAAGTTCAAGACTCCGGATGCATTCCAGATTAATGTGTATTCGATGCCCACCAGCGCGTAAATAAAACCCATGGCAATTCCGCTGATGATCAGCTGTACGATTATGCCGCTCAAAACATTCTACCTCCTCACAAACGGTTCTGCTGTTAAAAATAGACCGCGCACTAATTACTCAGTGCGCGGCCCAAGCTAAAGCAATCAGTCTTCCACAAGCACATATTCTAAAAATTGAGCTTTGCCATCTACCATTTTGCAGATTGTTCCGCCGTGAATCATTTCACGCATGTCGTTGGCCTTGTAAGTTCCGATGGGAACCTCTAAGCCGTCTGTCTCAGCTAAAGCATCCCGAATTGCGCTGGGATCGGTGCTGCCAGCCCGCTCCATCGCATCCTTTAAGAGATAGATAGCGCTGTAATAGGTAACGGCATACAGCTCAGGATCTTCGCCGTATTTGTCGTTAAAAGCCTTTACAAAGGTCTGAACCAGCTCAGAATCATTGGATGTGGTAAAGTCAGTGCAGCTGTACCAGTTGTCCAGCCACTCAGGCTGACAGAGCTCGTTTACCTGAGGCGTGGAAATGGAGGTAGAGCCGATTACCGGTACATCCAGCCCAAGATCATAGAACTGACGGGCGGCCAGGGCAGTTTCCGCATCATCGGTCCATACAATCACGCAGTCTACGCCGGCATCCTTTAACTTCAGTACCTGGCTGGTCATATCCGTATCGCCGGTGTTGTGAGATTCAGAAACAAACTCAATGCCTTTTTCGGTTAAATATTCCTCTACTACGGTGCGGGCTCCGCTTCCGTAGTCATTGCTGTTGGTGAAAAGTCCGATTTTGGTGCATCCAAGATTCTCCGTAGCGTATACGGCCGCCAGCTGAGCCTGGATGGTATCGGAGGCACGAACCCTAAAGAGCCATTGATTGTCAATGGTCGTAACCAGCTTGGGGCTGGTTGCGCCTACCAAGATCGGATACTGGGCCTCGGATACAATGCCCTCAACCGCCAGGGCCAGTCCGGAAAGAGTGGGCCCGACCTGAGCCACAACTCCTTGGCTGGCGATCAGATTAGTGGCGTTGATACCGGTGTCCTGGACGCCTCCATCGTCTGCCACGTAAAGCTCTAGCTGCTTGCCAAGTACGCCGCCAGCCGCATTGATCTCATCTACAGCCATCTGAGCGCCCTGTTCGGTTCTCATTCCGTTGGTAGGCGCGGAACCAGTGATGGATGCAGAAACGCCGATTAAAATGGTGTCTCCCTCTGCCGCTCCTGCATCGCCTGCGGAGCTTTCTCCCTCATTTGCAGCGGCCGAACTTCCGCTGTCCGCCGGTGCAGTGGTATCCGCGTTAGAAGCAGCTGTCTGGGCCCCCCCGCCCGAACAGCCAGCAAGCATTGAAATAGCCAGAAGCGCTGCCATCAATGATTTCAAATTTCTTTTTTTCACGTACTGTTCCTCCTTCCATGATTCGTTTTTGTGTACCCCATTTACTAGAACAGGGCCACAAAGTGCTTTGACGGCACCTGTGGCCCTGCTTTCGCCACATCTTGCTTTGTGCAGCTGATTAAAGAATATCTTTCATATTTGCCAGCAGGTCGTCTACTTTTTTCTTTTCCTCCGGGAGCAGATCGCCTAAAGGCATTCTGGGCAGTCCGGCATCAAATCCCTGGCATTTCAGAACGTACTTGAATACCTCATGCCAGTGGGGATCATTGGTATTGTAGGTGATGAAGTAATCTACGAAGGGCTGGATCTTTGCCCAGTAAGCTCTGGCTTTATCGATATCCTTTTCGATAGTGCAAATATCAAATAAGGTACGGGAGAACTTGGGGAAGATAGCGGGCATACCGCTCAGCCATCCGTCTGCTCCGGCGAAGAAGCCTTCCATAGGCGCATAGTCATGTCCGTATAAAACGGTCAGCTTATCGCCGCAGTAATATTTCAGCTCGTGAATCCGGTTGGCATCTCCGTGGGCTGCCTTGATTCCGTTGATCAGGCCTTCGTCAACCATAGCCTTGATTTCCAGCGGAGTCATTTCGTATCCGCAGAATCTGGGATTGTTGTAAAGAATAATATCAATGTCGATGGCCTCTCTCAGCTTGCGGAAATGATTCACAACGGCTCTCTTATGAGGCTGCAGATAGTAGGGCATGATAACCAGAACGCCCTCTGCCCCACATTCCTGGGCATACTTGCTCAGTTCGATGGTCTGGGCAGTGGAATATCTTCCGGTTCCGGGATAAACAGGAACGCGGTGATCCACAAAATCGATGATACTCTTCATGATCATTTTCTGCTCTTCCATGGTCATGGAAATGTTTTCACCGGTACTTCCTACGCAGGAGATGCTGTGGGCGCCAGAGTCAATCACCCACTGTACATAGCGCAGAGTCTCTTTCTCGTTGTAGGTCTCGTCTGCATTCCAGAATGTCATAACCGCCGGCATTACGCCTTTCCCCTTAGTTGCCATTTTTACGTCCTCCTCCTGTTTAAAGAATGAATAATGGTATTTTATCAATTAATCTCTTAGATCGAGATCAACGATCATGGTTGGATTCAATGGCAACTGGCAGCTTCCGATCATCAGTTGTCATTGACTTTTGCGTTCAGTCGTTCTTCCATTTCCAGAATGTGCTTACGCATTATGGCCTTGGCCGCTGCTTCATCGTGATGGCTGATAGATTGAATCATCAGAGCATGTTCATCGCAGGCGTCCGCGCTGTGAACCAGGATCATACCGGTGGTATGCCGTACAACGGTATAGCGGTTGATCAGAATCCGATGGAGATCGGTCATGCAGCTGTTTCCGGCAAGTT
Source organism: uncultured Lachnospiraceae bacterium (assembly GCA_944383605.1). Taxonomy (GTDB): domain Bacteria; phylum Bacillota; class Clostridia; order Lachnospirales; family Lachnospiraceae; genus Paralachnospira_A. The sequence goes on from CALWQE010000160.1 coordinate 11,480, forward strand.
CCACAATCTTTTTATGAAAGTGCATATCACTTAAAAAATACTTGTCAACACTGTTTGCTTTGAAATAATCTCTTAGCTCCTGATTAATGGTTTCCAATATGGAAACTTCTTCGTTTGATGCTGTGCGGCAGAGGGCGGCCAGCGCATTTTCTTCAATAAGGAGCCTGGATTGGCATACATCCTGGATTTCTTTTTGGGAGGCAACAGGAACAATATACTTGCCGCCAGACGTTATTTCCAGGATTCCTTCATTTGCCATGCGTTTCAAAGCCTGAATCACAGGCGTCTTGCTGACCTGGTACCGTTCCGACAGTTCGGAGGGATCCAAACGTTTTCCAGCAAGATAAGTATTGCCTACAAAACCCTCGCAGATTGTTTCATATACGACTTCGTCCAAATTTCTTTTTAACAGCATATTCATTACCTCATATTCTGTGATGTAGCTTTCATATGGGGCAAATAAAATTAAAAATTTAAAATAAAAAATTTTTAATTTTTACACTCCCATTTTGTCACGAATTATATAAAAAGTCAATTTACAAAATCCCAAATTTTGAGATTATTTTTTGGATATAATACACAAAAATATGTGTTATTTATTTAACAAATATGTGCGTAATTATTGTGTGTTCCTGCGGTGTCAAAAGATTAGAGGAGATTTTGCCGAAAAAAGACGCATTAAAACCCGGATTCCTTCACCTGATTATAGAGGAACCCGGGTTTTATACAGCCATGCTGTTTGTGATAAACAGATCGGCTACGGGGGGTTAATCCGGGACCTGGAAAACATTTCATACATCAGATACCTCCTTTGCGTATTTTTGATTCTATTGACATTAGATCAAGTATATCATAAAAGGCTTGGGGACGGAAGAAATTTAAAGATTTCCCTTCCAGGACATCCGTTTTCTATTGTCTAACCCCTCCTGCTGTGCTATGATACAAATAAGCAGAGCGTTCTTGTTTCTATATTCTAAACTCTTTGCCCACAGGGCAGTCTGACAAACTCTTTGCTTACCGTACCCAATCAAAATAAGCAGGGAGAAGCCAGACGATCAACTTCTTCCTGCCGCCAGCGCCTTTGATACGGCGCGGAAAGGAAGATGTATATGGAGCACATGGAACAACAGCTGGGCAGCCTGCTGCCCGAAGATATGGAATTTAACTTAAGCGACTTCGCACTG
>CALWQE010000161.1 GCA_944383605.1 uncultured Lachnospiraceae bacterium
ATTCATGACCGGTGCAAGACCACCATTGAACCGATGGTAAAGCCGCAGTGGTTTGTGAAAATGGATGAGATGGCGAAGCCCGCCATCGAAGCGCTGAAGGACGGACGGCTGAAATTTGTGCCGGAAAGCTTCGGAAAAACCTATCTCCACTGGCTGGAGGGCATCCGGGACTGGTGTATCTCACGCCAGCTCTGGTGGGGCCACCGGATTCCCGCCTATACCTGCGAGGGATGCGGCGAGGTGACAGTGGCCAAATCCATGCCGGAGAAATGCCCGAAATGCGGCTGCACCCATCTGACGCAGGATGAGGACACGCTGGATACCTGGTTCAGCTCCGAGCTCTGGCCCTTCTCTACACTGGGATGGCCGGATGAGACAGAGGATCTGAAATATTTCTACCCCACCGATGTACTGGTAACTGGCTACGACATCATTTTCTTCTGGGTGATCCGGATGGTATTTTCCGGGCTGGAGCAGACCGGCCAGACGCCTTTCCATACGGTGCTGATTCACGGCCTGGTGCGGGATTCCCAGGGACGCAAGATGAGCAAATCTCTGGGCAACGGCATCGATCCGCTGGAGGTGATCAACAAATACGGCGCCGACGCCCTGCGGATGACCCTGATGACAGGAAACGCGCCGGGCAATGACATGCGGTTTTACTGGGAACGGGTAGAGGCCAGCAGAAACTTTGCCAATAAGGTGTGGAACGCTTCCCGGTTTATTATGATGAATATGGAAAATGAGGAAGCGCAGGGGGCAGACCTTCCTTCGGATGCGGATATGCTCCGCTCCGGACAGCTGACGGAGGCAGACCGCTGGATTCTGTCCAGGGCAAACCGCCTGGCTGCTGACGTGACGGAAAATATGGAGAAATATGAGCTGGGCATTGCCCTCCAGAAGGTATATGATTTTATCTGGGAGGAATTTTGCGACTGGTATATCGAGATGGTAAAACCCCGCCTGTATGGAGAGGGAGATCAGACCAGAGGAGCTGCCCTGTGGACGCTGAAAAATGTGCTGATCCAGTCTCTGAAGCTGCTGCATCCCTTTATGCCTTTTATCACAGAAGAAATTTTCTGTAATCTTCAGGATGAAGAAGAGTCTATTATGATTTCCTCCTGGCCGGTATACAAAGAGGAATGGAGCTTCCCGGAGGAAGAAAAATCCACGGAAACCATAAAAGAAGCAGTCCGGGCGATCCGCAACGTCCGCTCATCCATGAACGTGCCGCCCAGCAAAAAGGCCACGGTATATGTGGTGTCAGAAAAGGAAGAGGTAAGAAACATCTTCGAAAACGGCAAGGTATTTTTCGCTGCGCTGGGATACGCGGGAGAGGTGCTGGTACAGACAGACCGCGCCGGAATCGGCGATGACGCCGTATCTGCGGTTATCAAAGACGCTGTAATTTACATGCCTTTTGCCGAGCTGGTAGATATTGAGAAAGAGATCCAGCGGCTGGAGAAAGAAGCAAAACGGCTGGAGGGCGAGCTTAAGCGCGTCAACGGCATGCTGAATAATGAGAAATTCCTCTCCAAGGCGCCGGAGGCAAAGGTAAAAGAGGAACAGGAAAAACTGGAAAAATACACCCAGATGATGGCGCAGGTGCAGGAACGGCTGAGCCAGCTGAAATAAGTCCCATGTGACCGGAATGACTTCTTGCTAGAATGATATTTATCGGAAACAATAAATATCAGACTGAAGCAAGGAGGCAAAAGATGAGAGAACAGAATGTATATGGTTATGTGCGCGTATCTACAAAGGAACAGAATGAGGACAGGCAGATGATTGCCCTGGAGGAGTTTCCTGTTCCGAAAAACCATATTTATATGGATAAGCTGAGCGGGAAGGATTTCAACCGTCCCCAGTACCACAGGCTGATGCGCAGGCTAAAGGCCAGAGACGTGCTGGTAATCAAGTCTATAGACCGTCTGGGAAGGGATTATGAGGAGATTCAGAACCAGTGGAGAATCATTACAAAAGAAAAGAGGGCCTATATCGTGGTGCTGGACATGCCTCTGCTGGATACCAGGGAAACAGGAAAAGACCTGACCGGCACCTTTATTGCTGATCTTGTTCTCCAGATCCTGTCTTATGTGGCCCAGACAGAACGGGAAAATACCCGTCAGCGCCAGGCCGAGGGCATCGCTGCCGCCAGGATGCGGGGCGTGCGCTTTGGCCGGCCGCGCAAAGAGGTGCCAGAGGAATTTTGGACGTTAAAGGAGCAGTGGAAGAAGGGCGAGATCGTCTCACGGGAGACTGCCTGCCAGCAGGGCATCGCCCAGGATACCTTCCTGCGATGGGTTGATGGGCGTTAAAAAAAATATCGTTAAGAACTGAGAAAGATACAGAAAAAAGAGGCAGTCTTCCGTATGGGGCTGCCTCTTGTTTTCTGTGGAAATGGTTTAGTTTTCGTCTCCCTCCCGGTCTACAGATACGATCTGCTGACGCTTTCTGGCAGCAGTGTCGCTTTCCAGGTATTCGTCATAGGTGGTAATCTTGTCGATCAGGCCGTTCTCTGTCAGTTCCATGATCCGGTTGGCCGTTGTCTGGACGAACTGGTGGTCATGGCAGGAGAAGAGGATAACGCCGGGGAATTTGATCAGCCCGTTGTTCAGGGCGGTGATGGATTCCATATCCAGATGATTGGTGGGCTCGTCAAAGATCAGACAGTTAGCCGCCTGGATCATCATCATGGACAGCTGGCACCGCACCCGCTCCCCGCCGGACAGCACCCGCAGCTTTTTCACGCCGTCATCCCCGGCGAACAGCATACGTCCCAGGAAGCCGCGGACATAGGTGGCGTCCTTAACAGGAGAAAACTGGGTCAGCCAGTCTACGATGGTTTCATCTGAATCAAAAATATCGGTATTATCCTTGGCAAAATAAGCCTGGGAGGTGGTGATGCCCCATTTATAGCTGCCCTCGTCCGGCTCCAGTTCTCCGGCCAGTATCTGGAAGAGAGTGGTTTTCGCCAGTTCGTTGGCGCCGACAAAAGCTACCTTGTCCGTTTTATTCAGGATAAAGGAGATATTGTCCAGTACTTTTACCCCATCGATGGTTTTGGACAGATTTTCCACCACCAGCACTTCATTGCCGATCTCCCGCTCGGGACGGAAGTCGATATACGGGTATTTCCGGCTGGAGGGACGGATTTCGTCCAGCTGGATTTTTTCCAGAGCCCGTTTTCTGGAGGTAGCCTGCTTGGACTTGGAAGCGTTGGCGCTGAATCGCTGGATAAATTCCTGCAGCTCCTTAATTTTCTCTTCCTTTTTCTTGTTGGCCTCCTTCATCTGCTTAATCATCAGCTGGCTGGATTCGTACCAGAAATCATAGTTGCCGGCATAAAGCTGAATCTTGGCGTAGTCGATATCGGCGATATAGGTACATACCTTATTCAGAAAATAACGGTCGTGGGAAACCACGATAACCGTATTGTCAAAGTTGATCAGAAATTCCTCCAGCCAGGCGATCGCGTCCAGATCCAGGTGGTTGGTAGGCTCGTCCAGCAGGAGAATATCCGGGTTTCCAAACAGAGCCTGGGCCAGCAGTACCTTAACCTTTTCATTGCCGCCCAGATCCTTCATCATGGTATAGTGCAGGCTGGTGTCAATGCCCAGGCCGTTCAGCAGGGTGGCGGCGTCGGATTCAGCCTCCCAGCCGTTCATATTGGCAAATTCCGCTTCCAGGTCTGCGGCTTTGATGCCGTCCTCCTCGGTGAAGTCCTCCTTCATATAGATGGCGTCCTTCTCCTTCATAATCTCATAGAGACGGGCGTTGCCCATAATAACGGTGTCCAGAACAGGGTATTCGTCATATTTAAAGTGATCCTGCTGCAGGAAGGAAAGGCGCTGTCCGGGGGTGATGGTCACGTCCCCTTTGCTGGGCTCCAGCTGTCCGGCCAGAATCTTCAGGAATGTTGACTTTCCCGCTCCGTTGGCCCCGATCAGCCCATAGCAGTTGCCTTCCGTAAATTTGATGTTTACATCCTCAAATAAAGCCTTTTTTCCGACACGCAGTGTTACGTTGTTTGCGCTAATCATAAAAATTCTCAAACCTTTCTGTGGGTGTTCGTTCAGTTACTCAACTTTATATTGTACAGGAAACCCCGGAATTTGCAATACCTTTTTCTGCATGGCGGAGCTGTTTATTTAATCTTTCTGCTCACAAAACTATAATCAGCGTCCCAGCCGTAATCAGGAGAGGGCATGCAGGTTTGCTCTCTGCGGCAAGATCGAAGGATTGCATTTGCTTCAAAAAATCCGGCAGCTGATGTCCGTCCTGAAGCGGGCAGGACTGATTGAAACGCAAAGCGGCGTTCCCGGCTGCCATCTGGCAAAGCCTGCGGAGGAAAGCAGACGAAGTTATACGACTTTCGCAATGTGGAAACCGACGATCCGGTATCCTACTCCGGGAACATGAACCGGAGCTGCCTGAAGATATGGAGCTGGAGGTTGAACATTCTCAGGATGGTGTGGTTTCAAATCCGTCCGGCAGCGGGAAGGATCTTCATTTCGGTTATTTAACGGACGATCTACTAGGAAAAATCAGAATTATCTGATAGAATAGATGCAGACGAGGAGGACAACATCATGAAAAAACTGATTTCCTGGAATGTCAACGGCCTGCGGGCCTGTGTGGGGAAAGGGTTTATGGACTATTTTCTCCGGGCAGACGCGGATGTGTTCTGTATTCAGGAGAGCAAGCTGCAGGAAGGACAGATTCAGCTGGATACGCCGGGTTATCTGCAGTACTGGAATTATGCGGAGAAAAAGGGCTATTCCGGTACGGCGGTCTTTACAAAGGAGGAGCCGGAATCGGTAGCCTATGGGATTGGAATAGAGAAGCACGACCGGGAAGGGCGGGTGATTACGCTGGAATATCCGGCGTATTACCTGATTACCTGCTATACGCCCAATTCCCAGGACGGACTGGCCAGGCTGGATTACCGGATGGAGTGGGAGGACGCTTTTCTGGCCTATCTGAAGGGGCTGGAAGAGAAAAAACCTGTGATTTTCTGCGGCGACCTGAATGTGGCCCATAAGGAGATCGACCTGAAAAATCCGAAGACAAACCGGAAAAACGCCGGTTTTACCGATGAGGAGCGGGAGAAGTTTTCCAGGCTGCTGGAGGCTGGCTTTATCGATACCTTCCGGTATTTCTATCCGGATCAGGAAGGAATGTATTCCTGGTGGTCCTACCGGTTCCGCGCCCGGGAGAAAAATGCCGGGTGGCGCATTGACTATTTCTGTGTGTCAAAAGCATTGGAAGCAAGGCTGGCGGATGCGCAGATCCATACGGAGGTAATGGGCTCAGACCATTGTCCGGTGGAATTATTACTGAAAGACGAATGCGGGAAGTGACAGAATGAATTTATTGAATATGGAACAGATATCCAAATCCTATACCGGGCGGATGCTGCTGGATCAGGCAGATTTCTCTGTCAATGAGGGGGATAAGGTGGGGATCATCGGTGTAAACGGCGCCGGAAAGTCTACGCTGCTGAAGATGGCGGCAGGGCTGGAGACGCCGGACGCCGGCATGATCACAACCGCCAATGGGCTGACGATCGGTTATCTTCCCCAGAATCCGGTTTTTCTGCCGGGGGAAAAGGTGCTGGAGAGCGTGCTGCGGGAGCATGGAGAAGAAGAGCGGTGGACGCTGGAAAGCGAGGCAAAGTCCATTTTAACCAGGCTGGGTATCTATGATTTTGAGGAGGATGTAGCCCATCTGTCAGGAGGGCAGAGAAAGCGTCTGGCGCTGGCGGCGGTAACGCTGAAAAAGGCGGAGCTGCTGATTCTGGACGAGCCGACCAACCATCTGGACAGCGAGATGGCGCAGTGGCTGGAGGATTATCTGCGCCAGTACAGAGGCGCTTTGATGATGGTTACGCATGACCGGTATTTTCTGGATCGGGTGACGAACCGGATCGGAGAAATTGATCACGGCAAAATCTATTTTTACGAAGCCGGTTATCTGGGCTTTCTGGAGCTGAAGGCGCAGCGGGAGGCGATGGAGGAGGCAACGGAGCGGAAGCGGCAGAGCCTGCTGCGGACGGAGATCGAGTGGATGCGCCGGGGCGCCAGGGCCAGATCTACAAAGCAGAAAGCCCACATTCAGCGGTATGAGGAGCTGGCTGCCCGCAAGGCGCCTGTCCGGGACGGCCAGGTGGAGATCGCTTCCGTGTCCTCCAGGATGGGCCGGACAACGGTGGAGGCAGACGGTATTTCCAAGGCCTATGGGGAAAAGGTGCTGATCCGGGATTTTTCTTATATTTTTCTGAAGGACGACCGGATAGGGATCATTGGCCCGAATGGCTGCGGGAAAACGACGCTGATGAAGATTCTGGCCGGAAAGGAGCAGCCGGATTCTGGTTCAGTAATCATCGGCCAGACCATTCGGATCGGATATTTTTCCCAGGAAAATGAATATATGGATGAGAGCCTGCGGGTGATTGATTATGTGCGGGAGGGTGCGGAGATTATCCGCACCTCCTCCGGCACCGCCACCGCCTCTCAGATGCTGGAGCGGTTTCTCTTTCCGCCCCAGGCCCAGTATGCCCGGATCGAACGGCTGTCCGGCGGGGAAAAACGGCGGCTGTACCTGCTTCGCATTCTGATGGAAGCGCCTAACGTGCTGATTCTGGATGAGCCGACAAATGACCTGGATATCCAGACGCTTGCTATTCTGGAGGATTATCTGGATACTTTTGAAGGCATCGTAATCGCCGTATCCCATGACCGGTATTTTCTGGATCGGACGGTGAGGCGGATCTTCGCCTATGAAGGCGGGGGACAGCTGACGCAGTATGAGGGCGGCTATACCGATTACCGGGAGGCCAGGGAGCGGAAGCGGCAGGAAGGGCAGAGCGCCGGGAATGAAGGCCGGGGCGGCGGCAGGAATGGAGAGAGCAGCCGGGGCAGCGGCGGCAAAAACAGCGCCGATGGCCAGCCCCGGCAGCGGGAACGAAAGCTGCGCTTCACGTTCCAGGAGCAGAAGGATTATGAAACCATAGAAGAGGCGATCCAGGAACTGGAGGAAAAGCTGGCGGAAACAGAGAAGCAGATCGGAAAGGAAGCCTGCAATTATACCAGGCTGAAGGAATTGACAGAGGAAAAAGAACAGCTGGAAAGCCAGCTGGAAGAAAAAATGGAACGATGGATGTATTTGTCTGAGCTGGCAGAGAAAATAGCGTCACAGTAGGCGAGGGGGAGGCGGAAGCTTGAGAGAGAAAGAAGAGAAGCAAAAGAGAAAAAAGACCATTCAGATGGTGCAGGGACAGCTCCACCCGGAGCGAATGGGGGCCTGGGTGCGGGAGGACAGCGTTCATTTCAGCGTAGAGGCAAAGGGGGCGGAGGCGCCTGTGCTGCTGATTTATACAAAACAGTCTGCAAAGCCTGCGGCGGAGATTCCCTTTCCTGCGGAAAACCGGTTCGGAGACGTATACGCTATGAATGTAAGCGGTATCGATCCGTCCAGCCATCTGTATGCTTTCCGGTCGGGGAAAACGGTATTCTGTGATCCCTATGCCCGGGCGGCGGCAGGACGGGAGCGTTACGGCGATCCGGCTCATCTGACCGCGCCTCTGCGGGGCAGATTCCCGGATGGGGAGTTTGACTGGGAAGGGGACAGACCCTTAGAACGGGATTTCAGTGAAATGGTTCTGTACCATCTGCATATCCGGGGGTTTACCGCCCACCCCTCCTCCCGTGTGAAGGGGAAAGGTACCTTTTATGGAGCGGTGCAGAAGATTCCCTATCTGAAAGAGCTGGGCATTACAGCGGTGGAGCTGATGCCGGTAACAGAGTTTGAGGAGGTGGAGACGGTTTCTGCGGCGGGGCCATCGGGAGATGTCAGAGAAGAAAAGCCTACCGGACGGCTGAACTACTGGGGATATGGGCCTTCCTTCCTGTTTGCGCCGAAGGCGTCCTATCACAGCGGCCTCCAGGGACAGAGCCAGGAAAATGAGCTGAAATACCTGGTAAAATCCTTTCATCAAAACGGGATCGAAGTGATTTTTGATCTGTATTTCCCGCCGGATATTTCCGATTCCCATGTGCTGGAGGCGCTGAAATTCTGGGTTCTGGAATATCATGCCGACGGAATCCATATTACAGGCCGTTCTTCCTTTCCGGCGGCAGCCCGGGAGCCGCTGCTGGCGGCGACCAAGCTGTTCGCCTCTGACTGGGGAGAAGCAGGACGGGGAAGCCGCAGGCATCTGGCCCAGTATCACGACGGTTTCCTGGCCGATATGCGCTGTTTCCTGAAGGGAGATGAAGACCGGCTGAAGGACGTGGTATTCCGGACGCGGCTGAACCCGGAGAATATGGGCGTGGTCAATTATATGGCTCATTCCAATGGCTTTACCCTATGGGATATGGTCTCCTACGACCGGAAGCATAACGAGGATAACGGGGAAGGCAACCGGGACGGCACAGATTATAATTTTAGCTGGAACTGCGGCGAGGAAGGCCCCAGCCGGAAGAAATACATTCTGAATCTGCGCAAGGCCCAGCTGCGAAACGGGGCGGCCATGGTATTCCTCAGTCAGGGCGTGCCTCTTCTGGAGGCAGGAGACGAGACAGGCCACAGCAAGCATGGGAACAATAATACCTTCTGCCAGGACAACAGCCTTTCCTGGCTGAACTGGAAATTTACGAAAACAGGAGAAGAAATCCGCCGGTACATCCGGTTCCTGATTCATTTCCGTATGCGGCATTCCATCTTCCGGCCTTCTGTTCCGCTGCGTGGGATGGATTATAAAAATCTGGGCTACCCGGACATTTCTGTCCACGGAACCAACCCCTGGAAGCCGGAGTTTGAAAATTACCGCAGGCAGATTGCCTTTCTGTATAATGGCGCCTATGGGGAACCTGCAGAGCCCCATCTGTTTTATGTGATGTACAATATGCACTGGACAGATCAGGAGTTTGCGCTGCCCCATCTGCCGGAGGGAGAGGAGTGGAGTCTGATCCTTCATACAACCAAGGAAGCGCCCAATTACTATGAGGAAGAAGAAGCTTATGCCCTGGAAGACCAGGAACGGATACCAGTACCGGCCAGAACCGTGATCCTGCTGATGTCCAGGAAAAAACGGGCGGCAGACGGGGAGCAGGAAGCGGCGGCAGAGGTATCTGGCGAGACGCCGGAGAAAGAAGCGGCGGCAGAAGAACCCGGTGAAGAAGAGAAGAAAGAATGAGCCGCGGCAGAAAAAAGGAAAAGGAGCCGGCGGCTTCGCCGGAAAAATAATATCAGACAAATCATATGGAGGAAAAGACATTGGAGAAAATCGCAAGCTTTCAGGTGAATCATTTAAAGCTGGTGCCGGGCATTTATGTGTCCCGGAAGGATCATGTGGGAGGCGAGGTGATTACCACCTTTGACCTGCGGATGAAGCAGCCGAATACGGAACCGGTTATGAATACGGCGGAAACCCATACCATCGAACATCTGGGCGCCACATTTCTGCGCAATCATAAAGAATACGGACAGAAAACCATTTATTTCGGCCCGATGGGATGCCGGACAGGCTTCTATATGCTGCTGGCGGGAGATTATCAGTCCGCTGACGTGGCAGGGCTGGTAACGGAAATGTTTGAATTTATCCGTGATTACAGAGACGAGGTACCGGGAGCCAGCCCGAGAGACTGCGGCAACTATCTGGACATGAATCTGCCCATGGCAAATTATCTGGCGAAAGAATACCTGGATCGGTGCCTGTATCAGCTGAAAGAAGAAAACCTGAATTATCCCGACTAAAAAGCAAAACCAAACCAGAAAAGTCCCCGCCCCTGCTTATTGCTCGCCGCAACAGGCAGGGGCGGGGACTTCTCTGGCTCAGAAGGGGCTTGCGCCCCTGCTTTCCTCCTGAAAATGGATCCGGCTCTGCCGGGCATTACTGAGATGACTCGGAGCCGCCGCTGTTATTCTGGAACGGGCTGGTGAAAAATGAGGTTATGCTGTCCAGAATGCTGGTATGGATGGTGCAGCTTCCGGTAGGCATCGCGTACAGGGAGTCGTCTGTATTTCCGGTATCATCCGGAGGAAGTACCATATAGATACGCCGCTGCCTGCTGCTTCCCGGACAGTAATCGGTAGCCAGCAGTCCGGAATCGGCGCAGATGGTAGCCGCTGTATGGACATCGCAGTAATCAGTGGGAGCGGTTCCCTTTGCAAAATATTCCTGATATACGGCAGACCCTCTCGGATCCTGGTCGCAGACTCCTTCTACCGCCAGCTTGCCGGATTTGCGGCAGATGGTGGCAGTTTCAATGCCGGTGGGCATGGAGAAGCCAGTGTCTTCCAATCCCTCATGGATTCTGGTCATAATCGCAGACCAGATCCGCTTGTGGTAGCTCTCAGAAAGACGGATGGTTTCATTTTCATCATAGCCGGTCCAGATGGTGGCGGTATAATAGGGTGAAAATCCGGCGAACCAGGTATCATAGGTACTGGTAGTGGTGCCGGTTTTTCCGGCGATGGACATGCCGGCTACATCCGCGGCCCGGCCGGTGCCGGAGATGCCGCTTCTGGGGTTGGTGGAGGGATACATTTTCCCGTCCATGGTTTCCTCCATGGCGTTGGTCAGCAGGAACGCCGTAGATTCCTTCATCACAGTGCGGGTTTCCGGTTCGTTGTCGATCAGCACATTGCCGTCCTTATCCAGGATTCTGGTATAAAAAATCGGTTCGGTGTATACGCCGCCGTTGGCGATCGCCGCATAGGCGGCAGTTACCTCCAGGTTGGTTACGCCATCCGTCAGGCCGCCCAGAGCCAGGGAGGGGTTGATATCTGAGGTAACGGCGCCGCTGGATTCCGTTCTGCTGTCTACCAGAGTGGTAAAACCATAGTTTTCCAGATATTCGAAGGCCAGCTCGGGAGAGACAGTCTCCATCAGGCACCGTACCGCTACGATATTCATGGAGTACACGATACTCTGACGGATATTGGAGTAGCCCAGATATTCATTGCCCCAGTAGTTGGAGAAGGTTTTCTCCCCCACAGTATAAGGCGCATCATAGTAGACAGAAGCCAGGGTGTCGCCCTGTACGTCCAGAGCAGGCGTAAAGGCTGCCAGCACCTTAAACAGGGAGCCGGGCTGCCGGGTCGTGTTGGTGGCCCGGTTCAGGGAAAGATTATAGGTTTTTTCTCCGCGGCCGCCGCAGATTCCCTTTACATATCCGGTGGTCTGATCCATGACGACAAAAGAAACCTGGGGCTGGAGGGTATAGTCGATGCTGGTGACTGCCACCTGGTCGCCCTCTTCGCCGATGTAATCGGAAAATTCCTGAAGAAGGGCGTCCAGCTCCTCCTTCGTGTCCCGGATCAGCTTGAATGTGCTCTGCTCCCGTTCGTTGCGGAAATAGCGCTTTACATCATTTTCGTTATAGGTGTCCTCTGTCCCGTCCTCATGGGTGACGGTAATGGTGCAGGTACAGGAATACTGGGTACAGCTGGCGGGATAATAGTCTTCGTTGTTGACTTCCTCGTCGATGATTGCCTGGATCTGCGGATCCATGGTGGTATAAATCTGAAGGCCGCCGCTGTACAGCAGGTTGTAAGCCTGGCTTTCGGTATAGCCGCGGTCGGTCTGAAGATCGCTGATAACCTGTTCGATCAGTTCATCTACAAAATAACTGTAGACAGAGTCAGAAGCCTCGACAGAGGTATTGACGTCAGCGATTCTCTCATAGACCGGGTCGGCCAGCGCTTCATCCCATTCCTCCAGGGAGATATAGCCCTGGTCATACATATCTTCCAGAACCTTTGCCCGCCGCTCCGCGTTGTTTTCCGGGTTGCGGATCGGATTATATTTGGTAGGGCTCTGGGTAATGGCTGCCAGTACGGCGCATTCAGACAGGGTCAGATCGCCCACATCTTTATTGAAATACCGCTGGGCCGCAGCCTTTACGCCCAGGGTATTATTGCCCAGGTTAATGGAGTTGAGGTAGTTTAGCATAATCAGCTCTTTGGACATCTGCTTTTCCAGCTCCATAGCCAGATACTGCTCCTGGAGCTTTCGCTCTACGCTGGCTCCCAGACTGTCCTCCTCCATCCAGTTGGTAAACACATTGTTTTTCAGCAGCTGCTGGGTGATGGTGCTGCCTCCCTCGGAGACGCCGCTGGTCAGGGCCACAGAAGCGGCTCTGAGTATGCCTTTGATATCGATGCCGTTATGGGTCCAGAAACGGGAGTCCTCGATGGCGACAAAGGCATTTACCAGATCTTTCGGCAGATCAGAATAATTAACCACAGAGGAGCGGTTAGAGCCGGAACGCACCAGCTTTTCGATCAGATTTCCCTCCGCGTCGTATACGGTGGTCATAAAACCGTCCGGCTCCACATCCTCCGGCTCCAGGTCGGGGGCGTTATTAATAATTCCCCTGACTACGCCCAGGCCGGCCGCAGTTCCTGCAGCGGCGAAAAAGACAATCGCCAGCACCAGGAATTTTGCCAGCATAATTACGATTTTGTTTTTGTATCTCTCAGAGGTGGGGGACATATCCTTCAGGTGTTCCTCTACCCCTTTTTTGCCATAGTTCATAGATTTCCTCCTTTAATAAAGTACATTATAGCAGACAGAACCGGAGAAATAAAGAGAGGAATTGTGAAATTCATTGACCGGGGACGGGGAATGTTATATGATGGAACCGGATTACCGGCCTCCTCTGTCTGCCGGGCAGGAGGCGGATCAGGGGAACCGGAAAAAGAAAAAGGAGAAGCAGATTATGAAAAGAAAATTTGTATCATTGCTGCTGCTGGCTGCGCTGATTGCCTCCATGGCAGGCTGCGCGGGAAACAGCGAAGAAACGCAGGCGCCGGAGACCACGGCGGCTCAGACAGAAGCAGAACAGACCGAAGCGCCGGAAACTACGGCGGCAGAAACAGAAGCTCAGACAGAAACGGCGCAGGAGCAGGAGAGCCAGGCCGGAACAGAAGGCAGCGGAGCACAGGGCGAAGCTGTCACAGTCCGGATCGGCTCCCTGACCGGCCCTACTTCCATGGGCCTGGTTTCTCTGATGGATAAAGCGGAAAAGGGCGAAACCGCCAATGCCTATGAATTTACGATGGCTGCCGCGGCGGATGAGATTAACGCGGCCTTCCTGAACGGAGATCTGGATATCGTCCTTATTCCCGCCAATGTGGCCAGCGTGCTGTATAACCGGACAGAGGGGCAGGTGGCTGTGGTTGACATTAATACGCTGGGCGTTGTTTATGTGCTGGAAACCGGAGAGAATATCAGCAGCGTGGCTGACCTGGCAGGCAAAACCATTTATCTGCCCGGAAAAGGAACTACGCCGGATTATGCCCTTCAGTATGTGCTGGCTCAGAACGGCCTGACCACTGACGATGTGGATCTGCAGTATAAGTCTGAGGGGACAGAGGTAATCTCTGCTCTGGCGGAGGATCCGGAAGCGATTGGACTGCTGCCCCAGCCGGCGGCTACCACTGCATGTGTGCAGAACGGCGAGAAGGGGATGCGGATCGCCCTGGATTTGACTGAGGAGTGGGACGCGGTCAGCGAGGACAGCAGCCTGGTAACTGGCGTGACAGTCGTGCGCCGGGAGTTCCTGGAGAGCAATGAGGCGGCGGTTCAGGCCTTCCTGGAGGAACATGCGGCGTCTGCGGCTTACACCAATGAAAATCCGGAAGAGGCGGCTGTTATGATTGAAGAACTGGGGATCGTGCCCAAGGCCGCCATCGCCCAGCAGGCGATTCCGCTGTGCAATATTACATGTATCACAGGCAGCGATATGAAAACCGCTCTTTCCGGCTACCTGAATGTCCTCATCGGACAGAATCCGGACTCGGTAGGCGGCGCGGTGCCTGGCGATGATTTCTATTATGGGGCGGAATAAGGTTCGAAAAGGGCTGATTCTTCTCTTCTGGCTGGCTGTCTGGCAGGGGGTCTCCCTGTGGATGGACAGGCCCATCCTGCTGGTGGGGCCTCTGGAGACAGCTGCCGCCCTGGTGCGGATGGCGGCGGAGGGGGATTTCTGGCGGGCGGTGTTTTCCTCCCTGGCCAGAATCGGCTGCGGTTTTGGCCTGGCCTTTCTGGCCGGGCTGATCCTGGGAACCGCAGCCTGCCTGCGCCCCTTTCTGGAGGAACTGCTGGCGCCGGTGGTGGCTGGGATGAAAGCCATACCGGTGGCTTCTTTTGTTATTCTGGCCCTGATCTGGGCCGGGGCTGACAGGCTGACGCTGGTGGTTTCCTTTCTGGTGGTTTTTCCCATGATTTACCTGAATACACTGGCCGGGCTGCGGGCCGCAGATCCGGCGCTGCTGGAAATGTGCCGGGTTTTCCGGGTGAAATGGCCGGCCAGAGCCTGGCATATATACCGGCCCGCCCTGGCGCCCTACCTGCTGAGCGCCAGCCAGGTGGCGCTGGGTATGAGCTGGAAATCCGGCGTTGCCGCCGAGGTGATCGGTACGCCGGACTATTCCATTGGAGAACAGCTGTATATGGCGAAAATCTATTTTACCACGGACGAGCTGCTGGCATGGACCGCTGTGGTGATCGCGCTCAGCTTTCTGTTTGAAAAGGTGATTTTTGCGCTGCTGAAAAAAGGTATGGAGGTAAGGCCATGACAGTCCGGTGCGTAGATTTGGGAAAAGAATATGGAGGGAGCTGGGTGTTTCGCCATCTGAACCTGACCTTTCAGGAGGGCGGCACCTATTGCCTGATGGCGCCCTCCGGGACAGGAAAGACAACGCTGCTGAGGCTTCTGCTGGGACTGGAGCAGCCGGATGAGGGAAAAACAGAGGGGATAGATCCGGGAAGCATTTCGGCGGTGTTCCAGGAGGACCGTCTCTGTCCCGGCCTGAGCGCCGGGAAAAATATCCTGCTGGTCAATCCGGTCTGCTCCAGGCAGGAGCTGGCAGAGGAAATGCTCCGCCTGCTGCCTGCGGACAGTCTGGAAAAACCGGTCAGCGCCTACAGCGGCGGGATGCGCCGCCGTGTCTGCCTGCTGCGGGCCATGCTTCATCCGGGCCGGCTGATTCTGATGGACGAGCCTTTTAACGGGCTGGATGAAACGATGCGGGATACCGCGATCCGGTATGTAAAGGAAAAACAGAGGGACAGGACGCTGATTTTTGCCACTCACCACAGAGAGGAAGCAGAAGCCATGGGAGCAGAGATCTGCCATATCAGCTCAGGGCAGGCGGATCTCTTTTACCTCTGACATAATGTCGTCCTTCATCCGCAGCGCTTCTTTTCTTGCTGCCAGGGCATACTCATGCGCATCGCATCCGGCCTTCTGGTAAGCGCACATAATCCCTCTGGAGGAATTGATTACCGCGCCCAGGCCGTTCCGGTCAAAGGCGCCGGCTACATCGGCAGCGCCGCCGCCCTGAGCGCCGTAGCCAGGCACCAGGAAGAAGGTGGAGGGAGCTTTGGCCCGCAGCTCCCGCAGCTGCTCCGGATAGGTGGCGCCCACTACTGCGCCCACTGCCGTATAGCCGTAAGAGCCAGGCGCCATCCCGCCCCATTTTTCACACATTTCCGCCATTGTTTCGTAGATGGTTTTTTCTCCGATTTTACGATCCTGGAGCTCGCCGGAGGAGGGGTTGGAGGTTTTCACCAGGACAAAAATGCCCTTATCCTCTTCGTTGCAGATCTTCAGCAAAGGAGCGATGCCATCGCTGCCCAGATATCCGTTTACGGTCAGGCAGTCGCCGTTAAAGGCGGGAACCGGCCGGCCTTCCACCAGGGTTTTCCCCAGATGGGCGGTGGCGTAGGCTTCCATGGTGGAGCCGATGTCGTTCCGTTTTCCGTCGATAATCACATACATTCCCTTTTCATGGGCGTAGGAGATGGTCTCATGGAGGGTCCGCATTCCCTGCCACCCATACATTTCATAATATGCGGCCTGGGGCTTTACCGCAGGTACGATATCCCACAGCTGGTCGATCAGCCCTTTGTTAAAAGCCAGAAGAGCCCGGGCAGCGCCCTCCAGAGGGTCGTCTGTGGAAGCGAAGGCTTCCTTCCGGAGATATTCCGGCACATAGTCCAGCTTGGGATCCAGGCCGGCTACCGTAGGGTTCTGCAAAGCGGCGATACGTTCAATCAGTTGATTCATTGACATGGCTGTCATCCTTTCTTTTATTCTTTGGTCAGGAGCTGTAATATTTTGTCTGCTTAGTTAAATCCATATATTTTCCGGGCGATCCGGTAGCAGAAGGAGGCAAAGCCCCGTCCTGCCTTTCCGGGCAGGTTCATAACGATGCCCATCATATTCCACCGCAGTTTTTGATAAACTGCCCGGTCTGTTTCCCGCATATAACGCCACAGCTGATCCTTCTTCTCATAATTTTCCGTATTTTTGGAACGGATGCAGAGAATGGAGCTGATGGTGGTGATAATGCTCAGATAGTTCAGCATATACCGCTGCAGCTGGGGATACTCGATCTGGGCTGCGCTGTACTGGTCAAACATGATATGGTTGACCCGGATCTGCTGGTCGATCCGTGAGATCATTACCTGCTCATTGACCGACTGATCTTCCCGGCCGATGAAGTACCGGTAAAAATTCACATCCAAATAGTAGATTGTGCGCACATGGGGCAGAGGCTGGAAAACAAAAATATTGTCCACATAAAAGGTATGCTCGGGTAGAGAGAGACCGCAGTCCCGCAGCAATTTGGTCCGGTAAATGACAGAATGCATCAGGATGTATTTGCCTACCTTAAACCGGCCCATTTCGCTCCAGGTAAAAATCCGGTTTTTCGGCATTACCTTCCGGTAGTGCATCACCATCTTATGGCGGGCCCCCTGCTTTTCATAAACAAAATTGGACAGCAGCATATCGACCGGGTGCTCTCTGTCCTGAAAACCGCGCAGGGTATCCAGAATCTGCCGGTAGGCTTTTTTGTTCACCCAGTCGTCGCTGTCCACGACTTTAAAGTACAGCCCGGAAGCATGCTTCAGGCCGGTGTTGACTGCGCCGCCGTGTCCTGCGTTCGGCTGATGAATGGCCCGGACGATGCCGGGGTATCTGGCAGCATAATCATCTGCGATCTGGGGCGTTTCGTCCTTCTGTGAGCCATCGTCCACGATCAGGATTTCTACTTCATCGCCGCCCTCCAGCAGAGAGTCGATACATTTTTTCATGTAAGCGGCCGAATTGTAACAGGGGACGGCAATACTTAATAGTTTCACTGTGAAAGATTCCTCCTTCTGGTAAAAGTTCTTATATATTATATATCATACTTTTCCCGCACTGCCAACGGTTTGTGAGGCGCAATTCATT
>CALWQE010000162.1 GCA_944383605.1 uncultured Lachnospiraceae bacterium
ATAGTCAGGCCGCAGCTTTTCCAGTACGTCCGCCGAGGTGGAATAGCCGGTTTTGGTCTTTTTCCCGTAGGGCAGCTTCATTTTTTCAAAGAGAATCATTCCCAGCTGCTTGGGCGAGTTGATATTGAAGGTTTCGCCGCAGTCCCGGTAAATTTCCTGTTCCACCACATCGATCCGTTCTTTCAGGCGCCTGCCGTAATCTGCCAGCGCCTCCCGCTTCACCGCGATTCCTTCCGCTTCCATATGGGCCAGCACTGCCGTCAGGGGCATCTCGATATCCCGGTACAAAGCCCCCATGCCCAGGGACTCTGCTTTTTGCAGCACCTGCGGCCCTGCTTTCAGGGCAGTCACAGACAGGCTCCCGGCATAGGCCAGATAATCTTCCCTCTTTTCCTCCTCCGCCTGGGCCAGAGGCATTTTTCCGAAATAATCCTCCCGGGAGCGAAGGGTCTGCCCCAAATAGTCTCTGGCCAGGTCATCCGCGTCATAACTGTCCTTGAGCGGATTGACCAGATAAGCGCCAATGCAAAGATCCCAGACGTCAGCCCCCTCGGGCAGCTCATGGACAAACGCCAGCTGTTCCTTCAGGCGCAGGGTATATACCCGGGTTTTTGTTTCCAGCAGCCGGGCTGCCCAGCCAGACAGGTAATCTCCGGTAAAAAATCCCTGACAGGGCAGATAAACCGATTCCCCCTCCCAGGCCGCGGCCAGGCCCAGCAGCCGGCCGTTTTCGTGAAGGAGCACCAGGCCCAGCGGGCTTTTTTTCTTCTCAAGCCGCGCTGCCAGCTCTCCCAGAAGCTTTTCCCCCTCCCCCAGCTCTGTGATTTCCCGGCAGGCCGGAATGCTGTCCAGTTCCTCCGCCGCCTGTCCGCAGTCAGGAAAACGGGCAAGAACAGACTTAAATTCCAGCCGTTTCATATACTGATACGCTTCCTTCGTATACAGGGTGCTGATCCTGGCATCTTCCAGGGAAAAGTCCAGCGGACAGTCTGTCCGGATCGTGGCCAGCTCCTTGCTCAGCTGCGCCATATCATAATGCTCCCCCAGCGCCTTCTGGGCTCTGGGCGGACGGATCTCCTCCAGATGGGCATAGGCGTTTTCAATGCTCTGGTAGGCTGCGATCAGGCTGGTCGCTGTTTTTTCCCCGATGCCCGGCACCCCGGGAATGTTATCGGAAGCATCGCCCATCAGCGCCTTCACATCAATAAACTGGGCGGGTGTGACCTGGTAGGCGGCAACCACATCCTCGGTATGATAGTCCTCGATGACTGTCGTTCCCCGCTTTGTCTTCGGAATGCGCACACAGACCAGGCTGCTGGCCAGCTGGAGCAGATCCCGGTCGCCGGATACCAGCGCCACCTCAATCCCCTGAGTTTCACAGAGGCGGGCAATGGTTCCCAGAATATCGTCCGCCTCATAGCCGGGGCATTCCATCACCGGAACCCCCATGGCTGTCAGCACTTCCTTCATCACCGGAACCTGCTCATGAAGCTCCTGGGGCATAGGCTTGCGGGTGCCCTTATATTCCGGGTACATTTTATGGCGGAAGGTAGGTTCTTTCAAATCAAAGGCCACAGCAAGGTAATCCGGCTTTTCCTCATCCAGGATCCGGAACATGATATTCAGGAATCCGTATACGGCATTGGTATGAAGCCCTTCTGCGTTTGTCAGTTCAGGGACGCCGTAAAAAGCCCGGTTCAGGATACTGTGGCCATCTATTAACACAATTTTCTGACTCATACGCTCGATTGTTCCTTCCTAAAATAATCCTGCCTTGGCCTGAAGCACCAAGGCCAGTATGGCAAACCAGAAAGCGATGGCAGTCATGGCATACTGAAAAGATTTCCAGACCAGATACCAGTCGATCCGGGTTTTGGCTCTTTCCATACAGTCCCGGTAAGTTCCCTCCGGGTCATAGACGCCGCTGGAGTCGTCATCCAGCTGTTCCAGCCCTACCTCAATGGCCACATAGCTTTTCAGCTCTTCTTCACACTCTCCGCAGCTTCGGATATGCTCCATAAAAGGTTCCAGCTCATCCGCCGGCAGGCGGCCGTGAAAAAAATCCTCCAGCCTCGCGCAGGTCTCTCTGCAGTCCATTCCTTCGCCTCCTCTGTTGCTGGTTATTTACATCCATTAATCATACCGCATTTCCAGGGGGATTGCAAGGCAGCTGAAAAGGGAACACCCTATTTCGAGACGTTCTTTCTCCAGACGTAAAGGCTCTCCAGGCCTGTGATGACTCCGCCGGCAACGATAAACCCTCTTATTATGGTGAAAATGCCCGCGGTTTCCATTGTCAGTTCCATGACAAAAAATACGGCTGCCATAAAAAAGGAGATTCCGGCTCTGATAAGACTGTTGGCTGGCGGCGTTTTTTGAGACGTCTTCCGCACAGGAATTTCTGCCAGAAATTTAAAAAGCAGATAAATATATGCGCCGTAAAGCATAAAGGTTACTCGATTGCTCCACGGAAATACTGCTTCGGGATGGTTCGCCGCGTACCCCCAAAAGCAGACTGCAAGAATCAGCAAAAGGATTCCAATCAGCAGAGAAGTTTTTTTACTCATTTCTGTCACCCTCCTCGAAAACAGATAACCGGTTTACAGTTTCAGGGATTTTACACATTCCCCGATATA
>CALWQE010000163.1 GCA_944383605.1 uncultured Lachnospiraceae bacterium
TGGACGATAGCGCGCGCAAGTATCGTTCATTTCCATCGGACTGTGTGGGTGCTTATCCTGCCGGATGGATTATGATTTCTTTTGCTATTCTGGTTTGATTATAATGGTCTCATTGTTTCATGTCTAATACTTACATTTTATCTTTAACCATACGAATACTGCATTAATAAAGACACAAAAAACCTCCGGGAAAATATATTCCGGAGGCTTTTCTGAACCGATTTTTATTCGATTTTCGCCCGCAGCAGATTGATTTCCTGAATGAACAGGGAGGTGGCCGGAGAAAACAGATTGTTTTTCCTCCATACCAGCGCACTGTGGGTCATGCGGCGCGGTTCCAGCGGGATGAAGCGCAGGCGCGGGTCGCTGCGGATGGCCAGCGCCCCGTCCATGCAGAAGGCGCAGCCCAGCCCCTCGGCTGTCATCAGAGCGGCGTTGGAAAGCAGGGTGTAAAACAAGGGGATCTTCAGATCCTTTTCTTCCCTGCCCAGCCAGTGCAGGATCTCTGCCCGGATGTTTTCCCGCAGCGGCAGAAGCAGCGGGCAGGAGGCCACATCCTCCGCCGTAAGCGATGTCTTTTCTGCCAGCGGATGGTCGTCCCGCACCAGCAGGCCCCAGGTATCCTGCCGGGACAGGCGGACATAATCGTATTTGGTCACATCGATGGGTTCCAGCAGCAATCCAATATCCACCAGTCCCTTATCCAGCCGGATTTTGATGTTGTCCACCGTCTCATTGTAGAGGGTAAACTGCACAGCAGGATATTTTTCAGAGAACGCCGCAATGAGCTTCGCCAGCGTCTGGCCGCCGGCCACCTCAGACGCACCGATAACGACCATACCGCTGATGTGGCTGTGCCGCTGGGCAAAATTTTTTTCCAGCCGATCCGCCAGCTCCACGATCTCCTGCGCCCGCTGGCGGAAAAAGATACCGTCGTCGGTCAGGGTCAGGCCGTTTCTGCCCCGCACCATCAGCGTCACGCCCAGCTCGCGTTCCAGCTCCATAATCTGCCGGCTCAGCGTTGGCTGGGTCAGGTGCAGAATATCCGCCGCCCGGGTGATGTTTTCTTCCTGCGCCGCCGCCAAAAAATAGCGGAGTGTACGAAGTTCCAAAACCATACCCCCTTTCTCTGCATACTTTTATCATAAACCAAGTATGCGGGAAAGGCAATATTGTACCCGATCCTCAGAAATCATCCCATATCGGAGCTGTTTTCGGGCTGGAAGGCGGTCAGACTGCTCATGCTTCGCAGGCTGACGCCCAGAGTGGAGAGGTTGTGGAGGGCAGCGGAAGCGGCAGGGGAAAGAACTCCGGCTGCGCCCAGAGCGATCAGGGTACCGTTAAAGCCGATGACAAAGCGGTAATTAGAATGAATGCGCTTCATAAGCGCCATGGAAATCCGGCGCAGCTGCGCCAATTCCCAAAGACTGTCGGCCCCAATGGTGATATCCGCGATCTCCCGCGCGATGGCGGCTCCATCGCTGATGGCAA
Source organism: uncultured Lachnospiraceae bacterium (assembly GCA_944383605.1). Lineage (GTDB taxonomy): Bacteria > Bacillota > Clostridia > Lachnospirales > Lachnospiraceae > Paralachnospira_A. Next base: position 1,492 of record CALWQE010000163.1, read on the forward strand.
TGCCCGCATCTGCCTCAGACAGGGCGGGAGAATCGTTAATGCCATCCCCAACCATTAAGACAGTATGCCCCTCCCGCCGAAGCTGCGCCACATAATTTGCTTTATCTGCCGGAAGCACTTCGGCATGAAAGTCATCGATGCCTGCCTGAACCGCAATGGCTGCGGCAGTCCGGCGGCTGTCCCCGGTGAGCATGACGGTGCGCTGAATACCCAATGCACGAAGGGCGTGCAGCACCTCCCGCGTCTCTTGCCTCAGCGGGTCAGAGATGCAGATGACGGCGGCCAATTCTCCTCCGGCGGCCAGATACAGGTGAGAATATTCCGGCGGCAGCGCCTCAAAACGCTCCAGCTCGCCTTCGGGAATCCGGCAATGCTCATCTTCGAATATAAAGTGGGCGCTGCCGATTAAAACCTTCTCTCCGTTCACTGTGCTGGCAATTCCATGGGCAACCAGATACTCCACTTTGGAGTGATATTCTTCATGCTTCAGGCCGCGGCGCCTGGCTTCTGCAACCACAGCATTGGCCATAGAATGAGGAAAATGCTCCTCCAGGCAGGCGGCAAGCCGCAGCATTTCCGTTTCGTCCTTGCCGCCGAATGGGATGACTTGCGCCACCTTCGGGCAGGCGTGGGTCAGAGTCCCCGTTTTATCAAAGACAATGGTATCAGCGGAGGCTGCTGCCTCCAGGAATTTTCCTCCTTTGACTGTAATATTGGCTTTCCCGGCCTCCCGCATGGCGGAGAGGACTGCCAGCGGCATAGCCAGCTTCAGCGCGCAGGAGAAATCGACCATCAATACAGACAGCGCCCGGGCCGCATTTCGGGTAAGGACAAAGCTTAGAATGCTTCCTGCAAAGGTATACGGCACCAGCTGATCGGCCAGCCTGGCAGCCTTGCTTTCCGCTTCTGATTTCATCTGTTCCGACTGTTCGATCATGTGGACGATCTGATCGTAACGGCTTTGACCGGAAACCTGTCTGACCTCAAAAACACATTCTCCTTCTTCTACTGCCGTACCGGCATAAACAGCCCCGCCGGGCCGTTTTGGAACGGGAATGGATTCCCCGGTGAGGGCGGCCTGATTGACGGTAACTTCGCCTTCCAGCACCAGGCCGTCCATAGGAATGATTCCGCCGGCGCGTACCACGACTGTGTCTCCGGGCTGAATCTGAGAGGCAGGTACCAGCGTTTCTCCCTGTTGGGTACGCAGCCAAACCCGATCTACGTTCAGGGACATACACTGGGCAAGATCAGCTACAGATTTTTTCCGCGTCCATTCCTCCAGAAGTTCGCCCACTTCCAGCAGAAACATTACCATACCGGCTGTTCCGAAATCCCTG
>CALWQE010000164.1 GCA_944383605.1 uncultured Lachnospiraceae bacterium
AATCACACCGTCTATTTCCCTGCCGTAAAGGGTTATGTATCTTCTGGCATAAAAAGAGCCCATACTGTGGCCCAGTAAAAAACAGGGCAATCCGGGATACATCCGCTTCGCCGCTATGGTAATCCGACGGATATCTTTTATCAGCGCTTTGTCCCCATCTTTCTCGCCAAAAAACCCCAAGTCTGTTTCACTGGCCGCCGTTTTTCCATGTCCCAGATGGTCATGGCCGATTACCGCAATTCCCTCTGCCGCCATCGCCCGGGCCAGCGGCTCATACCGTTCGATATATTCCACCATGCCATGGGTAATCTGAAGCACCGCCCGGGCAGAACCCTCCGGCTTCCAGCAAACGCCATGGACACGGCTGACGCCGTTGCTGGAAGGAATATAAAAATCCTCTCTCTTCACAAATATTCCCCTTTCTCTGTGCTTTTCATAACTCAGATTTTATCAGAAAAAATATTGTGTTTCAACACACTTTCACCCAAACGCCATTGTTTTCGAAAATATTCTATGCTATGATGATTATATTCTTACCATCCGCCAGACGGAACAAAATCTCAGAGGAGGTGGCCTGTATTGGAATGGGAACATGTAGATCTTAACGCGAAAATGGAGAAAAAAGAATACCGGGAACTGATGGACACGCTGGAGCCAAAGCTTTCCCGCCTGCAAAGAGAATGCCGGGCGGCCGGTATCCCTGTCGTTATCCTGTTTGAGGGGCTGGACGGCGCCGGAAAGGGCCGCCTGATCAATCAGCTCATCGAGGGGCTGGATCCCCGGGGATTTCAGGTACACAGCTTTGAAAAGGCCACTGACGAAGAGAAACGCCGCCCTTATCTGTGGCGTTTCTATACCTGCCTGCCTCCCGCTGGCCGGATCGCCATATTTGACCGGGGCTGGTATACCAGAATGCAGCTTGACCGTTTCCACAAAGATATGGGAGAAGAAGAAATCCGCCAGGCCCGTTTTGAGGTGACGGCCCTGGAAAAGCAGCTGGCTGACGCCGGATATGTTATCATAAAATTTTTCCTGGTCATCAGCCGGGAGGAACAGGAAAAACGCTTTCTTAAACTGGAGGAAGCAAAAGAAACCCAGTGGAGAGTAACCAAAAAAGACTGGAAGCGAAACAAAAAATACCATAAATTTCTGAACATCAGCAAAGAGATGATCGAACAGACAGAAGCGCCCTACGCGCCCTGGACAATCATTCCCTCCACAGATTTTTACTTCGCCTCCGCGAAAATAATCACGCAGGCAGCATCGGCCATGGAGCAGGCTCTGGCTCTGAAAAACAGCAGGAAAAGGGGCAGGCCCGGACGCCCGAAAAGCGCCGTTGTCCTGAAACGGATCCGCACCGCTCCCCTGAGCCATGCAGATCTCTCCCTCTCTCTGGATCAGGAAGCCTACAAAGACCAGCTGGAACCGCTTCAGCAGCGGCTGTCTGATCTGCACAATATCATTTATCAGAAAAAAATCCCCGTTGTCCTGGCCTTTGAGGGATGGGACGCCGGCGGCAAAGGCGGAGCCATCAAGCGGCTGACTCGGTGTCTGGATCCCAGAGGCTGCCAGGTACATCCTGTCTCTGCTCCTACCGACCTGGAAAAAAGCTATCATTACCTGCACCGATTCTGGATAAATATGCCGAAAAGCGGCCATATCTCTATTTTTGACCGTTCCTGGTACGGCAGAGTGATGGTGGAGCGGATCGAAGGCTTCTGCAAACCGGATGAATGGAAAAGAGCCTATGGGGAAATCAACGATATGGAGCAGATTCTGGCCGCCCAGGGCTGTATTATCCTGAAATTCTGGATGCACATCGATCAGGATGAACAGCTGGCCCGCTTCCATGAGCGGCAGAACGACCCCGAAAAGCAATGGAAAATCACCGATGAAGACTGGCGCAACCGGGCGAAATGGGAACAGTATGAGACAGCGGTAAACGAAATGATCGCCCGCACCTCCACCAGCTGGGCGCCCTGGATTATTGTGGAGGGAAATTCCAAATATTACGCCCGGATCAAAGTGATCCAGACTGTAATCAGCGCCATTGAAGCCAGATTGTAGGCCGTTTCCCTTATAAAAAGCGCGTCCCCACCAAAAAATATCCAGAAATTTCAAGGGAGGCATGACTCGCATGAGTCATGCCTCCCCCTGTTTGGGACTATCTATTTCCCGACAGCCCCCAAAACTCGCCCGTGAATCTTGCAAAAGGAAGGAAAACAGCGGCAAATCTGCCCTTTAGTGCAGCTCGTCTTCTCCCACCACTTTTACTCCGTGACGTACCAGGATACTTTCTGCCACTTCCATATCCGCCATGTTCAGGATCATCAGCGGCGCATTGTTTTTCCGCAGTACGAAGGAATAGATATAGTTGACGGAAATGCCCGCGTTAGCCAGAATATGAAGCACCTGGTCCAGAGCTCCGGGTTCATCCTCCAGCTCTACCGCAATCACTTCTGTGATCTTTACGGCAAAACCCAGCTGATTCAGCACCTCCTTGGTCTTGGCGGGATCATCGGCGATCAGCCGCATGATGCCGTATTCCGGAGAATCAAAGGACGAGATCGCCCTCAGATTAATATTATTTTCCTTCAGTGCTGTCGTAATCCTTGCCAGGCTTCCTACCTCATTTTCCACAAAAATGGAAAGCTGTCTGATCATTGCCTTTTCCTCCTGTTATCGTTCCTGTTTATAAATTATATCCTGTATCAAAGGCTTTTTTATTAACCTCTACCGTTTTAGCCGGTACGGTTTTTTCTATAACGGCGTACCAGTCTTCCTTCCGGAAATCCATGTGCCGGGCCGCGATGCCCAGAACGATAGTATTGAATACCTTGGAATTGCCCAGCTTTTTCGCTTCTCCCATGGCGTCCACTGAAATGACCTGACGGCGGGATGACAGTCCTTCGATAATATTCTCCGGATATTCTGCCGCGCCGGTGAGGACGGTAATCGGGTTGATCCGCTGGTCATTGACAATCAGCACCCCGTCCTTTTTCAGGAAATGGACATAGCGCAGGGCTTCCAGGCGTTCGAAAGCGATCAGTACATCCGCCTGGCCTTCTTCTACAATCGGCTCCGCCACATCATCGCCGTAGCGCACATAGGTGACTACGCTTCCGCCTCTCTGGGCCATTCCATGTACCTCAGACAGCTTTACGTCATATCCCGCGTGAAGCATGACGCCGCCCAGGATTCTGCTGGTCAGCAGGGTTCCCTGACCGCCCACGCCTACGATCATAATATTTTTTGTTTTCATCATTCCTGCACCTCCTTAATCGCATCGTGCCGGCAGAGGCTGACGCACAGGCCGCATCCGTTGCACATGGTATCGTCGATGGAAATGGTTCCGTCCTCATTTTTCGCCATGGCGGGACATCCCGGCTTCAGGCATAAACCGCATTTTTTACATTTCTCCGGCTCCGCCACACAGTATTTCTTTACAGCCGGCTTGGTCAGCAGGACGCAGGGAGATTTGGTGATGATGACGGAGATCGCGTCTCTGGCCACCTCCTCTTTCAGCACCCGCTCTACCTCCTTCAGGTCGAAAGCGTTTACCTCCACCACATGCTCGATGCCGATGGAGCGGCACAGGGCAGCGATATTAATCGCGTAGGTAGGCTCTCCCTTCAGGGTCTTTCCGGTAGCGGCATGATCCTGATGGCCGGTCATACCGGTAGTGGAATTATCCAGGATCACCACAGTGCCGGTAGCCTGGTTATAAACCATATTCATCAGAGAGTTAATGCCGGTATGGAGGAAGGTGGAATCGCCGATCACAGCCACCCAGTTTTTAATAAACTCTTTGCCTCTGGCCTTCTCCATTCCATGGAGAGAGCTGATGCCGGAACCCATGCAGATGGTGGTGTCCACCACATTCAGGGGCGCCAGGGAGCCCAGGGTGTAGCAGCCGATATCTCCGGCGGCATGGAGCTTCAGCTTGTTCATCACATAATACACGCTTCTGTGGGGACAGCCCGGACAGAAGATCGGCGGCCTGGCAGGAACCTTTTCCTCGGCATCCAGGCCCAGATCCAGGCCCAGCACCGCCTGGCGCAGCAGGTTGGCGCTGTATTCACCCTCCAGGGTAAAGATTTCCTTTCCGATTACCGGAATGCCCCAGGATCTTACCTGTTCCTCAATGATAGGATCCAGCTCCTCCACTACATACAGCCTGTCCACCTGAGAAGCAAATTCCTCGATCAGCTTCCTGGGCAGCGGGTTCACCATGCCCAGCTTCAGTACGGAAGCATTGGGCAGCGCTTCCTTTACATACTGGTAGGGGATGCCGCTGGTAATAAAGCCTATGGATTTATCATTGTACTCCACCTTATTAATCGGGAAGGAACATCCGTCCTCGATCATCCGGCGCGTCCGCTCCACGACCACGCCGTGGCGCACCTTCGCGTTGCCGGGCATCATCACATATTTTCCCGCCTTGCGCTCATAGGGAACAGCCTCTTTTTCTTCCCGTTCTCCCAGCTCTACCAGGCCCTGGGAATGAGACAGCCTGGTGGTCGTGCGCACAATCACCGGCGTGTCGTATTTCTCACTCATGTCAAAAGCAAATTTCATAAAGTCCTTGGCCTCCTGGCTGTCAGAAGGCTCCAGAACCGGCAGCTGAGCCGCTCTGGCCACAGCTCTGGTATCCTGCTCGTTCTGGGAGCTGTACAGCCCGGGATCATCGGCTGCCACCAGTACCAGCCCGCCGGTCACGCCTGCATAGGACACGCTGTATAAGGGGTCTGCCGCCACATTGACGCCCACATGCTTCATGGACGCCATTGCCCGGACGCCGCTGATAGAAGCGCCAATCGCTACCTCCATGGCCACCTTTTCATTCGGGGACCATTCGGCGTATATGCCGTCATATTTTACTAAGCTTTCACTGATCTCGGTGCTGGGCGTGCCCGGATAGGCGGCGGATACTTTAACCCCCGCCTCATATGCCCCTCTCGCGATGGCCTCGTTTCCCAGCATTAAAATTTTCTCACTCATACTATTCCTTTTCCTTTCGTAAATCTGTCACCCGTCTTGCTTTTCCCTCAAACCGCTTCAGACTGTTGGGCGCTACCAGCTTCACCACCGCGTCCAGGCTGAGTACGGAACGCAGCTGGGTTCTGATCCGCCGTTCCAGCGCCTCCAGAGCCCCGTAGGAATCCAGCAGCCGGTCATCGATCAGCTCTACTTTGATCTCCATGACATCCATATGATTCTTCTTATCGACCAGAATCTCGTAGTGGGGGCCGATTTCCGGCACCTGGCCCAGCACCGATTCGATCTGTCCCGGAAATACGTTAGTCGCCCGGATCACCAGCATATCGTCGGACCGTCCGGAAATATTCTCCATCCTGACAGTCGTCCGCCCGCATCTGCAGGGTTCATACATCAGCCGGGTAATGTCGCCGGTGCGGTACCGGATCAGAGGCAGCGCCTCTTTTCCCAGACAGGTAACGACCAGCTCGCCCTTTTCACCGGCAGGCAGCACCTCTCCGGTATCCGGATTGATAATCTCCGGGATAAACCAGTCCTCATTGATATGCATTCCGCACAGTTCCTGGCACTCTCCGGCCACCCCCGGCCCGCACAGCTCGCTCATGCCGTAGTTCTGGGTCGCCATAAAATCATCGCCCCACAGCCGGTGCATTTCCCTGCGCATCGGCTCTGTCATGCCTTCGCCGCCGAACAGGCCGATCTTCACCTGCAGATCCTTCTTCGGGTCAATGCCCATGCTGATGGCCTGCTCTGCCAGATAAAGGGCATAGGAGGGGGTCGCCACCAGCAATGTGGTTCCCATATCCTGCATATACATAATCTGCCGCTTGGTATTGCCCGAGGAAGTAGGCATCACCAGGTCGCCGATATTTTCCAGGCCATAATGAAGGCCCAGGGCGCCTGTAAACATGCCGTAGCCAAAACAAAGCTGCACAACGTCGTGTCCTGTGGCGCCGCCCATGCAGGCGATCCTGGATACGTTATTGGTCCACATCTTCATGTCATTCCGGGTATATCCCACAATTTTCGGCTTCCCTGTCGTACCGGAGCTGGCATGTACCCGAACCAGCTGGTCTTTCGGGACGGCAAACAGCCCCATGGGATAGTTGGCCTGAAAATCATATTTCGTTGTAAACGGGAATTTTTCCAGATCCTTCAGCGATGTTACATCTTCCGGCCTGACATGGGCCTGATCCATTTTTTCCCGGTAGGGCCTGACTTTTTCATATATGTATCTGGCCGTCTCCTTCAGCCGCGCCAGCTGGATCTCCTCCAGCTGCTCCCGTGAATAGGTTTCCTCTTTCGCCCAAATCATCACGTTCTCCTCCGTCTATTTTCCTGGCGTCCGGGAAATCCGCCGCCCTTATTCGGCAGATTTCCCCAGCCGCCATAAATATTTTAACAGAATAAAGCGGGAACCGCAATATCTTCCTTCACAGACATTCCCGCCGCAATCTTCAGACAGTCCTTTGTCCATTCCCCTTCATCCGGAAAATCCAGGATCAGCGGCGCCGGACAGACTGCCTCCGCCGCGTACAGGAAAAACATCAGAGGGCTTCCGTACGCTTCCTTCCTGTCCCACAGGGCCGGGTCAGCCGCACAGTAGACAAAACCGCCTGCACCGGCTGTAAGATCCGGTATCCGGTCTCCCGACTGGGGACAGATCTCCTGCAAAAGATAGGGCGCCCCGGCTTTCAGAAAATAAACCCGCAGCTGCGGCTGCTCCTCCATGGGGAGATCCCTGATCCGGACGCCGTCAGCTCCGGCCTCTATGCAGCTGTCGGTAAAAGGCTCCAGCCCCATCGCATAAATCTGATGAAAGGACAGGGAAAGAACCACCGGGATATCCCCGGCCAGCCTGCGGCGCAGCCTTTTTACAAATCCGCACAGCTCCCCGGCAGGCATATTTCCTCTCAGTTCCCAGATGCCGCCGGCAGCGTCCATGCGCCTGGCCAGGGCGGCCGCCGAAGCCAGCCTCCCCACAGGCACACAGTGTACCGTTGTTTTTTCTCCCCGTCCTGCGTTTTCTGCCAGCACTCTGTCAATCCTGTTCATTCGTTCCTCCCTTTCCTCCTTCCTGACTCGCCGCCGGGTCAGGAATGCAAATTGAACTGAATCCGGGAAGTCCCCTGATTCAGAAATACCGCGGCGTATTCTCCTTCCCTCAGCTCTGCCGCCCGGCGGACAGCCAAAGCCAGGGCGCAGGCGTCCGGCCAGGACAGCCGCAGCCCTTCCCGGCTGGCAGCCAGCCTTTGGGCCTGGCCGGCCTCTTCCCTGGTCACGCCTTCCAGCCGGATCCGGCCCTTCTGAACCTGGTACGCCAGCTCCGGCCCCAGAACCGGCAGATTTTCCCTTTCCATCCGGGTAAAGGAAAATCCCTTCCAGCCGCAAAGATATCCCAGGGTTTTCATGCCGCCGCCAATGCCCTCCTGCCGTTCCCGCCCATTTTCCCGGTATTCACCGCCATACAGCTCCACTGCATCTTCCATAAAGGGGGCGTACAGCCCGGCCAGCACATTTTCCGGGCATAGGCCCGCAGCGATTACAGCTGGCAGCTTTCCTTCTTTTTCCAGCAGCTGCGTCCTCATTTCTTCTCCTGTAATTTTCTGAAAAGCGGATACTGCTTCTGTATAGGGGTAAGGCCCCCAGTCGCCGGTCATCACCATAGCCGTATCCCCGGAGTGAGCCGCCCACCAGTCTATCGCTTCCGGCAGGCTGGAAAAAAGAGTGCATTCCATATCCAAAACAGCCGCCGCCCTGGAAACAGCATGGCCCCAGGCTCCATTTCCCTGCTCTGCCGCAGCTTTGGAGTAACCGATCCGCTTCCACATCAGCAGCTGGCCCAGAGCCGGCCCCATCAGGGCGGTATCGTTTCCGTCCCCCCGCTTCAGGTATATTTTGCCGCCCGCTTCCTCTGACAGGTTCTCTGCCAGCCACAGCGGCGTCCTGCCGCCCATATAATCCTCTCTGTAATGTTCAAAAGCGTCCCAGAAGCAGCGGTCGCTCTGAATCAGCTCCCATTCGCATTCCAGCTGGAACAGCTGGCTCATCACTGCCTCCGGCACATAACGCCCTCCGAATTGTCCGAAATATCCTTTCCTCATCTGTCCTGTTTCCCTCTTATTGCAAGACGCGCGCGTCTGATTTCTCACCGTCGGCTAAAGCAGAGCCTGTCTCACGCCTGATGTGGATATCCATACTTCCGGAACGAAAGCCCTCCAGATCCACTGTGATATAATCAAAGCCCAGCTCCTTCAGCTGTCTGGC
>CALWQE010000165.1 GCA_944383605.1 uncultured Lachnospiraceae bacterium
TTTCGTAATATCATCCAGGATAAACTGGCCCGGCTTCGGAAGGGCCTGATAACCGGTTTCCTTTGTGGTCACATATTCCACGCCCCAGATATCAAATCCCGCGCCTTTGTCTCTCCTGGCATTCAGAAATCCTGGCGTCACCGCAGTGCTGGCCGGCGCGTGCCCGGGCGATGCGACCAGATTTCTGGGAACCCACTCCGGAACTTCTCCGGCCAGTACCATTAATAAATTTTCTTTCTCTGTCAGCATTCTGTCTTCCCCCTTTATTTTACAGTTCATTTTCGTGTATCCGGACGCCCCCTGCTCTGAGCCGGTTCTGCAGGGCGCTTATATCGATCGCGCTGAAATCCTTTGTCATTGCGGCAGCCGTTCCCGCCGCTTCCCCGGTTACTGCGCAGGGCGGTATGACTCTGACCACGTTCCATATCTCATCATTTACAGATATAATTCTCCCTGCCGCCAGTAAATTATCCACCGTATCGCAACACAGCGCGCCAAATGGGATCTCATAGACCGGGCCGCTTTTGCACCAGTCGCCGCACATTCCGATGCTGGTCTCATAAAAGCCCGTATGCTCCAGCGTTTCACGGCCCTCCAGCCGTCTGCTCATCCGCACCAGCGGAATGGAAGATATGGATACCGGCGTATAAGCAGAATCCTTCTCTCTGTGCGCCTCGATGTCCTCCAGCATTTTTTCATGGGCAGCCTGCCATGCCTGGCTGAGCTCATAGCCATCCACGCCGCTGAACCGGAGCCGGCCGATCTCCTGAACCTTTTCTTCTGTCTGCATGGCGTTGCCGCTGTCCGGCGTGACATCTGCCAGGCCGAACATGCGCAGGCTCACGCCGCTTTCATTTTTATAGTAGTACCAGCTGGCCAGGCCATTCCCCTGGGAATAAAGCTGTGTTTTCGTCCCGGCCCTCCAGCAAATATCCGCGTCGCCGGAACAGTCGATCACCGCTCCCGGCATAATGCTGCTCCGGCCTGATTTTGTCTCAATCACTACCTCTGTGATCTTCCTGTCCCGGCAGACCACATCTGTTGCCAGAGCCCCATATAAAATCCTGACCCCGGCCTCTCTCAGCAGCCGTTCCAGCAGAAGGGCAAACATGTGAGGATTAAACTGTACCTTATATCGCTGCTTTTTTCTCTCCTCAATGCTTCCGCCCTCCAGCCACGCCGAGGGAACCGGCCCGTCCGCTCCGTATCGGATGGACAGGCGCAGCAGTTCTTCACTGATTCCATAGGACACCTGCCGTCCCATTCCATCGCATAAAGGCAGATAAATCGCAATCAGCCCCAATGTCGCCATGCCTCCCGGAGCGTATTCCCGTTCTGCCAGTATCACATCCGCGCCGCCCCGGGCCGCCGCCAGAGCGGCGGAAACGCCGGCGATTCCCGCTCCTACTACCAGGACGTCACAGGAGTCCGTTCGATGTTCCTTTCCCCATCTCTCCTTCTCGCCGCTCATTCTTTCTCCTCGCCGTCTGATTTTTTATGGACAATCACACAGCCTTCATCCCCGTTGACTTCTACATAATCCCCTGTCTCAATGACTGTCATGGGATCAATGTCAAAATCGGTGAGAACCGGCTGTTTCAGCCGCATCGCCATCGTTACAATCACGCTGATGGACTCTGTTACCAGCATCGCCGCCGGATTCATGCCGAATTTCTTGGAATCCGCGTAAATCACAAATCCTCCTGATCCTCTCATATAGGGAAAGACCAGTATCTTGTCCTTAAAACATACTTTATACAGCGGATGATTCCGCTCTACCGTACAGCCTTCATTCGGCTTTACATTGCCCCAGCCCATCAGCGGCATCTCTGATACCAGGGCTTCGCCCTCCGCATGTCCTCCATAGATCGCTCTTCCGTGAATTACAATCGTTTTGCCCATCCTGCTTACCTCCATTCTCCATGCCAGTATCCGGTCAGCGCCGCGTCAATGCAGTCCTCCATTGTTCCGTACCAGCACTGTGTTTTTCTGGGATACAGATGGCCTGTGGAGTAATAATTCTGTTTCGAGGCATCCATCGCAAACACGGTATAGGGCGGCAGCTGCCCTCTCAGCTCATCCATACAGGTTCCGCTCATCAGCTTGGCACCTGTCTGCTCAATGGTGTCCCGCAGACCCATCTTAACCGCCATATCATACACGCCCGGGCTGGTCATAACCCACAGCTCCGCCATGCATCTGCGGCCTTCCAGCAGTCTCGCTGCCTTCTGGATTTCCACAATGTTATAGTGAGGGCATCCCAGAAATACCATATCGATATGTTTATCTGTGGCATAATTCAGCATGTGGTAGGTTTTCTCCAGATCCTCCCTGGTAATCTCAATCTCTTCCTGAGGCTTCTCTCCATGGAAAGCATCCTCCAGAGTCGCTGCCTCGGGGGTTACGCCGGGGACATGGTACATCCGTACCTGCCCGCCTGTGTTCAGACTGGAATTCATCTTCACAAACTGGCTTAATGTAGGTTTGCCGATATTGAGAAAAGCAGGCACCTTATTCCCCAGCTTTTCGCCGGCTGCCCAGCCGAACAGATCATAATCCATATCTGTCGCCAGCGGCTTCTCCCCCACATAGGTACAGAGCACCGTCGCCTTCCGCTTCTCATCCAGATGCAGGTCATAGCATGGCACCTTCCCCAGATAGGCCATCTGGAACCCGCCGTCAAAATTGGTCCGGGCGCCCAGATTGGCGTTGCACCACGGGATCGCGGAGCTCTCGCCCCAGGAGCAGTGGGTTCCCGCTGTCGGCCAGTAGGTGCTGGTCAGATAATAATTACAGGAAAGTGTGGGCACCATCCCCATCTGAATCAGAGGCTTCATATAATCCATTCTCTTTTTATGATAGTCCGGATCATGATCCGGCCAGGTACAGCAATGCTCATAGCCGTCTACAATAAAGCCGGGAGTGGGTTTGTTCGCAAATGTGGGAACCTTAAACTTTTCTCCTCTTCTTGCCGCCTCAAAAATTTCGTCATCTGTAATGCGGAAATCATCTGTCCAGTATGGATTTCTCGAACCATGCAGGTCAACGGTGCCGTCTATGTCAACCAGACATTCCGCGTCGGCCGCCTCGCCGTAAGCCACCAGAAACTTCATGCACTTGCTGGCCAGATACCCCTGTTCTCCATCCAAAATCCGCTTTTCTTCATCTGTCAGTTTCATCATTCACCTCCAAAAATATTTCCCTTCCGCAATGGAATGGCATGATAACAATCTCTGCAATACCCTGATTTTCTTGCCCTCCCTTTTCATTTTTGATATAATACCTTTGTCTGTCTTTTGTTAGTTACATTCTACATTTTCTGTTTATGCCAATCAATTCGATATCCCATTCGATTATTTCCGAATCGGAATGAATCATTGATTGAATTAACTGTACATTTTTTTACATACGCAGCAGCAATGATATGAGTTTTAGATGAAGGAGTATTTTATGCAGATCAGCTGGATTCAGGCATTTGTAGAGGTAGCCGACAAGAAAAATTTTACAGAGGCGGCGGAGGCTATGTATGTTTCTCAGTCTACTCTGTCCAAATATATCAAATCTCTTGAAACAGAACTGGATGTGATTCTCTTTGACCGGACGACCCGCAGCGCCAAATTGACCTATGCCGGCGAGCAGGTACTGTCCTATGCCCGGGACGTCTGCCGCGACTACCAGATTTTTGCAGAGCAGGTATCGGAATATAAAACATCACGGAAAAATACTATCCGGCTGGTTTCCACGCCCCTGATGCATTTATACGACCTGGCAGAAATTATTGTGAAATTCCAGCAGCAGTTTCCGGATATCCATCTGATTATGCATGAAACTGAGTTAAAGCCGGTTCTGGAGTGTATCGACAGCGGACAGGCAGATGTAGCGATTATCCGTCAGACCTCTTTAAGGCCTTATGACGCTTATCAGGTTTTCCCCCTGATCGACGACGAGCTGGTGATTTTATGCAGTAAATCTCATCCGATGGCTTCCAGGAAAGAAGTGGGTATGAGAGAAGCGGTAAAAGAAAAGCTGTATGCACTGCAAGGAAGCGTTGATCTGTTAAAAAACGCTCTCGAAAGATATCATATTGATTTTGACAGCATCAACATTACCGCCTGCGTAAACGGCTTTGCTGTCGCCAATTTTCTGAAATATAACGATGGGATCTCCCTGATTGTCCGTTCTACGGCCAAAAGAATCGGAGAAATGGATGATTTGTGCATTGTCCCGTTAAAAGAGCACCCGCCCTATCCGGTGCAGGCGCTGACAGGAAAGAAAAACACAGCCTTTACAACGATGAAATTCATTAATTATCTTCTGACTCATTTCAGGTTTTAATAAAAAAGTATCGAAGATGACAGCTGCCAAACGCAGCCTCTTCTTCGATACCTTTTACAGCCTATTTTATCTTTTTCGCCACGATTGCCATCCGCCCATTTTCCACGCTGTATTCGCAGGTGGAAAGGGTAATCAGCTCATCGCCAAATTCCGCGTCCGCTTCGATTGGATATAAAGACAAAGCCTTGACATTCTCTACATAATTTTCGAACTGCTCCGGGTTTTGGGAGCCGAAGAATTGATAATATTTAAAATCTGTATCAGTCGTATAATAAACCTTCGACAGAAAAACCGATATAATTTCATAGGTTCCTGTCTCATATATGGTATCGAACTGAATATAAGGATGCTCCTCATAATAGGCCTGATCCTTGTAGGCCAGCAGATGGCCAAACATTTTCCCGTTTTTTCTGTTATGGCCATACATCATCAGATTGTTGTCCGGCGTTTTGATATTATTTACCTGTTCCAGAAAAACAGCGCCGTCAGACGCTTCATTCCCATATGCGTCATGGGTCATATAATATTCATTGTCCCGCTGCACCACAGGAAAGTCCACCTCTGTCCCTTCAATTCGAAGCCATCCCGCCAGATCCGGTATTTCTTCTTTCAGCTTTGCATATTCCGGAAGAATATCCGGCTCCATCTCCTGTTCGGCAATCACAGCATCCCAGTCAATTTCCGCCAGCGGATTTTCTGTCTCTGTCTCTGCTTTTGCCGTTTCAGCTTCTGCCGGCTGCCCCTGCGCCGCATCGGACTGCTGCGCAGTTTTTTGGTTCTCCACGCCATGATCCTGCCCGTCTTTTTTCAATAAGCTGACAGTCAGAATGATGCCGGCCAGACACAGGCACATACCTGCCAGACAGGCGATCAGTTTTACCAGCTTTTTCTGTTTTTCAGACATCCCTTTCCTCTTTTCTCCTTTTTCAGCGCCGGCATCTGCCAGCGGTTCCCCGATGCGGCAAGGCGCTGATTTTCGACCTCTTTTTCAAAAACAGGCTCCCAGGAAAGTTTCCCGGAAGCCTGCACAGAACTGATTTGCGGACAGACCGCATTTACAGTCCGGTATGAGGGGTCACATCCAGTGTTTTTCCCGCTTCCTGAGACTGTGCCGGAGCAGCGTCCACATTTACGGGAGCGGTTCTGGTTATTGCCATGTTATGTAACGGAGATGTGGTCAGTACATAATTGGAGCAATGTGTCAGGGTGACAACTGCATAACCGCCGTTTTCCACTACGGTAGAGCCCTGATACTCAAAGCCTGCAGTTGTGGGATTGTAATAATAGAAATACAGAGGCGTACCCACTGCATAATCTACTGCGATGCCCACATAAGCCGTTCCCGGCAGAACGCCGGAATGCTCGAAGCTGACTACCACGCCTTCCACGCCGCCCATTTTCTGTGTAATCTCGGGCTGCTCGCCGCCTACTGTCATCTTAGGATTAAATTCCACATCCGGATTTGTGATGGAATTAAAATGCCAGGAAGCGTTTGCCACAGATACGCTCAGCCTGCCGTTTTTCTCCGCAATCTGAGCCAGCTCATCGGTTCTGATCGAACGCACGCCGGAGATGGAAACGGTTCCGTTTGTCTCTAAAGTGCTGATCTCCTCTGCGATCTGCGCCTCATCCCGGTTTTCCTCTGCCGGCTGCGCAGGAGTGCTCTCCTCTCCGCTGTCTGCTGTGTCATCTGTTTCCTCTTCTACAACAGTCTCTGTATCAGAGGGCTCGGAAGCGTTATTATCGCTCCCTGCCGCCAGGGCATTGAATCCCAGGCTGAGCACCAGCAGAGCGGCAAGCAAAATAGATACCAGTGACTTTTTCATTTTCAGTTACCTGCCTTTCTTAAAAATATCAAAATACATTATACATCCAATCTACAAATTTTGTCAATCTCGATTTGTGCATATTCCACAATATAATTTTTGTAAATTTTTATATATTTTTGTAAATTTTTTTGTCAGAATCATGTATTTTTTCCTTCATTCTCAGGGCAGCTGCAGCAAAAAGAATAAAAACAGGCGTAGTAACCGACTGGTTAATACTGACTGCGGCCTGCGCCAGATAAGCGGCAGCAGCCAGCCCCAGCCCCAGCTTCCATCCGTCCTGCCGGATATCCTGATAGATCCGGGCCAGCCCGCTCCACAGAAATCCGATATATGCCGCCAGGCCCAATATCCCCATGGTAATCAGATACTGCAGATATTCGTTGTGAACATTGTTCACCGTATAACCCAGGATACGGATCATCTCATCATTTCTGGGCTCCAGAAGCAGCGCCGCCGTATCCGGTCCGCATCCAATCAGCTTCTGCAGCAGAGGCAGTTTTTTCCACTCTTCCCATGCCAGCCGCCAGATACACCCGCGGCCGCTTCCCCAGCTGTCATTCCACTGACAAAAGGCCCGGCCCTCATCTGTCTGAAGAAATCCAATCGCCAGGGCAGCCAGAATAACAGCCGCAGCCGCCAGCGCTATCCTTTTCCTGACAGGCTTTCTGATCCTGGCCGTCTCTTTTTTGTTCAAAGCATAAATGAAACCGGAAATGAACAGACAGAATACGCCTGCAATCAAAACGGCGGGATTTCCCGCCAGCAGTCCGGATATCCCTGACAGCGGCCGGTACCGGCCCATCCACTCCCCTGCTCCCCACAGAAAGAGGGCGGACAAACCGGCAGCGGCAAACGGCCGGCTCCCGCCGCTTCCACTTCTCACTGATACCGTCAGAGCAACGATCCACGCACATCCGGCAGCCAGATAGCCGCTGTCGCTGTTTCCAATCAGAATACCCCCGGTAAAAAGGAGGAAAAGCGCCCAGTACAGCCATTTCCTTTTTCCATCCGTTTTACAGCATAGCCCCAGCGTCAGAGCCCACAGCATACTGGCATAACAGCTGAAAAAATTAATATAGCCGATGGTTGATAGAAACATCATCCGCTCAAACTCCTGAATCCGGCTCAGCCACCCAAAGGGATCCAGCAGAAACTGCTGGCACAGCCCGATTCCCACCGTTACAGCCCCGGCTGCCAGAACAGCCGGCACAAACCATTTCCGGTCAGGATTGCCCTTTGCCCCAATCACGAATGTCAGGCCATATAACAATAAAGTAATCAGTCCCTGATACCGTCCGGCGCTTCCTGTGACAGCAGCGGCCTTCCAGGGAGAGCACAAAGCGGAAAGCAGCCCCACTGCCAGAAAGCAAAGCCCCCAAACAGCCCAAACCGGCAGCCTGCCCTTTTCCCCGGCAGGCAGTTTCTCTCCATTCTGCCCAGAGCCGCCCGCTGTACAAAGTGTTTTTACCATTGCCGCCGCCAGCAGGCAAAACAGCGCCGCCAGGCTCCACAGCAAATAAAAAGACTGCTTGGTTTCCAAAATATCAAAGTATGAATCGTGTATCACCAGCGGAAAAAGCGCCGCCATTCCCGCCAGGTAAATCCCGGATATTTTCTTTTCCAATTTTCATTCTCCTGTTTGATACTTCCTTCGTCCTGAAGAAAAAGACCTCCCTGGCTTCGCCAGGAAGGTCTTTTTCTTCCCTGTGGCATCATAGATCCGCAGGGCTATTTTTATCTGTTTCATAAAAGAATCTGCGCCGTCAGGCAAATAAACCGGCTTTTTTATACAAACTTCGCTGTATTTAATTTGATGCCAGGGCCCATGGTTGAGGTCAGAGTCACGCTCTTTAAGAACTGGCCCTTTACCGCGCTGGGTTTTGCCTTAATGATAGCGCTGATCAGCGTCTGGAAGTTGTCCGCTAACTGTTCCTCGGTGAAGGAAACTTTACCAATCGGCACATGAATGATATTTGTCTTGTCTAATCTGTATTCGATCTTACCAGCTTTGATATCAGCGATCGCCTTCGCTACATCCATCGTTACAGTACCAGCCTTGGGGTTGGGCATCAGGCCCTTCGGTCCTAACACACGGCCCAGACGTCCTACCACGCCCATCATGTCAGGAGTCGCTACTACAACATCGAAATCCAGCCAGCCTTCGTTCTGGATCTTCGGAACCAGTTCCTCAGCTCCTACGAAATCCGCGCCTGCTGCCGCTGCCTCGTCAGCCTTCGCATTCTTGGCGAATACCAGCACTCTGACAGTCTTACCTGTTCCGTGAGGAAGAACAACAGCGCCTCTGATCTGCTGATCTGCATGACGTCCGTCGCAGCCTGTTCTGATATGCACTTCAACTGTTTCATCGAATTTAGCGGATGCTGCCTTTTTTACGATCGCGATCGCCTCATTTGCGTCATACAGGTTGGTGCGGTCGATTAATTTAGCAGCCTCTGCGTATTTTTTTCCTCTTTTCATTTAAAAACCTCCCAGTGGTAATTGCGGGAATCAGATACCCTCCCACATTTCTGATATTAGTCTACTACTGTGATACCCATGCTGCGGGCTGTGCCGGCGATCATGCTGGTAGCCGCCTCAATGGTAGCCGCATTTAAGTCGGGCATCTTTAACTCAGCGATCTTCTGAACCTCTGCTCTGGTAATGGTAGCGACCTTTGTCTTATTCGGAGCGCCTGAACCTGATTTAATGTTGCAGGCTTTCTTTAACAGTACGGCAGCCGGCGGAGTCTTTGTGATAAAGCTGAAGCTTCTGTCAGCATAAACTGTGATCACAACAGGGATCACCATATCGCCCTGATCTGCTGTTCTTGCATTAAATTCCTTTGTAAACTGCACAATGTTTACGCCATGCTGGCCCAGCGCAGGACCAACCGGCGGCGCGGGTGTTGCTTTGCCGGCAGGAATCTGTAATTTAATATAACCTGTTACTTTCTTTGCCATTTTAGGCACCTCCTAAATCATACACTTCCTTACAAAGTGTGTTGTGGTATTGGCGGGAGAAAAATCCCTCCCACGCCCTTGCGGGCAGTTACTTTTTCTTCACTTCCGTGAAATTCAGTTCGACCGGCGTTTCCCGGCCAAACATATCCACATTGATTGTGACGCTCTGCTTTCCCTGATTAATTGCCTTGATTACACCTACGGTATCCTTCCATACACCGGCAGTTACCGTCACCATATCTCCGACTTCGAAATCTACGACAATGTCGCTTATCTCGATGCCCAGAGACGCCATCTCAGCCGGCGTCAGCGGAACCGGCTTGGATCCCGGGCCCACAAAGCCTGTCACACCGCGGGTATTGCGGATCACATACCATGTGTCATCCGTCATAACCATGTTAATCAGTACATAGCCGGGAAACAGTTTTTTCTGGACTTCCTTCTTTGTGCCGTTGCGCACCTCGGTCACGCTTTCCAGAGGGACGGCCACTTCCAGGATGAGGTCATGGAGCTTCCGGTTCTCAACCGTCTTTTCAATATCGGCCTTTACCTTATTCTCATAGCCTGAATACGTATGAACCACATACCAGTTTGCTTCTGCCATAAAATCACCCAGTCCTTATTTAATGATAAAACCAAAACCGAATTTGATAATCATATCCAGCAGCGCAATGATGAATCCCAGGCTGACCGCTGACGCAATCACTGCCACCGACTGCCTGATTAAGGATTTGTGGTCCGGCCAGACGATTTTCTTGAATTCAGCTTTCATATTCTTAAACCATGAGCTCTTGCCTGATTTAGAATCCGCGTCCTTTTTCTTGTTTTCCATACAGCCACTTCCCTTTTTCAGACCTGATTACTTGGTTTCCTTGTGCAGTGTGTGAGTCTTGCAGAATCTGCAGTATTTCTTGGTTTCCATTCTGTCAGGATGGGTTTTCTTATCCTTTGTCATGTTGTAATTCCGCTGTTTGCATTCTGTACATGCCAATGTGATTTTAACGCGCACGACTTCCACCTCCGTTTATGATTGATGCTCGCTTCATTTTAGGTCAAAAAAAAAAGACCTTCTTTCTTCCATTCGCCAGTACAGTTTACCACAGATTACAGGAATAGTCAAGACTGGCGCGAAAAATCCTATGCATGATATAATCCTAGCAGAAAAGGCAGAGGCCGGAATTTGGGCCGCCGTCTGCCGGAGCATATTTTTCGTAGGAGGTTTTTTTTCATGAAACGTTCTGATGATCTGAAAAATTTATTATACGCCATTAACCGAAAGGGCTACCCCGCCTATAAGGATACACGGGGACAGTATCAGTTCCCCGGCTTTGTGCTGTCTATCGACCATGTGCAGGGCGACCCCTTCGCCGCCCCCTCCAAGGTCAGCATTATAATAGAAGGAAAGCAGGCCGGCTTCCCGCTGTCCTATCTGGAAAAGCCCTATACCCGAATCGCTCTTCAGGATAACCTGACCCGCCGGTTCGGCCAGGAAATTGAAAAATACAATTTCAAAGCAAAAGGTTCCGGGAAAAGCGGGCTGATTTCCGTCAGCCGGTGCGGACAGGAAGTTCTGGAACGCACCTGCTGCACGCTGTCTCCTGATACCGGACGGCTGCTGGTTCGTCTGGAGGTAGGCTTTCCTGCCAATGGAAGAACCATCAATTCTACCGAGCTGATTAAAATTTTCTTTGAGTTCCTCCCCAGGGCAATCCAGGCTTCCCTTTTATACAAAAGTCTGAACCCGAAAGAAATCGAAGGGGTCATTCATCTGGCTGAGGATCAGCATTTTATCCGGGAAGCGCTGCCCCGGATGGGATTATGCGCCTTTGTGGCTGACGGCGCCATTCTCCCCCGGCGCAGCGGCGTGTCCCAGCTGCCCATGAAGGACGCTGTGCCATTTCGCTCCCCTGATTCTCTCCGGGTGACGATGGAGCTGCCTCACCACGGCTCTCTCTCCGGCATGGGAATCCCCAGGGGGATCACCCTGATCGTAGGCGGCGGCTATCACGGCAAATCCACTCTGCTGAAGGCGCTGGAGCTGGGCGTCTATAACCATATCCGCAATGACGGCCGGGAATATGTGCTCACAGACGATACCGCGCTGAAAATCCGGGCGGAGGATGGGCGGTGCATCCACAACACCGACATCTCTCTTTTCGTCAACAACCTGCCCGGCGGCGGGGACACCCGCCATTTTACCACAGAGGACGCCAGCGGCAGCACCTCTCAGGCAGCCAATGTGGCGGAGGGGCTGGAAGCGGGCACATCTTTGTTCCTGATCGACGAGGACACCAGCGCCACCAATTTTATGATCCGGGACGAGCTGATGCAGGAGGTCATCAGCAGGGACAAAGAGCCGATTACCCCCTTTATCGAAAGAGTGCGCCCCCTGTACGAAAAAGCCGGCGTGTCCTCTGTCATCGTGGCAGGCAGCTCAGGGGCTTATTTTCACATTGCAGACCTGGTGATTCAGATGGACTGTTACCAGCCCTTTGACATCACCGCCCTGGCCAGGGAAAAAGCAGCGGCATACGCTCCCACCGCCTCCCTGCCCATGCCGGAGGGAGCCCTGGATTTCCACCGGGCGCCGGAGCCTCTGCCCGCCATTGCAAGAGATCCCAGGGTTAAGCTGAAAACCATGGGCCGGGAGACCGTATCCATCAACCGGGAGCAGATCGACCTGCGGGGGCTGGAGCAGCTGGCTGACCAGGAACAGACAGAGGCCCTGGCCTATATGACCCTGTACGCCCTGCGCCGCCTGATCGACGGCAAACGGAGCCTGCCCGCCATCGCCGGCCAGCTGATGAAGCTGGTGCAGGAAAAAGGACTGGAGGCCGTCGCCATGGAAAACGGCTGGCTCCCCGCCGGCCTGGCTATGCCCAGGAAGCAGGAGCTGATGGGCTTCCTGAACCGGTTCCGCAGTTTGAAGATACGTTCCTAGGCACTGCTCCTGAATAAACATTTTTTAAAGGCTGTTATCCGCCCGGACGCAAAAGAAGCCGCCTCAGTTCCTTCCGCTGCAGACACTGACGCAGATCACCTTCTGCACCCCGGTCTGCAGCAAGGCTCTGGCGCAGGCGTCCATGGTCGCTCCTGTCGTGTAGATGTCGTCTGTCAGGATAATTCGCCTGATATGCTCTGGAAGTGTTCCTCTCTGAAAGACATGGTAAAGATTCCGGCCTCTCTGGCCGCGGCCCAGGTTTTTCTGGGGCTCTGTATTTTTCAGGCGGATCAGCCCTTTCGGGTATACGGGAAGTTCCAGCGCTTCTCCCAGCCGCCGGGCCAGGATTTCCGCCTGGTTATAGCCCCGCGCCCGCAGCTTTTTCTTATGGAGGGGTACCGGAACCACCGCCTGGGCTCCCGCCTGCTTCAGCCGCTCCCCGCAGCGGGCTATGATCTGCTGGCAGTAATAATCCCCAAATTCTCTCTTGTTCTGATATTTAAAGCCCATCATGGACTCTTTCATCTCATCCCGGTAGGCAAAAACTGACACGCCCCAGTCAAAGGCTTTGGGGCGAACCTGACAGTCCCGGCAATATTCCTGGATTTCATCCTCCAGCTGCTTGCCGCATTTCTTACACAGCGGCTCCTGCAGCAGCAGTCTTTCCGCCTTTGGCCTGCAGGCCGGGCAGATCAGCCCATCCTCCTTCGTTACGATCTGCCTGCACAGCGGACAGATCCTGGGAAACAGCAGATCCAGGCAGGGCTTTGCCGCTTTCCTTGCCAGATACTGCATTCTTCTGATTTTTTTATACTCCGTCTGATTCACTCCATTTCCATTTTTTCAGTTAATCTCTTTTATCCGCAGATCCAGGCTGGAATACCGTCTCTGCTGTCTCTCGTTGGCCACCATTTCATGGAAGGTCTGAACGGAGCCGACGATGCAGACGCAGGACTTCGCCCGGGTTACTGCTGTGTAGATCAGGTTTCGGTTCATCAGCATCCTGGGCCCGCTGAGCAGCGGGATCACCACCGCCGGATATTCGCTTCCCTGGGATTTGTGGATGGTGATGGCGTAAGCCAGCTCCAGTTCCTCCAGCTGCTTGAAGCTGTATTCCACCAGCCGTCCTTCGTCATACTCCACGGTAAGGGTCTCCGCAAAAAGATTAATCTCCCGGATGACGCCCATATCTCCGTTAAAAATCCCCTCTCCCTTATCCACCACGATATTATGCTTTCCCCGCACTTCCCAGGCCAGCTGATAATTGTTTTTGATCTGCATCACCTTGTCCCCCTCCCGGAAGAGGCCGCTTCCCGTCTCCTTCTCCTTTTTCGACGGATCAGGCGGATTAAGATATTCCTGGAGAATGGTATTCAGCCGTTCCACACCCAGGGAACCTTTGCGCATCGGAGTCATCACCTGGATCTCATACATGGGCGCTTTGACATAGGCGGGCAGTTTGTTTTTCACCAGGGTAATGGCCGCGTTGATAATGGCATTGGCGTCCGGCCGCTGGATAAACAGGAAGTCCCGGCTCCTGGCCGTTGGATCGATCCATTCTCCCCCGTTAATTTTATGGGCGTTGACAATAATGTCGCTCTGCGCCGCTTGGCGGAAGATCTTTTTCAGCTTCACCACCTCAAAACGTTCCGAAACAATCATATCCCGCAGCACATTGCCCGGGCCCACGCTGGGCAGCTGATCCACATCTCCCACCAGAATCAGCCGCGTACCGGCCGGAATCGCTTTCAGCAGGGCGTGCATCAGAGAAATATCCACCATAGACATCTCATCGATAATGACCACATCCGTCTCCAGCGGGTTCTGTTCGTTGCGCTCAAACCGTTCTGCCACAGTCTCCTCATCCGGCACGCCCGTCAGCTCCAGCATCCGGTGAATGGTACGGGCCTCGCAGCCGGCGGCCTCTGTCATCCGCTTCGCCGCCCGCCCGGTAGGGGCCGCCAGCTGGATATCCATTCCCTCCGATTCGAAAAACTGGATCATTGTTTTAATCACTGTCGTCTTACCGGTACCCGGCCCGCCGGTCACGATCAGGAGGCCGTTGGTCACTGCCTTGATAAAAGCCCGGCGCTGCTCCTCCTCCAGCACCAGCCCCGCCTGCTTTTCGATCTGATCCAGCCGGGCCTGAATCTCGATGTCCGGCACGTCATAGCGGATATTCAGATCATGAAGCATCCGCGCTGTATTCAGCTCCATATAATAATATTTCGCCGCGTAAATTCCCTGTCCTTCCGGCACATCCTTCACTACCAGCTTTTTCTCCATCACCAGATCCATAATGTGCCGCTCCACAGAATCCAGCTCTACCTGAAGCAGCTGGCCGGCCAGGGTTTTCAGTTTCTCTGTAGGCAGATACACATGGCCGTTTCCCAGCGCCTGCATCACTACATAAAACAGACCGCTTTTGATCCGAAAATCCGAATCGGTATGGATGCCCACCCGGGCGGCGATTTCGTCCGCAATTTTAAAGCCTACGCCAGGAATGTCGTCGGCCATCTGATAGGGATTGGTTTTGATGACGGAATAAATATCAGAACCATACTGCTGATAGATTTTTACAGCCAGATTAACAGAAATTCCGTATTGCTGCAGAAAGATCATCGCCTGGCGCAGTTCCCGTTTCTCAGACGCCTGCCGGGCGATCTGAAGCGCCTTGGACTCGCTGATGCCTTTCACCTCCGCCAGCCGTTCGGGCTCCTCCTCCATAATGCGGAAGGTATCCATCTTAAACTTTTTCACGATCCGGGCTGCCAGTGAGGGGCCCACGCCCTTAATCACGCCGGAACCCAGATACCGTTCGATAGATGCCATGTCCTCCGGAGCTTTGCTCTCATACCTCGTTACCCGCAGCTGCTCCCCGTAAACCGGATGCTCCGTCAGCTCGCCCTCCGCCTCGATGTATTCTCCCTCTGCTATGTAAGAAAAGGTTCCTACCAGCGTCATAGACTCACCTCCGGAGGACAGCTCCAGTACGGTGTAGCCGTTTTCCTGATTGCGGAAAATTATATGTTCAATATATCCTGAAACAACTGCCATACGCAAAAAAGCCTCCGGAAGGGTACAGCAAAAGGAGCGCTGCCCTCCGGCGCCGCCCTTTTTCTATTTCGGAAAAGTCCTTTGCTTCCCGAATGCCCGAAGCCCCGCCGTCAGCCGGCGCAGGCTTCGGGCCTGTATCCACAGCGGGGATTACTCTGC
>CALWQE010000166.1 GCA_944383605.1 uncultured Lachnospiraceae bacterium
CCACCAGATTCCTACTGCTCCTACTGCAGGGACAGCGGAAAGAAGATAGGCCAGGGCAACCCGGGTGCCCAGTGAAAATATGGTCAAGATCACACTCATACCAGGCTTTCCCAAAGCACGATATAGGCCATAAAGCAGGAACAGACATCCAATTCCGCAATAGAACGTGCCTTCAATATGCAGATACCGTATTCCTTCATAAATGATGTCCCTTTCTCCAGGATCAACAAAAAATTGCATCAGCTGGGTACCAAACAGCCAGACCAGCACCGATATGGCGATGGAAAAGGCCAGAGAAGTCAGAATCGCACCTTTTAGCCCGGCACGAATACGGTCTTTCTTTTGCGCGCCATAATTTTGCGCGATAAAGGTAGAAAATGCGTTGCCAAACTCCTGCACCGGCATATAGGCAAAGGAATCAATTTTTACCGCAGCCGCAAAAGCTGCCATCACAGTAGGGCCAAAGCTGTTGACCAGGCCTTGCACTATAAGGATTCCAAGATTCATCACAGACTGCTGCACACAGGTCAGAAGGGAGAAATTGGCGATTTCCCTGATTTTTGACCAGAGAACCCGATCGCCCCGCCGCGGACGCAGCTGCGGACAACGAATCAAAGCAAAAACACCTAATCCTATCCCTGAAACATATTGAGAGATTACTGTAGCTTCAGCCGCCCCTGACACGCCACGTTTTAATCCCACTACAAACCATAAATCCAAACCAATATTCAGCAGGGCCGAAATTGCCAAAAAGATTAACGGCGTTACCGAATCACCGATGGCACGCAAGTAGCAGGCAAAGTAGTTGTACAGAAAAGTCCCGACAATGCCGCAGAAAATCACAGTCAGATATGCCCTCATCATTTCCCAAATAGTCTCATCCGAAACCTGTAAAAACAGCCTGATGCCATTCAGACATATAAAGGCAATCATATTTAAGATGATGGTAAGGCCGGCAACGAGGACAAATGATGCCTGGGAACTTTCCCGAAGGCCCTTTTCATCTCCCCTGCCAAACCGCATGGAGAAAACAACCCCGCTTCCCATACACAATCCCAAAAGAATGGACGTGAGAAATGTCATCAATGTAAAGGATGACCCTACCGCCGCCAGAGCGTTCGGGCCAAGATACCAGCTTACAATTAAAGTGTCCGCCACATTATAACACTGCTGCAAAAGATTCCCTAAAATCATGGGAACGGCAAAGCGCAGCATCGACCGCATAACGGGACCTTGGGTTAAATCTGTATCCATCATGTCGCCTCCTAAACGAAACATTAAGCTTACACAATGTAACAATTATAGCAATGATAATGTCTAAAGTCAATCTTCCATTTACTTTATGTTGTGATTGAATTATAATGAAGTATAGACACGCAGAAAGGAGATACTATTTTGTTTCTTGAAGGATTAGATACATTGGATCAAAAAATAATCAGACTGCTGATTGAAAACGCAAGGGCCTCTTATTCAGAAATTGGGGAAAAGGTCGGAATCTCCCGGGTGGCCGTGAAAGCCCGTATTCAGGCATTGGAGCAACGAGGAATCATTGAAGAATACACCACAATCATTAATCCGCAGCGTATCAGCGGAGCGGTGTCCTGCTATTTTGAGATAGAAACGCAGCCAGACGCACTGGCAGCTGTAAGCGAGCTTCTGAAATCAAATGAAACAATTACCCAGGTGTATCGAGTAACTGGCAAAGATAAGCTTCATGTTCACGCAGTATGTGCCTCTAATGAAGAGATGGAAATTCTGATTCGTGAAATTATTGATCCTTTGCCTGGGATTGTCAGCTGCAGCTGCAATATAATCCTTGCCCGAATCAAGGATGTTAAGGGACTCCGGCTTTAAGACGCGCAGGTTAAGTGTGCCATCACTTGACATTATGGCAAAGAGTTCATGGCTGCCGGGAAATCTGGGAAAACAGTTTTTTTTGCGAAACCACAAAAGGCAGCGAGAAAAGAACCGCTTTGCACACATTATCCGCGATCATGCAATACCAGACAGCCCGCAGATCCAGCCCCCATACCCGGACGCAGAGAAACGTAAAGAAAATCCGGACGCCCCACATCCCTGCCGTTTCCACAAAGAAAGCATAGCGGGTACGGCCCAGGCCGTAAAAAATGCCCTCCAGAATTACCATCAAGCCGAAAAAAGGCTCAGACAAAGCTACCAGACGGAGCATTTCCCCACCCAGGCTGATCACCCGGGCGCTGGGGGTAAAGATCCGCATCAGAGGCCGGGCTGCCAGGAACAACAGCAAGCCGCTGCAGCACATCATCGCTACGGTAAGCAGAACGCTCATCTTTCCTACCGTTTTTAACTTGTCCAAATCCTTTTCTCCCCTGGCCGTACTGATCAGCGCCGAGGCTGCCGTCCGCAGGCCATAGCCCGGCACATAAAAGATCGTCTCCGCCGTCACCGCAATAGAATGCGCCGCGAACACAGTCGTCCCCATCCCTGACACCAGGCTGGCGAACACCACATAGCCCAGACAGGACGCCACGCTGCTGCCCAGCACCGGGAGCCCCACCTTGGCGCATTCTGCCAGCAGCCTCCGGTCTGCAGAAAACTCCGGCAGCCTCCACTGCAGCATCGGATGCCTCATACAAGCCCGGATCATCAGCACGCCGGCCAGAACATAAGAAACAGCGGAAGCAATCGCCGCTCCCGCCACCCCCAGCCCGGCGGCATAGATCAGCAGATAGTTCAGCCCGATATTCAGGCAGTTCGCAGCCACATTGATCACCATAGGCGTCCGTGTATTCTGGACAGCACGAAGCGCCGCGCCCAGCACATTGCTGAAAGCCCGGAACACCATCGGAATACTGATAATAAAAAAATAACGGCTGGCGTCTTCCCAAATGGCAGGCTCGCCGCCCATCCACCGGGGAATATAAGGACTGAGCGCCACAGATACCAGTCCCAAAGATAGTCCCGCTGCCCCAGCCAGCAGAAAGGCCTGCTGAGACAGCTTCCTGACCTGCTCCCGGCCGCCGGACCCGGCGGCCCTGGCGATCAGCACCAGGACTGCCGTCCCGATGGCGCCGGGGACACTGTTTACCAGCCAGGTAATGTTCGTTGTAATGCTGACAGAGGCCGTCGCCTCCTCTCCCAGCTGCCCTACCATCGCTGTATCCACATATTGCAGCAGGGTGGACAGAATCTGTTCGATGATAGTAGGGATGGAAAGATACAAGATCATCCGCAGCGCCTTACCATTCCGGCTGGCATTGCGGCCATCTGTTTTCTTACTTATTTTTGCCGCCATATCACGCCGGCTCCTCTCCTTTTTCTTTCACACAGTCCGGCTCCCGCGGCGCCGGGGATTCTGCAGTTTTCCATCGCCGCATCCGCACATTCCCGCAGCGCTTTCCTTCCATGAAGCTTTGCATCGGAAATATGGATATGGTCAGAATCCCAATAGGGAACGCAGTTTCCTATGAAACAACAAAAAATCCCTGATCTCTCAGGAATTTTTATAAAAACAGAAGAGCGCGAGACGGGATTCGAACCCGCGACCCTCGCCTTGGCAAGGCGATACTCCACCACTGAGCCACTCGCGCTTATGTCCTTTGGACAGGTATTATCATACTACACAGAAAAGGTTTTGTCAATGCTTTTTTAATTATTCAGATTATTTTGATTATTTATCAAACTAATAATATAACGACACTTTTTCCATCTGTTTTCTGCCAGCTGTCCGTCTTTTTTCAGCGTAATATCCATCCACAGCTCTTCTGCCGCCAAAAC
>CALWQE010000167.1 GCA_944383605.1 uncultured Lachnospiraceae bacterium
TGGGCGCCTATAAAAAGGAAGAGGCTTTTACCCAGCTGTATGATACCTTCTGTGCCGGGCTGACCGCAGAATTTAACCAGGGCGCCTGGGAGGAGATATCCATGGCAGAGGGAACGGCTGTTCAGGGTGCGGATTTTTTCGGCATTTATGACAGCTATTTTGGAGATCTGGCGGCAATCGGGTCAGCATGTCCATTACAATGGCCGGACGCGATGGAAACTATTTTTTGTCTGTGATTACCGCGGGAGGAAGCCAGGGGATAATCATGAAACTAAACCGGTGGGGTGAAGAGGCATTTCTGGAAACCATTGCCGGGGTGATTGACAGCCTTTGAGCAGAATGCGCAGAAGCAAGAAAGTAAACCTGCATGCGCCCGGCAGCCAACGTACCGGCAAAGATGAAAATCTGACGGGTGCATGGGGCATCAGAGTAACAAAGTAAACAAACAGGTAAATAAGTAAACAAATAAGCAAAGTAAGCAAATAAATAAGCGGGATAGATTTACATAATATATTTATGTAAATCTATCCCGCTTAAATTCTGACAGTGATTTGCAGTACGGTGATGGAAGGCAGGCCAATAGTTTACATAATTATATTATGTAAACTATTGGCCTGATTTTGAATCTTTACGCGGGCGAGGTATGGGGAAACCTATAACTATTCGTTAAAGTTGAGTTTTGCGAATAGTTGCAGATATCACTTCTCTCCTGCGGATAACCGTCTTTCAATCGTTCCATCCATATTTGTTGCGCCAAAACCTTCAATCCCTTTTTTCAATCGTTTAACGGTCTGACACAGAATAATCCGAAATATGTTAAGGTATGGATGCTGTCTCCAAATTCCAGGCCGCATGTCTGGGCCATCCGACTGACGTCGATGCAATATGCGCTCATGGAGATCCGGAGCCTGTCCGGTTTGCGGCATGGCTGATTTTCCAGTCTGGCGCATTTCTGACATAAAATACATTTGCCTGACCCAATGGCGTGATAAGCTGCCGGATACTTTTCCAGAAGCTGCTGGATCTGGTCTCCGGCTTCCTGATGGGCCAGACGGGCTTCCAGAATCAGGGAACGGTTTTGATATACCGGTGTTTCCAGTTCCGGATATGCCCGGTATATCTGATAAACCAGCGCCAGAGGATATGATTTTACCCTGGCGATCAATTCTTCCGGACTTCCGGCGTCCGGCGGGCAGCTGTATGCGGCGCCATAGCTGCCGCAGGTATTTTCCTGGCAAAACTTTCGGAAATCCGGGTTGAAAACCAGCTGATCTGTTTCGATCATCCGCACACGGATCTCTTCTGGAAGAGAAAGTTTTTCGATCTGTTTGAGAATCTGTTCTGAAAAGGTTTTTAGATATTCTGTCATCCTGTTTTCCTCCGTTCATCTGCTGGGCTGTCAGCCATTCTGTACGATATTTCCGGAAACTGTCCAGACGCTTTGAAATACTGTCTGGCAATCGTATCGCAAAAAACAGACTGGCCTTCCTTCTTTATTTATTATATACTAAATAAGTAGGGAAACAATAAGAAAGGAAAACCGTATTATGAAATTACAGAAACTTTTAAGCTATACCAGGCGGGCTGTGGATGACTACCATATGATTGCGCCTGGCGATCGGATTGCCGTGGGGATTTCCGGCGGTAAGGACAGTCTGACTCTTCTTTATGCTCTTCACGGTTTGAAACGTTTTTACCCCCATCCATTTCAACTGCAGGCGATTACGGTGGATCTGGGTTTTCCTGGCTTTGACCTGAGCAGGATTCAGGAATTGTGCCGCCAGATGGATATTGGATATACGATTGTGAAAAGTGAAATCGGCCAGATTATTTTTGAGGAGCGGAAAGAATCTAACCCCTGTTCGCTGTGTGCAAAAATGCGCAAAGGAGCTTTTAATGAAAAGGCCAGGGAATTGGGATGCAACAAAGTCGCTTATGCCCATCATCGGGACGATGTGATTGAAACGATGCTTCTTTCCTTAATCTATGAGGGACGCTTTTACTCCTTTTCGCCTTATACCTATCTGGATCGTATGGATCTGACGGTAATCCGGCCGCTGCTCTATGTTCCGGAAGCGGATATTATCGGCTTCCAGCATCTTATGGATCTGCCGGTCAGCAAAAGCCCCTGTCCCGCGGACGGCTATACCAGGCGGGAATATGCAAAGCAGCTTTTGCGGCAGCTGAACCAGGATAATCCCGGGGTAAAGGAACGAATGTTTTCTGCAATTCTCAACGGCGGCATCAAAGGATGGCCGGAACGGGATGAAAGGAGGCAGCCGTGATATGGGAAACAGGCCATATTATGAACAGGTGGATATTGAAAATACGCAGAAGCTAAGGCAGCTGATTGCCGCTCTCCCACCCTTTGTAAAGGATTTTTTCCGGGGCATTGAGCCGACGACATCTTCCAGAACCCGGATCGCCTATGCTTATGATCTGAATATATTTTTCGACTATCTGGTAAAAAATAATCCGGAACTGAAAAATACGGAAAAACGGGATATTTCTCTGGAGGTGCTGGACAGGCTGACTCCTTCTGACCTGATGGAATATATGGAATATCTGAAATATTATCATAAAGATACAGCGGAACAGGCCAATAAAGAACATATGAATAAGGAACGGGGGATTATGCGGAAGGTATCTTCCCTGAAAACATTCTATCATTTTTTCTACCGCCATGAGATGATAAAAAATAACCCTGCGGCGCTGGTCGATCTGCCGAAAGTATCTGACAAGGCGATTATCCGCCTGGATATCGATGAGGTGGCTATGCTGCTGGATCATGTGGAGCAGGGAGATCAGCTGACCAAATCCCAGAAAATTTTTCATAACAAAACCAAAGTGCGTGATCTGGCTCTGATTTCTCTCCTGCTGGGAACCGGGATCCGTGTGTCCGAATGTGTGGGCCTGGATCTGGGGGATGTGGATTTTAAAAATGACGGGATTAAAATCCACCGCAAAGGCGGCAAGGAAGTAATCGTTTATTTCAGCGATGAGGTGGAGGAAGCGCTTCGGGACTATATGGAGGAACGGAAACAGATCGTTCCGGCGGAAGGCCATGAGAACGCTCTCTTCCTTTCGATCCAGAAAAAAAGAATTAATGTCCGGAGCGTAGAAAACCTGGTAAAAAAATACACCCGTTCCGTAACGGTGCTGAAAAACATCACCCCTCACAAGCTGCGCAGTACATATGGAACCAACCTTTATCAGGAAACAGGGGACATCTATCTGGTGGCAGATGTGCTGGGCCATTCCGATGTAAATACTACCAGGAAGCATTACGCGGCCATTGAAGATCAGAATCGGCGGTCGGCAAGAAATAAAGTAAAGCTGAGAGAAAAACGGGATAAATGACCCCGCTCCTCTCCCACTGCTTCCATATCTTCGTGCTGCAAGCGCTTTGCGCAGCCGGCGCTTTACTGCTCCTGTCCGGAATAATAAAACACCGTCAGATAATTGCCTGTATGAATGGTGTCGGTTTTCATATTATTCATAAATTTCAGTTCTTCTACACAGTCGCGGGTATCCAGTCCATAGGTATCCGCGATTTTGTCCGCTATCTCCCACAGCGTATCGCCTCTGCGGATCTGGATGGAGGTGTAATATTTGACGCGGCTGTCCTCCGGCTCTCTGGCCTGCACGCTGCGGACTGTAATACCAAACAGCAGGATGCTGATGATTACAGCAGCCGCGGCTGCCAGAAGCATTTTATACCGGCGGCAATGCTCCGGTTTTCTGCCTCTGCTGCGGTAAAAATCTTTTCTGAAAGCTTCCGTATGATTCATATCCAATCCCCATTTCTCCTGAATTTATCTTCTGAAATCCATCTTTTGCAGCTGTTTCCTGTATCCGATGGCTGGACGGGCTGAGCGGGATCGTGAAATTCCCGGATTTCCGGCGCAGTCAGACAGGATCATGTATAACGCACAATGGCGAACATATGTTGCGAACAAACGTTTGTTTAACTATTTCCATTATATTCGGCGAACACACGTTTGTCAACTGGTTTTCGAACAGATGTTTCAAAAAAAGTTTGATTTTTTTTCGAACGTGTGTTAGTATA
>CALWQE010000168.1 GCA_944383605.1 uncultured Lachnospiraceae bacterium
AAAAAAAATAACAAAAAAAGAAAAAAAAAACATGAAGACAGCATCATTGAGATGAACGGCCTTTTGAAGAGCCGGGAGATGCAGGAACAGGATTTAGATAATATGGATCTGGAAAGAGAAAGGGGAATCACCATTAAGTCTCAGGCCATCCGGACGGTTTACCGGGCGAAGGACGGGGAGGAGTACATTTTTAACTTGATTGACACACCTGGCCATGTGGATTTTAATTATGAAGTTTCCCGAAGCCTGGCGGCCTGTGACGGCGCTGTCCTGGTAGTGGACGCCGCGCAGGGAATCGAGGCCCAGACGCTGGCCAATGTTTACCTGGCCCTGGATCATGACCTGGAGGTTTTTCCGGTTATCAATAAAATCGACCTGCCCAGCGCGGATCCGGACAGGGTGGCGGAGGAGATCGAGGACGTAATCGGGATCGAGGCCCAGGATGCGCCGCGGATCTCGGCAAAAACCGGTCTGAATGTGGAGCAGGTGCTGGAGGCAATCGTGGAAAAGATTCCCGCGCCCCAGGGAGATCCGGAGGCGCCGCTGAAAGCGCTGATTTTCGATTCCCTGTATGATTCCTACCGGGGCGTTATCGTATTTTGCAGGCTCCGGGAAGGAAGGGTGAAAAAGGGAGATCAGATTCTGATGATGGCTACCGGAGCCTCCTTTGAGGTGGTGGAGGTGGGCTATTTCGGCGCAGGGCAGTTTATCCCCTGTGATGAGCTGAGCGCCGGGATGGTAGGCTATCTGACTGCCAGCATTAAAAATGTCAAGGATACCCGGGTGGGTGACACGATCACAGCGCTGAACAGGCCGTGTGCCGAACCGCTGCCAGGCTATAAGAAGGTGACGCCTATGGTATACTGCGGCATGTACCCGGCTGACGGAGCCAAGTACAATGACCTGCGGGACGCCCTGGAGAAGCTGCAGCTCAACGATGCGGCCCTTCAGTTTGAGCCGGAGACGTCCATCGCCCTGGGCTTTGGCTTCCGCTGCGGTTTCCTGGGGCTGCTCCATCTGGAGATTATTCAGGAACGGCTGGAACGGGAATATAATCTGGATCTGGTGACGACGGCGCCTGGCGTAATTTACCGGGTGCATAAAACCAATGGGGAAGTGATTGAGCTGACCAATCCTTCCAATATGCCGGATCCTTCAGAGATCGAATATATGGAGGAGCCGGTGGTAAAGGCGGAAATCATGGTTACGACAGAGTTTATCGGCGCCATTATGACCCTCTGCCAGGAGCGGCGGGGCGTATACGTCAGCACTGAATATCTGGAAGACACCAGGGCGATGCTGCGGTATGAGCTGCCGCTGAATGAGATTATCTATGACTTTTTCGATGCCCTGAAATCCCGTTCCAGAGGATATGCTTCCTTTGATTATGAGATCAAAGGATATCAGCAGTCTGATCTGGTGAAGCTGGACATTCTGATTAATAAGGAAGAAGTGGATGCCCTTTCTTTTATCGTACATCAGTCTACCGCTTATGAGAGAGGCAGAAAGATGTGCGAAAAGCTGAAGGAGGAAATCCCCCGCCATCTGTTTGAGATTCCGATCCAGGCGGCTATCGGCAGCAAGATCATCGCCAGAGAGACGGTAAAGGCCATGCGCAAGGATGTGCTGGCAAAGTGCTATGGCGGCGATATTACCCGGAAGAGAAAGCTGCTGGAGAAGCAGAAAGAAGGAAAGAAACGGATGCGCCAGATCGGAAATGTGGAGATTCCCCAGAAGGCTTTCATGAGCGTGCTGAAGCTGGATGACAGATAAAAAAGAATCCTGCTTTGCAGGATTCTCCGCCTGCGGCGGATCGCTTCAGCGATATATTCAACTCCGCCGCAGTGCGATCCTGCGGAGCATTTTTGTTTCATAGGGAACGCAGTTTCCTATGAAATAAAGGAAAAGAAAGCGGGGCTTTCCGCGGAAAAGAAAAAAGGACGGCAGGCTGCCGTCCTTTTCCAGCTGACAGGGACTGTCCGGAAGATGGAACATTCCTCCCGGCTCGCCTGTCCAGAGAGAGAAACAGAAGGAGACAGAGAAAGATCATGCAGCAAAGGAGGGGATTTCATTGATGAAATCAGAGGATCAGGAAAGGACGCCGCTGGGGATTTATATTCATATCCCTTTTTGCATCAGAAAATGCGCTTACTGTGATTTCCTCTCCGGCCCTGGGGGAGAAGAAGAGCAGGAGGCGTATATCCAGGCGCTGGAGGAGGAAATCCGGCGGGCAGGCGGGCGGAATGCCCGCGGATATCAGGCGGACACGGTGTTTTTCGGCGGAGGGACACCGTCCATTCTGAAGGGAGAGCAGATTCGCCGGCTCATGAAGGCGGTACGGGAATCCTTCCGGATGGAGAGCCGGGCGGAAGTATCTCTGGAAGCCAATCCGGGTACCGTGACGGCGGAAAAGCTGGACTGCTGGAAGGAGGCAGGCGTCAGCCGGATCAGCTTTGGCCTGCAGTCGGCGGATAACCGGGAGCTGGCTCTTCTGGGCAGGATCCATACATGGGAGGAATTTCTGGACAGCTGGCGGCTGGCCGGGGAAGCAGGCTTCCGGAACCGGAATATTGATCTGATGTCAGCCCTGCCGGGACAGACGGCCAAAAGCTGGGAAAAAACCCTGGAGGCGGTGACAGCCCTGCAGCCGGAGCATATTTCCGCCTACAGCCTGATCATAGAGGAAGGGACGCCATTTTATGAGCGTTTCGGGAAGGAAAACAGCCGGGACAGAGGACTGCTGCCTGATGAGGAGGAAGAGCGGGAAATATATCATCTGACGAAAACCTTTCTGAATGGCCGGGGCTATCAGCGATATGAGATATCCAATTACGCCCGTCCTGGTTTTGCCTGCCGCCACAATCAGGGCTACTGGCAGGGAAAGCAGTATCTGGGCTTTGGCGTCGGGGCTGCTTCTTATATAGAAGAAACAGAAGCAAAGAGAAATATGCCGGGGCAAAAAGGAGAAAAAACAGAGCAGGAGACGGAAGCGGAAAGCGGCAGGAACCCGGAGGCCGGGAGGGCAAAGAGGATGGTCAGAAGGACGAATCTGGCAGACCGGGCAGAATATATCCGGCGCATCCGGGCAGGGGAGGATGTAACCGGGGAAACGGTTTCTGTTACGCTGGAAAACCAGATGGAGGAATTTTGCTTTCTGGGACTGCGGATGGATGCGGGCATCTCTTTTTCTGACTTTTTCCGTCGGTTTGGCCGTCCCTTCAGCCAGGTATACGGGACAGTAACCCGGCAGATGAAGGAGCAGGGCCTGGTTCAGGATACGGCAGAAGGGATCTGCCTGACAGAGCTGGGGATGGATGTCAGCAATTATGTATTTCAGTATTATCTGCTGTAAGAAAAAATAAAAAAACTATTGACAAAGGGAAAGGCAAGTGGTATTTTATACATGAAAAGTGTTAGCACTCTACATAAACGAGTGCTAACAACAGACAGAAGAAAGGAGGAGTTCGATGGATCTGGATGATAGAAAAGCGAAGATACTGCGCGCCATCATACAGAATTACCAAGAAACCGGGGAACCGGTAGGCTCCCGGACGATTTCCAAGTATTCTGACTTAAACCTGAGCTCAGCCACCATCAGAAATGAGATGGCTGATCTGGAAGAGATGGGCCTGATCGTCCAGCCTCATACATCGGCAGGCAGAATCCCGACAGATAAAGGGTACCGGCTGTATGTAGATGAGCTGATGGAAGCGAAGGATCAGGAGGTCACAGAGATGAAAGATTTCCTGATTCAGAGAGTAGACCGGGTGGAGCTTCTTCTGAAGCAGATGGCGAAACTGCTGGCGATGAATACCAATTATGCCACGATGATTACGGGGCCCAGTTATAATAATACGAAGCTGAAATTTATCCAGCTGTCGGGGATGGGCGACCATAAGCTGCTGGCGGTGATTGTGGTGGAAGGAAATATTGTGAAAAACACAATATTGGATCTGGACCGGGATATAGAACCCCAGGATCTGCTTTCCCTGAATCTGCTGCTGAACAGTAATTTAAACGGGCTGACCCTCAATGAGATTAATCTGGGCATTGTAAAGGATCTGGAAGAGCAGGCCGGGGAATTTGGCGGCCTGGTGCGGAAGATCCTGAACGCTGTGGCAGACGCCATACGGAATGACGGCGGTATGCAGATTTATACCAGCGGCGCTACCAATATTTTTAAATACCCGGAGCTTTCGGACGGCCAGACGGCCAGCGAGCTGATTCATACGCTGGAAGAAAAAGACCAGCTGCGGGATCTGGTCAAGCAGAGCCTGGATGAAGACGGAAAGGAAGGCATCCAGGTGTATATCGGCGAGGAAATGCCGGTGCAGACCATGAAGGACTGCAGCGTTGTAACCGCCAACTATGAGTTGGGAGGCGGCATTCGGGGAACCATAGGAATCATAGGGCCGAAGCGCATGGATTATGTGAAGGTGATGGATACCCTTAAAACGCTGATGGCTCAGCTGGATATTTTATTCCGGCCAGTTGTGGAAGAGCCAGAGGATGAGAGAGGTGAATAGGACAGTGGAAGAGCAGAACAAAGAAGAAATGATAGATGAGACTGTAAAGGAAGAACCGGCGGCAGAAGAACAGACTGCCGGGGAAACAGACCAGC
This sequence comes from uncultured Lachnospiraceae bacterium, assembly GCA_944383605.1. Classification (GTDB taxonomy): domain Bacteria; phylum Bacillota; class Clostridia; order Lachnospirales; family Lachnospiraceae; genus Paralachnospira_A. The sequence continues at coordinate 4,622 of CALWQE010000168.1, forward strand.
CGGAGGCGGGCGCAGACAGCCAGGCGGAAGAGCCGGAAAAGGACGGCGGAGAGGAAAACAGCCAGGCTGACAGCGGCAAGAAGTCCTTTTTTAAAAAGAAAAAAGATAAAAAGGATGAGCAGATCGAAGAACTGACCGACCGGGTAAAGCGGATCATGGCGGAATTTGACAATTACCGGAAACGGACAGAAAAAGAAAAGGCGTCCATGTTTGAAGTAGGCGTAAGAAGCGTTTTTGAAAAGCTGCTTCCCATCGTGGATAATTTTGAGCGGGGGCTGGCTACGCTGGAGGAGGAACAGAAAGAGGAGCCTTTTGCAGTGGGCATGGATAAAACCTATCAGCTGCTGCTGAAAATGATGGACGACATGGAGGTAAAGCCCATCGAGGCGGTGGGAAAGGAATTTGATCCCAACCTGCACAATGCAGTGATGCATGTGGAGGATGAAGAATCGGGAGAAAATATCGTGGTGGAGGAATTTCAGAAGGGTTATACTTACCGGGATACGGTGATCCGCCACAGTATGGTAAAGGTAGCGAACTAAGAGCACAGCTCTTTTCAATAAATATATTAAACAGAATAAATTTTTAACAAGGCAATCAGAAACAGGAATAGATTCAGGAGGAATGAACTATGGGAAAAATCATAGGTATTGACTTAGGCACAACGAACTCATGCGTAGCGGTTATGGAAGGCGGAAAGCCGGTAGTAATCACCAACTCTGAAGGCGTCAGGACGACTCCTTCCGTAGTAGCGTTTACAAAGACCGGCGAGCGTCTGATCGGCGAGCTGGCAAAGCGCCAGGCAGTTACGAACGCGGAGAGAACCATTTCTTCCATTAAGAGACGTATGGGCAGCGATTATAGAGTAGAAATTGACGGCAAGAAATATTCTCCTCAGGAGATTTCAGCTATGATTCTGCAGAAGCTGAAAGCAGACGCAGAAAGCTACCTGGGCGAAACCGTTACGGAAGCGGTAATTACGGTGCCCGCTTACTTTAACGATGCTCAGAGACAGGCGACAAAGGACGCCGGCAAGATTGCGGGCCTGGATGTAAAGCGTATCATCAACGAGCCTACAGCGGCGGCCCTGGCATATGGCCTGGACAATGAGAAAGAGCAGAAGATCATGGTATATGACCTGGGCGGCGGTACCTTCGATGTATCCATCATCGAGATCGGCGACGGCGTTATCGAAGTGCTGGCCACATCCGGCGATAACCATCTGGGCGGCGATGATTTCGACGCGAAGCTGGTAGATTATATGGTTGCTGAATTTAAGAAGCTGGAAGGCGTTGATCTGTCCAAGGATAAGATCGCTCTTCAGAGAATTAAGGAAGAGGCGGAGAAAGCAAAGAAGGAGCTGTCCTCCGCTACGACAACCAATATTAACCTGCCGTTTATCACCATGACCTCAGACGGCCCGAAGCATCTGGATATGACCATTACCAGAGCGAAATTCGATGAGCTGACCCACGACCTGGTAGAGAGAACAGCAGAGCCTGTGCGCCGGGCGTTAAGCGATGCGGGCCTGAATGCTTCTGAGCTGGATAAGGTGCTGCTGGTAGGCGGTTCTACCCGTGTTCCGGCAGTACAGGATAAGGTAAGACAGCTGACCGGCAAAGAGCCTTCCAAGAACTTAAACCCCGATGAATGCGTAGCGATCGGCGCTTCCATTCAGGGCGGCAAGCTGGCCGGCGATGCAGGCGCAGGCGACATCCTGCTGCTGGACGTTACCCCGCTGTCTCTGTCCATCGAGACCATGGGCGGCATTGCGACCAGAATTATTGAGAGAAATACCACGATCCCCACAAAGCACAGCCAGATCTTCTCTACAGCTGCTGATAATCAGACTGCGGTGGATATCAACGTTCTGCAGGGTGAGAGACAGTTTGCGAAGGACAATAAGAGCCTGGGCCAGTTCCGTCTGGATGGAATCCCGCCCGCAAGAAGAGGCGTGCCTCAGATCGAAGTTACGTTTGATATTGACGCCAACGGTATCGTAAATGTATCCGCAAAGGATCTGGGTACCGGCAAGGAGCAGCATATTACCATCACCGCAGGCTCCAATATGTCTGAGGCTGAAATCAACAAGGCGGTAAAAGAAGCTGCTGAGTTTGAGGCCCAGGACAAGAAGCGTAAGGAAGGCATTGACGCCCGGAACGATGCCGACTCTATGGTATTCCAGACCGAGAAGGCGCTGGAGGAGGCAGGCGACAAGATCGACGCTTCCGCGAAAGCACAGGTAGAGGCGGATATGGCTGACCTGAAGAAGCTGCTGGAGGCAACCGCCAACGGCGAGATTTCCGAATCTCAGGCAGCTGAGCTGAAAGCCGGCAAGGAAAAACTGATGAATGACGCACAGCAGTTATTCGCGAAAATGTATGAGCAGGCACAGCAGAGCAATGCAGGTCAGGCAGGCCCCGGCCCGGAAGCAAACGGCGGCGCTGACGATGTGGTGGATGCGGATTACAAGGAAGTGTAAGATAAGATGCGGGAAATGGCCGCGGCTGCAGGCCTTTCCCAAGGAGAATAAAAAGGGCTGTCTGCCTGCTGCGGACAGCCCGCAGGAGAAGGGTGCGCCGCGTATTTCGCGGAGCGCCCTCCACTGCGTTCACGGTAAGGCGACAAAACCGGCTCCGGCCAGGTTAAGGAAAGGTTGAATACACATATGGCAGAAACAAAGAGAGATTATTATGAGGTTCTGGGGGTTTCCAGGGACGCGGATGATGCGGCTCTGAAAAAAGCCTACAGAGCCCTGGCAAAGAAATATCATCCTGATACCAATCAGGGAAATCCGGAGGCGGAGGCCAAGTTTAAGGAAGCGTCAGAGGCCTACAGCGTGCTCAGCGATCCGGAAAAAAGACGTCAGTACGACCAGTTCGGCCATGCCGCCTTTGAAAACGGCGGGGCAGGCGGAGCGGGCGGCTTCGATTTTACCGGGGATATGGGAGATATTTTCGGAGATCTGTTTGGCGACCTGTTCGGCGGCGGCAGGAGCAGAAGAGCATATAACGGGCCGATGAAGGGCGCGAACCTGAGAACTTCTGTGCGGATTACCTTCGAGGAAGCGATTTTTGGCACAGAAAAAGAAATTGAAATGAATCTGAAGGATACCTGTACCGAGTGCGGCGGCACAGGCGCGAAGCCGGGCACTCAGCCTCAGACCTGTCCCAAATGCGGCGGCAAGGGGCGGATCGTCACCACCCAGCAGACGATGTTCGGCATGGTGCGCAACGAGCAGATCTGTCCTGACTGCGGCGGCAAGGGAACCATTGTGAAGGAGAAATGTCCTCATTGTTACGGCACCGGCTATACCCAGTCCAGAAAGAAGATCCAGGTGTCGATTCCCGCCGGTATTGACGATGGACAGAGCGTTCGGATCCGCGGAAAAGGAGAGCTGGGAACCAACGGAGGCGAAAGAGGCGATCTGCTGGTAGAAATTATCGTTTCCAACCATCCGATCTTCAAGCGCCAGGATGTGAATATTTATTCCACCGTATTCATCAGCTTCGCTACGGCGGCTTTGGGCGGCCCGATCCGGATCAAGACTGTGGATGGCGAGGTAGAGTATGAAGTGAAGCCGGGCACCCAGACCGATACCCGGATCCGCCTGAAGGGCAAGGGCGTTCCCTCCCTGCGGAATAAAGCTGTCCGGGGCGACCACTATGTCACGCTGGTGGTGCAGGTGCCTGAACGGATGAACGAGGAGCAGAAGGAAGCGCTGCGCCATTTCCAGGAAACCATGGGAGAGCGTCCGAAAAAGGGCGAAGAAAAGGAAAAGAAGAAGAAAAAAGGATTGAAGGATCTGTTTGAAAAATGAAGTGGAAAAAATTTACGATCGATACGACAACGGCGGCCACAGACCTGATCAGCGCCATGCTGGATGAACTGGGAATCGAAGGCGTTGAGATTGAGGATCATGTGCCGCTGACAGAGACGGAGACGAAAGGGATGTTTATTGATATCCTGCCGGAGCTGCCGCCGGATGACGGCCAGGCGAAAGTTTCCTTCTATCTGGAGATGAAAGCGGAGACGGAACAGATATTAGGGCAGGTGAAGGAAGGGCTGGAAGAGCTGAGAAGCTTCGTAAATGTGGGCAGCGGAGAAATCACAGTCTCAGAAACTGAGGACGCTGACTGGATCAATAACTGGAAGCAATATTTCAAGCCTTTTACCGTAGACCAGATTCTGATTAAGCCTACCTGGGAGGAAATTCCTGCACAGCACCGGGACAAGCTGGTCGTGGAGATTGATCCCGGTACCGCTTTCGGTACCGGAGCGCACGAGACGACGCAGCTGTGTATCCGGCAGATTCAGAAATATCTGAAGCTGGGAGACAGCGTCCTGGATGTGGGAACCGGAAGCGGTATCCTGGGTATTACCGCCATAAAATTAGGAGCCGGAAGGGCTTTTGGCACTGATCTGGACGAAAACGCAGTAGAAGCTGCCAGGGAAAACGTCCGGGTCAACCGGATTCCGGCAGAGCAGTTTCCTATTATCACCGGAAACCTGATTGATGATGAACAGACCCGCCAGGCTGCCGGGTACGGCTGCTATGATCTGGTGGTGGCCAATATCCTGGCGCCGGTGATTATCATGCTGTCCGGAGAAGCGGGCCGCCATATGAAGCAGGGCGCCGTCATGATAACCTCAGGAATCATCAATACCAAAGAAGAGGACGTCCGGAAAGCTTTCGAGGAAAATCCGGAATTTGAAATTCTGGAAACCACCCGGCAGAACGACTGGGTTTCTATCACTGTGAGGAAGCGGTGAAGAAAAGCGCGCAGGAAGAAAAGGGAGAAAACCAATCAAAAATAAATGGATAAAGGTGGGATAGGATATGGACGCGAAATGGATTACGCCTGCAGTGACCGTGATGGATCAGAACGGACATGCGGATCTGGAAGAAAACAGCAGGCTTTACGAGAACCTGATTCAGAAGGGAATGGACGGAATCCTGCTGCTGGGCAGCATCGGCGAATTTTTCGCCATTCCTATGGAGGAAAAGCGCCAGCTGGTGAAAAGGGCGGTAAAAACAGTAAATGGCAGGATACCGCTGATTGTGGGAACAAATTGTATGGTAGTGGACGAATGCGTCGACTTTTCCAACTATGCCCTGGAGCAGGGGGCCGATGGCGTGATTGTGATTTCCCCTTATTATGTGAATCTGCCGGATTCCAGCCTGGAAGCTTTTTATGGCCGGATCGCCAGGGAGGTAAAGGGAAATATTTATCTGTACAATTATCCCGGCGTGACCGGATATGAGCTTCATCCTGAATTAATCCTGAAGCTGGCTTTAACGTATGAAAATATTGTGGGCATTAAAGATACTGTCCCCAATATGGACCATACCAGAGCCATTATTACGCTGGTGAAGGCGCAGAGGCCGGATTTCCAGGTGTTCTCCGGCTTTGATGAAAATTTCGCCCATAACCTGCTGTCCGGCGGAAACGGCTGTATGGCGGGAACATCCAATTTCGCGCCGGAGATCTCAGCCGGCTTCGCCGGGGCAGCCCGCCGGGACGACCTGGCCGGGATGGCTGCCTGCCAGAAAAAAATCGACAGCCTGATGGCGATTTACGGCATCAGGAGCCTGTTTGTCCCTGTCATCAAAGAAGCCATGGTTCTGCGCGGGATAATCAGCAGCGCTGTCTGCGCCCAGCCCCATTGCCGCGCAACGGAAGCAGAGACTGAGGCAGTGAGAGCGCTGTTGGAGAAAAACGGGCTTTTATCATAACACGTTTTTGCATTAGTCGGGGAAGTAAATGGAGATTTTTGTTCCTTTCCCCGGCTTGCTTTTTAGCTTGATCGTAGCGTTATGGTACTGGGCGCCATGTTTGACGATGGACAGTCCCAGGCCGGTGCCGCCGGTCTGGCGGGAGTGGCTTTTATCTACCCGGTAGAACCGCTCGAAAATCCGGTCGTGGTGAATCTTGGCGATGCCGATGCCGGTGTCGCTGACTGAGAGAATGACCAGGCCGTTTTTATGGCGCAGGGAAATGCTCACGCTGCCGCCCTGCACATTATATTTAATGGCGTTGTCACAGAGGTTAAACAGCATTTCGTCAATAATCTGGCGGACGCCGGAGATGCTGAGCCGCTCTCCTTCGATACGCATGGCTACATTTTTCTTTTTGGCGACTCCGGACAGCCGGTCGCAGATATCCTCTGCCATTTCATACAGGTCTATATTTTCCACAGGGAAAGAGGTGGCCTTCTCGTCCAGCTGGGACAGCTTCATAATATCCTCCACCAGGTCGATCAGACGGCGGGCTTCCTTGTAGATCCGGCCGGAAAACAGCTGGACGTCCTCCGGCTTTACCATACCGTTCTGCATCAGCTCCGCGTAGCCGGAGATGGAGGTCAGCGGTGTTTTCAGCTCATGAGAGACATTGGCGGAAAATTCCCGGCGCATATGTTCTGTATTATAGCTTTCTGTAATGTCCAGGATCAGCAGCACCACGCCGCGGACAGTGTCTCCTGTGTAGACAGGATTGGCCAGAACCTGATAATATTTATTGTCCAGCAGGAAAATTTTTTCTTCGCTGCGCCCTTTCAGCACCTGCTGGCTGATTTCCATAAAGTCGATATCCCCTGTCACTTCGCTGACAGGAACTCCGGCCAGCTGCTGGTTCTGCGCATGGAGAAGGCGGCAGGCGCTGTCGTTGATGGAGAGAATGCAGCTTTTATCATTCAGGATAATCAGCCCCTCCTGCATATGGTTGGTAATGGAGGTAAATTCCTCCCGGGATTCTTTCAGCTCCTGCATCTGGCTGGTGATCTG
>CALWQE010000169.1 GCA_944383605.1 uncultured Lachnospiraceae bacterium
AGTATATGACGGAAATGTTCCGGGGATGCAGCCGCTTATACAGCCTGGACATCCGGCATTTTGATCTGTCCCATGTGGTCAGCCCAACGCCCAGCTCTCTGTTTGATTATTTTATGAGGCAGGATTACTATGCCACGCCCACCAGGGATTCTCTTCTGCCCCGCCATCTGCGTAAACGAAAGTAAAGGCTCTGACGTATTAATTTGCAATGAGGAAGAAAGGGGGAAGGCCCATGGGTCAGAAAAGGGAGGAAAGATCTGCCTGGCAGATCAGGGCAGATCAGGAAAGAACGCTGACAGCCCTGCTGGAAAACCACGGGCGGTACAGCCCGGAACTGGTTTTGGCCTGGATGAAGCCGGTGATCCGGGAGATAGCCGGGGAACATGAGAAAGGACGGGTATACGGCAGAATCAGCCCGGAGCGGATCCTTATCAGCAGCTGTCTGTGGTATTGCTTTTGCCTGCCGGAGACAGCGCTGAAGGAGCGGGGACATTCGGCAGATCATTGGGGCGGCTGGCGCCTGGCCGCCCCTGGCGGAGAGAAAAAAGAGACAAAGGAGACGGGAAACCAGCCGTGGGACGCGCTGGAGACAGGGCTGAACCAGGGCGGCGCCGGCCCATGGTCCGATGTGTACGGGCTTTGCGGTGTGATCTACCAGGCGGTTACTGGACAGCCGCCGGAGCTGGCAGGCAGACGGGTTGCCGGGGCAGAGCTAAAGCCGCCGTCCCAGCTGGGGATATCCGTCAAACCGGAACAGGAAGAGGCGCTGATGAAGGGCCTGGCTTTGCTGCCTGGGGAAAGATGGCGAAACGGTGCAGAGCTGTACCAGGCGCTGTACGGTGTGGACTGGAACACGGGGCTTCAGAAAGAAGACGGCGGAAAGAAAAAATCGGAGAAAAACGATTCCGGCCATGAGAAAAAAACGGAAGAAAAAAGAAAGAAGGGTAAAGAAGAGCAGGGCCGGGGAGGGCAGGATAAAATAAACAAGAAAAAGAAAGCCGGAATAGAAAAGGATAATAAGAAAAAAGCAGAGGAAAAAGAACAGGCTGAAGAAAAGAAAAACAGGGAAAAGCCGGATGAAAAACGGTTTGGTTTCGGGGAAATCAGGACATGGACATGGAGAATGGCCGCCTGCTTTGCGGCTGTTATGGCGCTGGAGCTTCTCGTTATTGTGGCGGGGAGAATCGGCGGAAACGGCGTGCTCAGGGGGCATAGCGATGGTATTTTATGGTTTTCCGCTGCAGACGGATTATTTGGGACAGAGATCCGGAAAGATGAGGTAGAAACCATTACATTCCTGGATTCTATGTCTGATATTCCGATCAAACTGGGGATGAGCTACTGGGATGTGTCAGCTGACAGAAACAGCAGCGTGATCGCGTGGGCGGAACAGGGCCGGGACGGCTGTGATGTATTTGTCGCGGCGCAAGGAGGCGTAATCGGAAATCCGAGGAGCGCCCAACTGTTCAGCGGGTGTGACAATCTGAAAGAAATCCATTTCGGAGGAAATTTTGATACCAGCCAGATAGAGGACATGACCAATATGTTTGCCCGGTGCGCCCAATTAACCTCTCTGGATTTGAGCGGATTTGACACCAGCCAGGTGGAATCTATGGTCAATATGTTTTACGGGTGCAGCAGTCTGACCGCTCTGGACGTCAGCAGTTTTGACACCGGCCAGGTAAAAAATATGGCTTACATGTTTGAAGACTGCGCCAGCCTGACCGCTTTGGATGTAAGCGGTTTTAACACTTATCATGTCAGCGATATGGATGGCATGTTCAGGAATTGCGCCAGTCTGGAGTCCCTGTATATCAGTGGCTTTGACGCCAGCCTGGAAACATACATAAGCTCCATGGATTTTCCTTTTTCTCTGATGGCGCAGGCAGGGGAGATCCGTTTTACAACGGAAAATGTGGAACGAACAGCCAACATGTTTGCGGGCTGTGCCAGTCTGACTTTGCTGGATGTGCGGGGGTTTGATACCAGCCAGGTGACGGAGATGGATCTTATGTGTGCAGGCTGCGCCAGTCTGGAAGTTTTGGATGTCAGCGGTTTTGATACCGGCCAGGTGAGAAGCATGTATGGGATGTTTAGCGAGTGCCGGAGCCTTACCTCCCTGGACGTAAGTCATTTTGATACCGGGCGGGTGTCCAACATGCAGCGCATGTTTTATGGCTGCGGCAATTTAACCGATCTGGACATCAGCGGCTTTGATATGACGAATGTGACAAAGTCGGAGGAGATGCTGGACGGGACAAAAGTGCAGTGGCCTCAGCAGAAAAAATAAAGCCTGACGGACGGCTGAAAAAGAAAAACTACTAATATATCTGACGGAGGTGAGCTGAAGTGGAGGATATCAGAAATCAGCTATATAAAAATATAACGGCCAGCCAGGCGCTGGAGCTGCTGCGTCCGGCGGTGCTGGAGCTGGCAGCCGCCCATGCCCGGGGAGAAATTTACGGCAATATCAGCCCGGCGTCTATTGTGGTTACGGATCATATCCGGTTTTGTTTTCCCCTTTCAGAGGAAGCAGCGCGGACATACAATACAGACCGGAAGGCTTTTATCCGTCTTCTGCCGCCGGAAGAGACGCAGAAGGAGCAAGCCGGGACAGGCAGCCCGGGAAACGGCGCAGGAAGAAGGGAAGCTTATATTCCTCTGGAGCAGCTGCTGGGTGACGGACTCACAGGCCCCAGGTCAGATGTGTACAGTCTGTGTGCCGTTCTTTATCAGCGGCTCACCGGAATTGACCCTCCGGATGCACGCAGCCGCATCAGCGGTGCAGAGCCGGTAAAGCCCTCGGCGCTGGGGATAGAGATTTCAATGGCCAGGGAAGCGGCGCTGCTGCGGGGGCTGGCGGTGATGGAAAAAGACCGGTACGCTGACGGCGGTGAACTGTACCAGGCGCTGTACGGGACGGAGGACGGTGAGTCAGAGCTGGACAGCGAGTCAGAATCGGACAGCGAGGCGAAAGGGGACGGCAGAACAGAAGCAAACGGTGAGGCGGAAACGGACATTGAGACGCAAACGGTCAGCGGTGCGGATTCCGTCAGCCAGGAGAAACATGAAGCCGGGAGGGAGGAAGGGGAAAAGCGGCTGACAGAAATGCTGAAAAGCCGTCTGCGGACGCTGGAGGAAGCAGAGCGGAAACCAGGAGAGCTGAATGACAGAATAAAAAAGCCGGCTCGGAGGAAGGATGCAGGAAAGCCCGTCAGGGCGGCCATACCCTCCTGCCATACAGTTCCGGAAAATGTCTTGAGCAGAGTCTGGCGCTCCAGGATCAGGGGCGCGAAAAAGATTCGGCGGATTACGTTTCTGGACACTGTGCCCGGGCAAGGGACACCGGTATGGGACGTCTCGGAAAAGCGTGACGGCAGCGTGGTGGCCTGGGCGGAAAAGAAAGG
>CALWQE010000170.1 GCA_944383605.1 uncultured Lachnospiraceae bacterium
GTAAACATCGTATCATGAAAAAAGAAGGGCGCCTACCGCGCCCCGTCCAGCATTCCATACAGGTGATCCAGGGCGTCCCGAATGCCGCCTACCTGGTCGATCAGCCCTTCCCTCACTGCTTCTTCCCCGGTCAGTATCGCCCCCAGATCCTTTGTCAGCTCGCCGGTCTCCAGCATCATCTCCTCCAGCCGCTGCCTGGAAGCCCGGCTGTGGGAAGCCACAAAACCGGTGATCCGGTCCTGAATCCGGCGGAAATAGTCATAAGTCTGGGGTGCACCGATTACCATACCGCTCATCCGCACCGGATGAACCAGCATGGTTCCGGAAGGCACAATAAAGGAATAGTCTGCTGAAACCGCCAGCGGCACCCCGATGGAATGGCTGCCGCCCAGCACCAGGGATACGGTGGGCTTGCTCATGGAAGCGATCATCTCCGCAATAGCCAGTCCCGCGTCCACATCGCCGCCGCAGCAATTTAATAAAATCAGCAGGCCCTCAACCTTCCTGTCGTCCTCCAGCGCTGCCAGCTGAGGCAGCAGATGTTCATACTTGGTCGTCTTGCTGCCGGAGCCCAGGTTATCATGGCCTTCCACCTCTCCGATAATGGACAGCAGATGAATCCGCCGGTGCTCCCGGTTGCTGTCCAGCGTCATCTGTCCGTATTCTGACAGCCTCTCTTCTTTTTTCTCATCGATCTCCTGCTCTGTTTTCCGAATATCGGCATCCTGCTCCTGCCCGTCTGCCTGCGCCTCATTCAGGCCGCCTGTCTGTCTGTACGCCTTTTCGCTCTGTCTTTCCCGGTTCATTTTCACACCATCCCTACTGTTCTCTTCTCCTGCCTGCCGGCTTATCCCGGCAGGCGAAAGAAGGCTCTGTCAGAGAGTATGGGCAAATCCGGGCCATTTATGCATCTGCCCGGGCCATGGCCGGACACAGCTTTCTGATTCCCTGCTTGCCGGAATCGCTGAAACATGATACCATATGGATAATATCGCCCTGCTTTTGCCCGCAGGAAGGCCGCCAGGCAGGATGGCGGACAAAAGCAGCCAGGATGAATGAGAGGACAGTATGCCATGCTGAAATTATTTACCCGCTTATACGCCTTTAAAAATCAGGTAACAGAAGACCACATCACCGTCTACGCTGCCCAGGCTTCTTTCTTTTTAATTATATCCGCCTTTCCTCTGCTGATGCTGGTGATGAATATGCTCCAGTTCGTCTCCCCGGACAGCCTGACACAGATGCTTGAAACCATTGTGGTATTTATCCCGGAAAATCTCCGGCTCTCTTTTTACCATGTGGTCTATGAAATCTATGAAAAATCCTCCGGCACCATCCTGTCTGTTACCGCTGTCACCACCCTCTGGTCAGCCTCCCGGGGGGTCATGGCGGTAGAACGGGGACTGAACCAGGTATATTCCTCCGACCAGAAGATCGGCTATATCCGCCTGCGCCTGACCTGCTATTTTTATACCATCTTTTTCCTGATCTCCCTGCTGGCTGTGCTGATCCTGCTGGTATTCGGCAATAATATCCAGATGTTTCTGGAAAATCAGATTCCCCATATCCGGGATTTTTCTATTCTGATGGTAAGTATGCGCACTTTGCTGTCCGCTTTTGTGCTGACCGTTTTTTTCATGGTCATTTACTGCTTTTTCCCCAAGCGGAAAGTAACCTTCCTGAACCAGTTTCCCGGCGCGATTTTCGCCACCGCAGGATGGTTTTTGTTTTCCTTCGTTTACTCGATTTATATCACTTATTTTTCCAATTTTTCCTACACCTACGGCAGCCTGGCCGCCATTGTGCTGATTATGCTCTGGCTGTATATCTGTATGACGATCACCCTGCTGGGAGCGGAAATCAATGTATTTCTGGAACGGCTGCCCTGACAGCCTTATTTTTTCTCCACAACCTCATTCTGGTTTTTGTAAACAGAATCTGCCGGCACAAATCCTCTCACCATGGATAAAGGATAAATGATGCAGTTTTTTCCTACCACGCTGCCCGGGTTCAGGACAGTGCCGCAGCCTACCTCCACGCCGTCTCCCAGCATGGCGCCGAATTTTTTCAGGCCGGTTTCGATCCGTTCCCCGGCTGCTTTTACCACTACCGGCTTTTTGTCTGATTTTACATTAGAAGTGATGGAACCGGCCCCCATATGGGATCGGTAGCCCAGGATGGAATCCCCTACATAATTATAATGGGGTACCTGCACATGGTCGAACAAAATAACATTTTTCAGCTCTGTGGAATTGCCCACCACACAGTCGTCTCCCACCAGGGCGTTTCCGCGGATAAAAGCGCAGTGGCGCACTTCGGTGTTCTCCCCGATAATCGCCGGGCCCTTGATAAAGGCGGTAGGCGCCACATGGGCGGATCGGGCGATCCAGACATTTTCTCCGATCTGCTCATACCGTTCCCTGGGCAGTTCCTTCCCGATTTCCACAATGGTTTCTCCGATTTTTGCCAGCGCCTGCCAGGGATATGCCACGGATTCCAGCAGCGCCTTCGCCCGGGTATGCTCCAGGCTGTACAGTTCCGTTACCGTCAGTTCCTTCATTCTTTTACCTCTTTCCTGACGCCTTCTGCCGCGTCATTTTTCTTTTTGCTGCTTCTGCGGATAATATTGGCGGACCAGCGCGAAATTATGGAGGAGAAGCCGCCGGTAATCCGCTCCGGTTACTTTCCCTGTCCGCCGCCGGATAAATCCCTCCAGCTTTTCCATATATTCATCCGGGGTAATCTGTCCGTTCGCCACATAGGTCAGCCCTTTCTCCCAGCTGGCGGTCAGCTCCGGATTCAGCAGCTGGCTGATGGAGGCGTTGACTACTTCGTAGACCAGCTCCCCGAACAGGGTGGGGGAGATGGCCTGGGTCTTCTGGTTCAGCTCCAGGTAGCGGATATTCACCAGCTTTTTCAGAATCTCTGCCCTGGTAGCCGAGGTGCCGATGCCGCTGCCTTTGATCTGGGCCCGCAGCTCTTCGTCCTCGATCAACTGGCCTGCATTCTCCATGGCCAGGATCATGGAACCGGAGGTATACCGTTTCGGCGGCGTAGTTTCTCCTTCTTTTATCTCCAGCTTTCTCACCGGCAGCTCCATTCCTTTTTTCAGTCCCTTCAAAGCCTCGAACAGCGCCGGATTTTTACAGTCCTCCTGTCCCTGCTTCTTCCCCTCTTTGGCAATCTTCAGATAGCCCTCCTCCGCCAGTACCCGGACAACGAAAAAAAAATGCTCCTCCCGTATCGTCGTTTCAACGGATACCTTTTCATAGACGGCCGGCGGAAAAAAGATGCTTAAAAACCGGCGGACGATCCGCTCATACACCTGGGCAGACTGGCGGGACAGCCTGGACAGGCCGCTGATTCCCTGCCCGGTGGGAATGATGGCATAATGGTCTGTGATCTGTTTGTCATTGACATACCTGGTTTTCGCCAGGCCCTGCCACCGCTTCTGATCCAGAATCTCCTGCGCCGCCTGCTGAATCTCCGGCAGCTGGGTCAGTCCCCGGATATTTTTCCAGATTTCTTTGGCCACGGCGGAGGACAGTACCCGGGCGTCTGTTCTGGGGTAAGTGACCAGCTTCTTTTCATACAGCTCCTGAACCGTCCGCAGCGTCTCGTCAGGGCTGATTTTAAACAGCCGGGAACATTCATTCTGCAGCTCGGCCAGATTAAACAAAAGCGGCGGGTTTTTCTTTTCCTTCTTCCGCTGGACGGAAACGACCCGGGCCTGTACCGGCTGTTTTTCCTCCAGATATCCCACCAGCTCCCGGGCCGGCTCCTGTCTGGTAAAGCCATTGTCCTTATACAGCAGCGGGCTGTTCTCATACCGGCTGCCCTTTACCGCCTTCCACTCGCCGTCAAAAACCCCTTCTGCGCCGGCCTCTTTGCCGGCTGCCTCTTTCCCGGCCTCTTGGGCCGGCTGCTCTGTCCCCGCTCTGTCTGTATTGTCTTCTGCCCCACCGGCAGCCAGAGAAGCCGTTACCTTGTAAAAAGGAGTTTTCACAAAATCCCTGATCTCCCGTTCCCGGCGGACTGCCATGCCCAGCACGCAGGTCATCACCCTTCCTACAGACAGGACGCTTCTGTCCTGACCCAGGAAGCCGGAAACGGTATTTCCGTATTTCAGGGTCAGCAGCCGGGAAAAGTTGATTCCCATCAGATAATCCTCTTTCGCCCGCAGGTAAGCGGCATCCGACAGATGATCATATTCTGACAGATCCTTCGCCTCCCGGATGCCCCGCAGAATCTCCTCCTCTGTCTGAGAGTCGATCCATACCCGCTTCCTGGTTTTCCCTGACACGCCTGCCATCTGCTCCACCAGACGGTAAATATATTCGCCCTCCCGTCCGGAGTCGGTGCAGACATATATCACATCCACGTCCTGCCGGTTCAGCAGGCCGCTGACAGTCTCATACTGCTTTTTTACGCTGTCAATCACCTCATAGCGGAAAACCTCCGGCAGAAAAGGAAGGGTGGACAGACTCCACCTTTTCAGCGCCGGATCGTAAGCCTCCGGATAGCTCATCGTCACCAGATGGCCCACGCACCAGGTCACCACAGAGGCCGCCGATTCCAGGAAACCGTCTTTGCGGCGGAAATCCTCCTTCAGCGCCTTTGCAAATTCCTGGGCCACGCTGGGCTTTTCCGCTATATATAATGCCTTCGCCAAGCTTTCACCTCTTCCTTTTCCGGGCCGCCCTTGAATCAGCTTAACCGGCTGACAGGCTCCATGGCCGGAGCAAGGGCGTTCCATATCGGATAAAACAGGCCGTCTTCAAACTGAAGACGGCCCTTTTCGTTTCCTTACTGCACCGTTACTACCTGCATGACGTTCGTCTCAATCCGGGCGCCCGGTTCGATATCGGCAAAACCGATTCCTGCGGTAATAACCACCATATCGCCCTGCTCCAGCAGATCAGCCTTTTTCGCCACTGCCACAGCATTCTCGATAATATCGTCCGTATCGCTCTCGAAATCGCTCTTCAGGGGCATGATTCCCCACAGCAGCTGCATCTTCCGCAGCGCAGGCCAATAGGGAGAGGTGGAAATCGCGATATTCTGAGGCCGGAACTTGGATACCAGACGGGCAGTATAGCCAGACATGGTAGGAATCAGAATCGCTTTGGAATTCATATGGTAAGCCGTTGCCACCGCAGCGTAGCTTACGGCGCTGGAGATGCCCCTGGTCCGGTAGCTTCTCTTCTCTGCCAGGATGCTGTCGTAATCCAGATGATCCTCGGAGGTCATCGCGATCTTATGCATCATCCGCAGAGATTCAACCGGATATCTGCCCATAGCCGTTTCGCCGGACAGCATAATGGCGTCTGTTCCGTCATAAATTGCGGTCGCCACATCGCTGACCTCCGCCCTGGTAGGACGGGGATTGGTAATCATGGAATTCAGCATCTGGGTAGCGGTAATAACCGGCTTGAAGGCGTCATTGCATTTCTTAATAATAATTTTCTGGATGTAAGGTACTTCCTCAGGGGGAATTTCCACGCCCAGATCGCCGCGGGCTACCATGATGCCATCGGCAGCCTTCAGGATCGCGTCAATATTGTCCACGCCCTCCCGGTTTTCAATCTTGGCGATCACCTGCATATCGGAATGGTTTTCCCACAAAATATGTTTGATCTCTGTAATCGCGTCTGCGTTTCTTACAAAAGAAGCCGCCACAAAATCAAAGCCCTGCTTAATGCCGAACAGGATATCCTCTCTGTCCTTCTCAGTAATCGGAGGCAGGCCCAGTTTCACATTGGGCACGTTTACGCCCTTTCTTGCTCCCAGCAGACCGCCGTTCATCACCGTACAGACAATATCGGTATCTGTCAGTTCCTTTACTTTCAGCTCCAGCAGGCCGTCGTCGATCAGGACGGTATCTCCCACGGTCAGGTTCTGGGGAAGATCCGGATAATTGACATGGCCGGTTTTTTCATCGCCCACGATATCTCTGGTGGTCAGCACATAGGTATCTCCCGTATGCAGCGTTACGCTTTTATTATCCTTTAAAAGACCTGTACGGATCTCCGGCCCCTTGGTATCCAAAAGAGCCGCCACCGGGATGCCCAGCTCGTCTCTCAGCTCCTTCAGCTGATCCAGACGGGCCTTCTGCTCCTTATGATCGCCATGGGAAAAATTAAATCTGGCAATGTTCATTCCATTCAGAATTAAAGATTTCATTACCTCACGGTCGTCTGAACTCGGCCCGAGGGTACAGATGATTTTCGTTTTTCTCATCATAAATCAGGTTCCTTTCGTGACATGTTTATGGGTATATAAATGATCCTGGCAGTATTCATACATGCCGTCACATTTTGAACAATAACGAAATTCCAGGTTATCCCCGTCCAGCTCTGTCCTGCCGCAGACTGCGCATTTATGCCGGGGAGCGCCCGCCTTCGGCGCGGCCCTGCGCACCTTGGACTGGTAGACGATCTTTCGCTTTACCTCCTTCGGCGACAGATGGCGCACCCTTCTCATGCTGAAGAAAAAGAGAAGGAAATTTCCTGTAGATACCAGTGCGGAGACAGCCGCCACCAGAGAAACCGGCAGGCCGAAGCTGGCCAGCGTCACCAGCGTGCGGAAAGACAGCACAGGGGACAGCAGCCCCAGCACGATCACCAGGCCAAAATAAATTCCCTCTATCAGGGCAAACCATTTCACCTTCACAGGGATAATCCAGAACAGCAGCACCTGCATATCCGGAAACTCCACCGCAAAGGCAAAAAACAGGGAGAGATTCAGGTAGGAGGTGCCCATGGAAATATTGACGCCGA
Source organism: uncultured Lachnospiraceae bacterium (assembly GCA_944383605.1). GTDB lineage: Bacteria > Bacillota > Clostridia > Lachnospirales > Lachnospiraceae > Paralachnospira_A. The sequence goes on from CALWQE010000170.1 coordinate 6,780, forward strand.
AAATCAGATAAACCAGCAGCGCCGCGATCACATGGAGAATCATGCCGGTAAAAAAGTACAGGTTAAACATGAAGGAGCCCCATCTGCTCTCCAGATTTCTGCCGATCACATAATAAAACAGCATAAAAATCAGCAGCGACAGGATATTGGTGGCCGGCGGCTGCAGGATAAAGGTCACAATCCGCCAGATCTGGCCGTGAAGGATCGCCTCCGCGTTCAGACTCAGATAGTTTTCATAAATGCCGCTGCCCGACGCGATCAGGAGAAATCCCACGGCGTACAGCCCGATGATATACATCATCAGATTGGGGACGGCATATTTTCCAAATTTACGTTCCAGTTTTGAAATCCAGCTGTTCATTTCAGTCCTCTCTCTTCATTCAGAACTTGTTTTCCGGCTTCCGCCCTGCGCCTGTCCGTTAAAACATTTTCGTCCGGATAAAAATCCAGACCACGATCAGCGAAATCATAAGGGAAAACAAAATTACGCCCAGAAAACCGTATGGGCTGTTGGCAAAGGGAACGCCCTCCTGGCTGACATTCATGCCGTAAAAGCTGGCGATCATGGTAGGAATCGACATCACGATCGTGACCGCAGCCAGAAACTTCATCACCACATTCATATTATTCGATATAATGGAGGCAAAGGCGTCGCGGGTGCCGCTCAGGATCCCGCTGTAAATATTGGCCATCTCGATGGCCTGCTTGTTCTCGATAATTACATCCTCCAGCAGCTCCTCATCCTCAGGATATTTTTTGATCCGCTCTGTCCGCAGCAGTTTTTCCAGCACTACCTCATTGGAACGCAGAGAGGTCGTAAAATAGACAAGGCTTTTTTCCAGCTCCAGCACTTCGATCAGCTCTTCATTCTTGGAGGAACGGTTCAGGCGTATTTCCACTTCTTCGCTTTTTTTGTCAATAATGCGCAGGTAATGGAGATACCAGGAAGCGTTTTTATAAAGGATCTGAAGGATAAAACGGGTCTTCCAGTAGGTATTGAAATTTCTGACCCGTCCTTCCATAAAAGCGGTCAGAATCGGCGTTTCTACCAGGCAGACGGTAATCATAATCTCGTCCTTCATGATAATGCCCATGGGGATGGTGCCGTACCAGTCCTTTTCATTCCGCTCTTCAATAATCGGGATATCCACCAGGATCAGGGTGTAGGTGTCCTCTACCTCCACACGGGAGCGCTCCTCCTCATCCAGAGGAGCCTTCAGGTCGTCGATATCAATTTCATACCGGGCGGAAATATCCAGGATCTCTCCCGCTGTCGGATTGGTCAGCGCGATCCACCCGCCGTTGGACGGGGCCTTTAATTCCTGAATTTTACCATCGGCCGACATAAAATACTTTACCATAACCAGCGCTCCATATCTTACTGCAAATTTTACACAAGACTATAACCATTATATTTGTTCTCCATCACTTTGTCAAATAAAACCATGGAGGAAATCCTGTTAAAGATATTTTACATTTTATAAATTTATTAGAATGCTGAAATTTCTCCTTTATTTTTATAAAAGATAATTTCTTGTCTTTTTTTGCATTTTGCTTTATAATGTCTGGCGTGCAGAACTTTTCATGCCGTCCGCCAACGGACGGTTCTGTAACCCTATGTGATCGCTTATAATATGTAAGATGTGTCTCCGCCGTCTTCCTGGCCGGCATGGGGACCTGTGAAGTGGAACAGGAGGAAATATGGCTCAATACAATATTCTGGGAATTGATATCGGATCAACTACAGTAAAGATTGCAGTGACCTCACAGGATTATCAGCTCCTTTTTTCAGATTACAAGCGGCATTATGCAAATATTCAGGAGACACTGGCAGAGCTGGTGGGAAAAGCCCGCGGCCAGCTGGGGGAGATGGAAATCTCCGCTGTCATCACCGGCTCCGGCGGCCTGTCTCTCTCCAAACATATGGATATCCCCTTTGTACAGGAGGTGGTGGCGGTATCCACCGCCCTTCAGGATTACGCGCCTCAGACCGACGTAGCCATCGAGCTGGGCGGAGAGGATGCGAAGATTATTTATTTTTCCAACGGCATCGACCAGCGGATGAACGGCATCTGCGCAGGCGGCACAGGCTCCTTTATCGACCAGATGGCCTCCCTTTTGCAGACGGACGCATCGGGCCTGAACGAATACGCGAAAAATTATAAAGCAATTTATCCCATCGCCGCCCGCTGCGGCGTGTTCGCAAAATCAGACATTCAGCCCCTGATCAATGAAGGGGCGACAAAGGAAGACCTGGCTGCCTCCATTTTCCAGGCAGTAGTGAATCAGACCATTTCCGGCCTGGCCTGCGGCAAGCCCATCCGGGGCAACGTAGCGTTCCTGGGCGGCCCTCTTCATTTCCTGCCGGAACTGAAAAACGCCTTTATCCGGACGCTGAAGCTGACGGACGATGCTGTCATCGCCCCGGAGCACTCTCATCTGTTCGCGGCCATCGGCGCAGCCATGAACCATGACCCCGCCCAGATCACAGATCTGGCTTCTCTCCAGAAGCAGCTGGAGGAGGGCGTTCCGCTGGAAAGCGAGGTCAAACGTCTGCCTCCTCTTTTCGCCGGCCAGGAGGAATATGACGATTTTACCCGCCGTCACGCCCGTCACTGCGTGGCTACCGGCGACCTGGAAACCTATGAGGGAAACTGTTTCCTGGGCATCGATGCAGGCTCTACTACCACCAAGGTGGCGCTGGTAGGAGAAGACGGCCGTCTGCTCTACTCCTTTTATTCCGGCAATAACGGAAGCCCCCTTGCCACCGCCCTGCGGGCGATGAAGGAAATCAACGACCTGATGCCTGATTCCGCCCAGATTGCCTGGTCCTGCTCCACCGGCTACGGAGAGGCGCTGTTAAAGGCTGCCCTGATGCTGGACGAGGGTGAGGTGGAGACAGTCTCCCATTATTACGCCGCCTCCTTCTTTGAGCCGGATGTGGACTGTATCCTGGACATCGGCGGCCAGGATATGAAATGTATCAAAATTAAAAATGGCACTGTAGACAGCGTCCAGCTGAACGAGGCCTGCTCCTCCGGCTGCGGCTCTTTCATCGAAACCTTCGCCAAATCTCTGAATTACAGCATCGAGGACTTTGCAAAAGCCGCTCTTTTTGCCCCCAGCCCCACAGACCTGGGAACCCGGTGTACGGTATTTATGAATTCCAATGTAAAGAAGGCCCAGAAGGAAGGGGCTACAGTAGCGGATATCTCCGCCGGGCTGGCATACTCTGTCATTAAGAACGCATTATATAAGGTAATTAAAATTACAAACGCCTCTGACCTGGGGAAACGGGTCGTGGTTCAGGGCGGCACCTTCTACAATGACGCGGTGCTCAGAAGCTTTGAATATATCTCCGGCTGCGAGGCAGTCCGTCCCGATATCGCCGGTATTATGGGCGCCTTCGGCGCGGCTCTCATTGCCCGGGAGCGATATGACGGCAGCCGTGTCACTTCCATGCTGCCCATGAAAAAAATCCTGAACCTGACCTATGATACCAAGCTGGCCAGATGCAGGGGCTGTACCAACAACTGCCTGCTGACCGTCAACCGGTTTTCCGGCGGCCGCCAGTATATCTCCGGCAACCGGTGCGAGCGGGGACTGGGGAAAGAAAAGAACAAGGAAAAGATCCCCAATCTTTTCGACTACAAATTCAAACGGGTATTTTCCTATGAACCTCTCTCTGCCGATCTGGCCGTAAGAGGCACTGTAGGGATTCCCCGGGTGCTGAATTTTTATGAAAACTTCCCGTTCTGGGCAGTATTTTTCAGGGAGCTGGGATACCGGGTGATCCTTTCTCCCGCCTCCACCCATAAGCTCTACGAGCTGGGCATTGAATCCATTCCCAGCGAATCGGAATGCTATCCGGCGAAGCTGGCTCACGGCCATATCAGCTGGCTGCTGCGCCAGCCCATTGACTTTATTTTCTATCCCAGCATTCCCTATGAGCGCTGCGAGGTGGAAGGGGCAGTCAACCATTACAACTGTCCCATGGTAACTTCTTATTCCGAAAACATTAAAAACAACGTGGAAGAACTAAAGGATTCTCCCATCGCTTTTTATAATCCTTTTATGGCTTTCACCAATGAAGAGGTGCTGACCCAGCGGCTGACCGCCTTCTTCGGCGAAACCTTCCAGATTCCCCCGGAAGAGGTGGCAGCGGCGGCTCATAAAGGATGGGAGGAGCTGGCGGCAGCCCGTCAGGATATCTGCCGGAAAGGGGAGGAAACCCTGAAATATCTGGAAGAGACCGGAAAACACGGCATCGTTCTGGCAGGACGCCCCTACCACCTGGATCCGGAAGTCAACCACGGCATTCCGGAGCTGATTACCTCCTACGGCATCGCAGTGCTGACAGAAGACTCTGTCTCCCACCTGGCGTCTGTGGAGCGGCCTCTGGTGGTAATGGATCAGTGGATGTACCACTCCCGCCTGTATGCGGCGGCAAACTTCGTGAAAACCAGAGACGACCTGGATCTGATTCAGCTGAACTCCTTTGGCTGCGGCCTGGATGCTGTCACCACAGACGAGGTCAGCGACATCCTGACCCGCTCCGGGAAAATTTACACGGTGCTGAAAATCGATGAGGTCAATAACCTGGGCGCCGCCCGGATCCGGATCCGCTCTCTGCTGGCTGCGATCCGGGAGCGGAAAGCGAAGAAAACCCAGCGGCATATCGTGTCCGCCGCTTTCAGCCGGGTAGAATTTACCAAAGAAATGAAAAAGGATTATACCATCCTCTGCCCTCAGATGTCGCCGATTCATTTTGACCTGCTGGAGGCGGCGATCAAATCCTGCGGCTACAACATTGAGGTTCTGCAAAATGACAACAAAAGCGCCATCGATGTGGGGCTCCAGTATGTCAACAACGATGCCTGCTACCCCTCTCTCATTGTAGTAGGACAGATTATGGAAGCGCTGCTGTCCGGCAAATATGACCTGAATAAGACGGCTGTCTTTATGTCGCAGACCGGCGGCGGCTGCCGGGCGTCCAATTACATCGGCTTTATCCGCCGGGCGCTGGAACGCGCCGGAATGCCTCAGATTCCTGTGATTTCCCTGAGCGCTCAGGGACTGGAATCCAATGAGGGCTTCCACTTCACGGTGCCGATGCTGTCCAAGGCGATGCAGAGCGTGGTATACGGCGACGTATTTATGCGGGCGCTGTACCGGGTACGCCCCTACGAGGTTACGCCGGGATCAGCTGACGCCCTCCATGAAAAATGGAAGAAAATCTGCGTCCGCTCCCTGATGAAAAAAGTGGGCTCCCTTAACGATTTCCGCCGGAATGTGAGAGGCATTATCCGGGATTTTGAGCAGCTGCCTATTCATGAGGATATGAGAAAGCCCAGAGTGGGCATTGTAGGAGAAATTCTGGTGAAGTTCTCTCCCACTGCCAATAACCACCTGGTGGAGCTGCTGGAAGCAGAAGGCGCAGAAGCCGTCATGCCGGATCTGATGGATTTCCTCCTTTACTGCCTGTATAATACCAATTTCAAGGCAGAAAACCTGGGCTTTAAGGAATCCACCGCCCGTCTGTGCAACCTGGGCATTTCCCTGCTGGAAATGTTCCGGAAGACTGCCAGAAAGGAATTTGAGGCCAGCAGCCGGTTCACGCCGCCCGCCCATATCCAGGATCTGGCTTCCTACGCGAAGGACTATGTCTCCCTGGGCAATATGACCGGCGAGGGATGGTTCCTGACCGGCGAGATGCTGGAGCTGATCCACAGCGGCGTGGAAAATATTATCTGTACCCAGCCCTTTGGCTGCCTGCCCAACCATGTGGTGGGAAAAGGCGTTATCAAAGAGCTGCGCCGCACCCATCCGGAATCCAACATTATCGCAGTCGACTATGATCCCGGCGCCAGCGAGGTCAACCAGCTGAACCGGATCAAGCTGATGCTGGCTACAGCGAAAAAGAACCTGAAAAAACAGGAAAAGGAACAGGAACTGGTTCATTAAGGCATAAAAAGAAGCCGTTCCCGCTCAGCTGAAATATGCTGAGGGGAACGGCTTTTTCTGTGATACGTCTTAGCCGAATACTACCTTGCTGTATTTGTCGATTATCAGATCCTTCATGGATTCCGGCTCTTCATAGAAATTAATCAGCGTATTCTGAATCTCGCCCAGGTGATGGCACTGTTCAAAGATACCGGGCGCTACGAAGGGCATCGCGAAATATTCGTTTCTGTCCACTGCCTCCGCAGCCTTGATGAACGGCTCCCATGCCGCTTCCGGCAGCTTTGTCGCCGGTGCCTTTACATAA
>CALWQE010000171.1 GCA_944383605.1 uncultured Lachnospiraceae bacterium
ATGATGCATTTTTTTACATAGTCTGCTGCCCTTCTCACAGACCATTCCAGGCTCTTTCCCTGAACCGTTCCCGCCGCCACAATCGAAGCAAAAAGATCGCCGGTGCCGCAGCGGCATTCCCCTGCGCTTCTGGTGCGGACAAAGCGAGCAGGGCCGCCCTTTTCCCAGATGCCGTTGGCAATCATACCGCCCTGGCGGATTCCGGTAATCACGATCTGCTTCGGGCCCATTGCCGCCAGCTTTTCTGCCATTTCTCCGTACTGAGCGGCAGAAAAGCGGCCGTCTTTGTATGGCGTTTCCGTCAGAATACACAGCTCCGTCACATTTGGAGTCAGGATATCTCCCATCGCCGCCAGGCTGCGCATATTGGCGCACATTTCCTCCGTATAGGTAATATAAGCTTTTCCATTGTCGCCCATCACAGGGTCAATGATGACACGGGTTTCAGGCCCTTTAAAATCCCGGATAAAATCCCGGACAATCTCAATCTGACGGCGGGAACCCAAAAAACCGGTGTAAATCCCGTCAAAGGCCAGGCCAAGCTTTTTCCAGTTCTCAATATATTCCGGCATTTTTTCCGTATAATCATCGAAAAAATAATGGGGGTAGGCTGTATGATTGGAAAAAATAGAAGTGACCACAGGACATGCCTGGATTTTCATGGCGGATATAACAGGAAGGGCGACGGTCATAGAACATCGCCCAAATCCTGACAGATCCTGAATGACAGCCATTCGTTTCTGTTTCTTTTGATTCATTCTTACCTCCGCAAATTGATTTCTTTCAGGCCACGATCTGATGGAACATATCGCTTCTGAGCAATACCTTCCGGATCGCCATATAGATTGCCACAGAAGCGGCGAAAGAAATTACAGCATTAATGCTGGTGGACAGAATGTTCCAGGTAAGCGCCACCTGCGCGGCAGGCTTTCCCAGAATCAGCAGCTTATAAAAATATCCCAGCAGCGGGTCAAAGATTACATTAAAGGCCAGCCCCGCCGCCGCCGCCAGACTGGCAAACAGCCATACATGGCGGTCATCGCTGGATGCATTGATTTTCCCGATTTTATGCGCGATCAGTCCGGTAATAAAACCAATGAAGAATTTCAGGATAAACGTTTTCGGCGCGTAAACGATATAAATAGGATCCAGCAGATCGCCGATCGTCATGCCAATGGCGCCGCCCAGGCCGCCGTACACGCCGCCGATCAGCAGAGCGCCCAGCACGCAGACTGCGTTTCCCAGATGAATGGATGTGGCGTCGCCGCCGGGCAGGCTGATTTTTATCTGAAGAAAAGTAAAGACAACATAGGATAAAGCGGCAAACAAGCCGGTCAGCGCTAACTTTTCTACTGTAACACGTTTCTCTTTCATAACAGATGCCTCCTTGAGCCATATTCAAGTCTGTTTCAGACTCGCTTGCTTTATGGCCATATGATAGCATCTATCTGTCCTAATAAAAATATCCAATTTTGTATATTTAACAGGGGACAGTTCAGTCTTTCGCTTCCACCACCAGAAAAATTCCTGACAGAAAAGAAATGCTGGCCCTGCTGTCTGTGATTTCATTGCTGACACCCAGGCTTGAGCCAATATGAAAATCCACATTGTCCAGGCTGTATTTAAAGCCGCGCAGGGTAACGCCCCGGACAGTTTCTGTCAGAGGCAGCAGCGACACATAATTGCCATACTGCGCTTCCTTTTCCAGCTCTATTCCCCGGTCGGTTAAATAAATTTTATTGTGGGCGTCATACATGACGCAGCTGGCTCCTGCTTTCAGCGCATGAAGCAGGATCTGGATATTGGCGATGGAGTGGTCGATTCTGGTACCGGTTCCTCCCAGGATGTGGATGGACGTTATCCGGCTGTCCAGGCAGAATGTCAAGGCCAGCTCGGTGTCTGTAGCATCCTTAATGGGACTGTGGCGGATCACCTGGATACCAGGCAGATGGAGGTACCGTTCCAGCAGCCCCTCTTCCACTGTGTCAAAATCGCCGATCAGATGGGTGGGAATCAGGCCGATATCATGGCAGAGCGCCAGGCCGCCGTCTACGGCCAGTATGGCGTCATATTCCTTCCCCACGATAAAATCAGAGGCAAACGCAGGGTCTGCGCTGCCTCCCGTAATCATTAACGCGCTCTGTTCCATGGTTCACATTCTCCCAGAAGATTCATAAAAGCCCTGGTATTTTCCCTGGTATCCGGCCCGAAGACAGCGGAGCCTGCCACCAGTACATTTGCGCCGGCATAGATCAGCTCTCTGGCATTCGCCAGGTTCACGCCGCCGTCTACCTGGATATCGGTGTGCAGCCCCCGCTCGTTCAGGCAGCGGCGCAGTATTTTGATTTTTTCTGTCACATAGGGAATATATTTCTGACCGCCGAAGCCGGGATTAACCGACATCAGCAGCACCATGTCCACCTGATCCAGCATATAGTCCAGAACTGACAAAGAGGTGGCGGGATTCAGCGCGATTCCCGCCTTAACTCCCAGGCTTCTGATCTGCTGGACCGTCCGGTCCAGATGACGGCAGGCTTCGGCATGGACAGTAATGATATCCGCCCCGGCCCTGACATAATCCTCCACATATCTGGAAGGCTCTTCCACCATCATATGCACGTCAAACACAATATCCGCGCAGGGACGCAGCCGTGAGATCACAGGCGCCCCAAAAGAAATGCTGGGAACAAAAGCGCCGTCCATCACATCCAGATGGATATACCGGGCTCCCTCCTCCGCAATCGTTCTGATTTCTTCCCCCAGACGGGAAAAATCTGCCGCAAGCAATGACGGAGCTAATATTAACATAAGCGTTCTCCTTAATATTTTTTCACTGATTTCAGTTCACTGTACAGAAAACAATAGGACGCGTGGCGCTGCCGGGAGATCTCGCCCCGTTCCACCGCCGCTTTTACGGCGCAGTCCGGTTCATGAATATGGGCGCACCCCTGGAACCGGCATTTTCCCTCCCAGGGCGTGAACTCAGGGAAATAATCCCGCAGAGCGTCACAGTCCATACCGGTCAGCTCCAGTGAGCTGAAGCCGGGCGTATCCATTATATAAGTATTCTCTTCCACATAAAACAGCTGGGAGTGACGGGTGGTATGGCGTCCTCGCTGGATCTTCCTGCTGACTGCGCCGGTTTCCATCCCGGCTCCCGGCACGATCTGATTCAGCAGAGAGGACTTCCCCACGCCGGAGGGCCCGGCCATCACCGTAGTCTTTCCACGCAGCAGCTCCCGGATCTGACCGACGCCCCGCCCTTCATATGTACTGACCATCAGGACAGGACAGCCGGAATTTTCATATATTTTCTCCAGCGCAGCTTCCTGCGCTTCTTCTGCCAGATCAGATTTTCCAAAACAGATCACACAGGGCACATCCTGCCGTTCCATGGAAATCAGCAGCCGGTCCAGCAGATCCAGGTTAGGCTCCGGCGAAGCGCAGGCAAACAGGACCAGCGCCTGATCCACATTTGCCACCATAGGACGGATCAGCTGGTTCCTGCGCGGCTGAATCCCGATCAGGCTTCCTTCCTTCTCTTCCTGATCCAGCACCTGCACCGTTACCCGGTCTCCTACCATAGGCTTGATCTTCTGATTGCGGAAAATCCCTTTTGCCCGGCATTCGTAGACGGTGTCCATTCCATCGTGGACGTAATAAAACCCGCCGATCCCCTTAATGATTTTTCCATCGATTCTTTCTTCTTTTCCCATATATCCCGTCCGTTACTGCGCTGCCTGGCTGCTCTCTCCTGTCCCGGAGCCGCCGTCTCCGGAAGGAGCAGACTCTGAGGCCGGCTGGGAGGTTGTCACCGGCTCCGGCCCCAGGCTCAGCCAGTAGTTTACTGTAGTACCGCGGGCTACCTGCTGGCCGGCTGACGCATCCATCCCGATGACAGTGCTCAGTCCGGCTGTATGGCTGTAAGCGTCCCCTTCCGCGTTATGGTTGGGAGTCAGGCCGCTGTCTGTCAGCATCTGAATCGCCTCTGTCTGGGATTTGCCTACGATATTGGGCACCGTTACCAGATCCTGGCCCCGGCTGAGGGTAATATTGACCACTGTTCCCTCCTGTACCGATGCGCCTGCTGATTCACTCTGCCAGATGACTGTTCCTGCCGGAGCAGAATCGTCAAATTCCTGACTGACGGTGCCGATCTTCAGGTTATACGCGGACAGAAGGGTTTCCGCCGCGCTCTGGGTCGCCCCGTGAAGGTTCGGCACCGTAGTCATCTTCACGCTGCTTCCGGTGCTGACTACATAAGAAACGGCAGTGCCTGCATTTACCGTAGTTCCCGCTTCAATGCCCTGGCTGATAACATTGCCCGCGGCTACCGACTCGCTGCTCTGTTCGCTTCTCTGGCCCGCCGCCAGCCCGCTCTGCTCCAGCAGCGCCAGGGCGTCTGCTTCGCTGCGGTTATAGAGGCTGGGTACAGAAACGGTAGTAACCTCCGGGCCCTGGCTGATATAAATGGTAACGGTAGAACCGACCGGCGCCAGCCCGCCTACTTCCGGATTGCAGTCAAATACCGCTCCCGCATCCTGCTCATCGCTGAAGCCGGTCTCCACGGTAACTTCCAGCCCCAGCTGGATCAGCGCCCGCTTGGCCGCCTGCTCCGACATGCCCAGGATCGTCTCCGGTATGGTAACGGTGCTGCTTCCGCTGCTCAGCGTTACCAGCACCTGAGTGTTTTTGCTTACCTCTGTGCCTGCCTCATATTCCTGATCGATTACATACCCTTCCTCATAATCGTCTGAATAGTCATATGCAAAACGCCGTCCCAGGGAAGCCGCCTGCAGCAGTTCTTCCGCTTCTTCCTTGGTTCTTCCGATCAGGTTGGGCATAATCGTCACCGACTCATCCAGCTCTTCCGTGGCCGTCTCCGTTTCGCCGGAATTTCTGCGGCTGTCTGAGAAAAGGCCAAAGGCACGCCCTGCCACATACAGGGCCAGGCAGACGATAATGACCGCTACAATAACGCCGATTCCTGTGACGATCCGCTCAAATCTGGGATCTACATCCTCGTCCTCATAATCGTCATCCTCATCCTCGTCCTGCTCGTCTTCGTCATCCGGCTCATCCTCATCCTCGTCCTCGATCCCCAGCTGATAAGCCTGCTCGGCCATCGCCTCGCTGTTGGTTCTGGCTGCTGCCGCCCGCTTAGCCTCCGCCTTGATCCGTCTGGAATCTTCATCCGAAAAGATAATGGTGGGGCCGTCCGTATGGAGCGGAACCGCTTTCACAAAGTCCTCGTCCGGCGTCATCAGCGCCCGCTTCAGATCGGCGATCAGCTCTGTGGCAGAGCTGTACCGCTGCTCCGGCTTCTTCTGCGTACATTTCAGAATAATCTTCTCAATGCTGACAGGGATCACCGGTTCCAGGGCGCGGGGCGGAACCATCTCTCCCTGAATATGCTGCAGGGCTACCGCCACTGTGGAATCTCCCTCAAAAGGAACCCTGCCGGTAAGCATTTCATACATGGTAATGCCCAGGGAATAGATGTCGCTGCGCTCATCGCAGTATCCGCCTCTGGCCTGCTCCGGGGAAATATAATGGACAGAACCCATGGTGTTGGAGCTGATGGTCTGGCTGGAAGCCGCCTTGGCGATGCCGAAATCTGTCACCTTCACCCTTCCGTCCGAAGAAATGATAATATTCTGCGGCTTAATATCCCGGTGTACGATATTATGCCGGTGAGCCGCCTCGATGCCCTGGGCAATCTGCATGGCGATGCTGATGGACTCGGCGATTTCCAGCTTTCCCTTATTCTGAATATATTGCTTCAGGGTAATGCCCTCTGCCAGCTCCATGACGATGTAGTAAATATCCCCTTCCCTTCCCACATCGTATACATTCACAATATTGGGATGTGTCAGGCAGGCCGCCGCTTCCGCTTCCGCCTGAAATTTTGAGACAAAGGTCGTATCGTTGATAAATTCCCGTTTTAATACCTTGACAGCCACATAACGGTTCAGCTTATGACATTTTGCCTTATAGACGTCTGACATACCGCCGCTGCCAATCCACTCCAGAATTTCATACCTTCCCCCCAAAAACATTCCTGCTCTTAACATAATACGAATTTCACGTCCTTTCTTTCCTTACACAAAAAGGGCGAAAACAAAGCACATTTTGTTATGTACTCCCTTATTCCCTGTTGCATTCCGGATTGATCAGTATGACCGCGATGTTGTCATTGCCGCCATTTTCATTTGCCCGCCGTACCAACGCTTCGGCTGACTGGCGGATATTATCTTTTTTCTGCAGAATCTCCCCGATTTCTCTGTCTGCTACCATATTGGTCAGCCCGTCGGAGCACATCAGAATCCACTGTTTTCCCTGCAGCTGTACCTGGAAAATATCCGCGTCCACCGCGTCCTGGACGCCAATGGCCCGCGTAATAATATTTTTGCGGCTCCGATAACCGTAGCTGTCCTTCTCCAGGGCGCCCCGCTCTACCATCTCCTCCACCAGGGAGTGATCCTTTGTGATCTGACTGATTTCATCTCCGCAGACATACAGCCTGCTGTCTCCTACATTCACGGCTGTCAGCATACAGCGATCCACGGTACAGGCTACCAGCGTGGTTCCCATCCCCTGATAATCCTCGTTCTCCAAGGCGGCCTGATACACCTCTGTGTTTACCCGATTCACTGCGTATTTTAACAGAGACGCCGGATCTGACGTCTCCGGCCCCTCTGCGTTTTTTATGATCTCTGTCATACGGCGGACTGCCATGGAAGACGCATAGTCCCCCGCCTTATGCCCGCCCATGCCGTCGGCTACAATGAACAAATTTGGAAGACGTCCTACAGACTGCTCAGACCAAAACACCGAATCCTGATTCACACTTCTGTGAAGGCCTACGTCTGTTAACGCGTAAGTCAGCATCGGTCTTCCTCCTCTCATGCGTTAATATCTATCAATCAACAGTCTCCTCCGACTGGTATTTTCTCCTTAACTGGCCGCAGGCTCCCTGAATGTCCCGGCCCATTTCCCTTCTTATAGTAGCATTAATTCCATAATTTTCAAGAGTTAATTTAAAATTCTGGGCAGCCGCCCGGTCTGTGGAGCGAAAATTCCGCTCCTGAATCGGATTCACCGGGATCAGATTGACATGGCAGTTTCTGCCCCTGAGCAGGGCCGCCAGCCGTCTGGCATGATCCAGCGAATCGTTCACATCCTTCACCAGGCTGTACTCATAGCTGATCCGCCTCCCGGTAGCGGCAAAATAGGCGTCACAGGCTGCAAGGACTTCCCGGATCGTATATTTCCGGGCAATCGGCATCAGCTCTCTTCTGGCCTCATCCTCTGAGGCGTGAAGAGAAAGGGCCAGGGTAATGGGCAGCCCTTCCTGAGCCAGCCGGTATATGCCAGGCACGATACCGCAGGTGGATAAGGTAATATTTCTCTGGCTGAGATGATAGCCCTTCTCATCTGTCAGCAGCCGGATAAAACGGATCACATTGCCGTAATTGTCCAACGGCTCCCCGGAGCCCATAATCACCACGTTGGAAATCTTTTCCCCGCTCTCGCGCATAATGCCGTATACCTGCTCCAGAATCTCCGAAGGAGCCAGGTTCCTGGCCAGCCCGTCCAGGGTGGAGGCGCAGAAACGGCAGCCCATCCGGCAGCCCGCCTGGGAGGAAACGCACACGCTGTTTCCATGTTTATATTTCATCAGTACGCTTTCAATCACATTTCCATCCGGCAGCCGGAACAGATATTTCCTGGTGCCGTCAATGGAAGAAATCAAAACCTGAACCGGCTCCAGGGCAATCAGCTGAAACGTCTCCTTCAGCCGCTCTCTCAGGCTGTGGGAGAGGTCTGTCATCTCATCAAAAGAAACTGCCTGCCGGCTGTGCAGCCAGGTGAAAATCTGTTTTCCGCGGAAAGCCTTCTCTCCCATTTCCGCCAGAGCCTCTGTCAGCTCCTCCAGCGTCATAGATCGGATATCCTTTTTTTCTTCTGTCATCAGTAGCTCTCCTTCCCGGCCCGGCGGGCCCTGTCAGATTCTGCGAAACTGGGAGAGAAAAAAGCCGTCGCATGGATGGACGCCTGGCAGCAGCTGGATATACCCCTTCGCCGCCGTTTCCAGGCACCGCTCCTCTGGCAGCAGCCCTTCC
>CALWQE010000172.1 GCA_944383605.1 uncultured Lachnospiraceae bacterium
CGTTTTCCTTCCAACAGCCTTCTGATAAAAATCAGGCAAAAGATTCCGGTAATCAGCGCCGCAAATACTGTGGAAATCACATGGCTTTGGAGGACGCCGCATATGCCCGCCGTCAGATAGGGCCACCTGCTTTTCTCCCCTTTCAGCACCTCAAACAGTCCATATACCACCAGGGGCATAAAGGCCATGGCCAGAAGCTCGCCCAGCGCAAAACGGGTATAGCAGTTTACCAGCCGGTAAATGGCCAGGGTGTAAAACAGGCTGCATGCCATCGCTCCAAAGCGTGAGGACAGCAGTCTGCCGGCGCAAAAATACATGATGCCTGCCGTGGCGAAATGTATCAAAAACAAAAAGAGTCCCGCTGCCGTAACCGCGGACCCTCCCAGCAGCCGGAGCAGGGCAGGCAAATATAAAAACAGCTCCGGATACATCAGGGGCGCGCCGTAACCGTAGCTATCCAGGGTACCCGGCTGAATCCGCACCGGAAATTGCCCGTCCTTCAGCCCCAGGTAAATCTGCTCGATCCGGTTCAGATGAAACGACATATCCTGCCCTTCTATCAGATAACCATTGATAAAGGGAACCGCGGCAAACAGGCTCAGGCCCAGCAGCCACAGATACGTCCTGCGGCCCGGGCTTTTCCGGAAATCCAGGAAAACCCATACAGCCAGCAGGGCCAGCGCCGCCGCGCCGATCAGAAACCGATCCGTACAGACCGGATGCTCCGACTCGATCACCACATTTTTCAGATCCAGCCGCCCGGTTCCATTATAAAACAGAGAAACGGTCAGACCGGCCGCGTCCTCCTCCAGATGGAGCTTTACCTCCCGGCAGGAGGGAGCAGACAGCAGCGCTCCCTCTATATTGTCAAACGCGCCGTTTTCGGAGGTAATATAAAAGGTATTGCTGTCTGTATCCGTTCCATAGTTCATGGTAATCTTATAGTCCCCCGCCGGCAGGGAGACGGCCGGCGTCTCCGCCAGCGTCCCGCTGTATTCGCTGGCCTCATCCGCCGACAGGGAATCATTGTGAAAGCGGGTCAGGCTGCTCTGGTTAAATTCCCGGGAATAACAGTCCTGATCCGCAGACAATGCCGCCCAGATTACAATCATGGCAGCCATCACCAGATAAACGATCCATTTTTTGTTATGCTTCATATCTATTTCCGTTCCATTTCCGTTTCTTTACACGTTTTTCAGTATAACATAGAACAGAACATGTGTCCAGTTATCCATTTTCCCGGGCCTGCCCGCCCCACGCCCGGCGCAAAAGGGTCAATGCCTCATGATAGGAGGAAGCAGGTACAGAAGAACAGGAAAGGAGAAAGATCTTTTTCTCCCCCTCCTCTCCCATCGGGATCAGGGAAATCCCCTGTTTCTGCGCCCGGCAGACCATATCCTCCATAGAAAGGGGCGACCGGATATTCATTCGGATATAGAAACCTCCCTGTCCCATACTGGCCTGGGCTTCGCCGGCAAATACCGCCTCGATCTGTGCGCACAGCTGCCTGGCCTTGCCTGTATACAGCCGCTTTGCCTTCCGGATCTGACTGTTCAGGTGGCCGTCCCGGATAAACTGGCATAAAGCGATCTGCTCCGTCTTGGAAGCCGTCTGATTATACATATCCCGGCGGGCCAGGTAAGCCTCCCGCAGCCCCGGCGGCAGAACCATAAAGCTAATACGGATCGATGGCAGAAGCAGCTTGGAAAAGGTACTGACATAGACGATCTCTTCTCCGCCTGCCAGCCCCTGCAGGCAGGGAGTGGGCCGGTTCATATAGCGAAATTCATTGTCATAGTCATCCTCGATAATCAGCTGTCCTTGCTCCTGGGCCTGGCGGATCAGGGAAATCCGCTCCTCCACCGGCATGATATCTCCCTGCCGCGTCATCTGGGAGGGCGTAATATAAAGAATATCCGCCTGGCCGCTGCTGTCTGCCCGCTCAAAGCCATAATCCTCAAACAAAGCCGCTCCCTGACGGAAACGGGGATTTTGCAGAAAAACCTTCTTTCCTTTTCCCCGCAAAAGCGGCAGCAGAATATGCAGCAGGCTCTGGACGCCCGCGCCCACGATCATATCCTCCGGCCGGCATACCGCGTTCCGGTTCTGGGCCAGATAGCCGCAGATAGCCTCCCGCAGGTCATATTCCCCCTGGGGCTCCCCATAGGAAAGGAGACGGGCGTCCTGGCGGAGCGCGCTTTTAATATAACGGCGCCAGAGGTCAAAATTAAAGCTTTCCCGATCCAGCGCCGAGGAAGCAAACGGATACAAAATCTCCTGCCGCAGCTGTCCGCCCCTTAACTCCTGTTTCAGGCTTTTCTGCTCCTTCTGTCCCCGCTCTGTCACATAAAAGCCGCTCTGAGGCCTGGAAAGGATATAGCCGTCTGCCGCCAGGTTCATGTAGGCCGATTCCGCCGTCGTCCGGCTGACCTGCAGCTGGGCGGCGCACCGGCGCACCGACGGCATCCTGGCCCCCGGCTCCAGCTTTCCGCTTACAATCAGTTCCTTATAATATTGATATACCTGAAGATACCGCGGTATCTTCGGATCTGTCCAGTCCATTCCCATCGCTGTCCCCTGTCAGTCCTCCTCGCCTGTCAGAATCGCCCTGGCCCTGCCATATTTCGCCCGGCGGCGGGCCAGCTTCTCTTCTGTAACGCCGGCACAGCCGGCAAATCGGGTCTCATCTGCATTGTGCGCCAGATCAGCCAGCTTCACCGCCTTTGCCGCCGGATTCTCCCGCAGTGCCCGCACATAATCAAAATAGTCCGTCCCTTCCTCATGGGTCAGCAGGCGCACAGCCTCCACAATCTCCTCCGGAAAATCCATCCGCAGCTCCTCCAGCGTCACCGGCGTGTCTTCCACTACGTCATGGAGCAAAGCCGCGCAGACAGAAATTTCATCCGTCATCTGCTCCGCCAGATGAAAGGGGTGAAAAATATAGGGCTGCCCGCAGTCGTCCGCATATCCGTGGTGGGCGGCGTAGGCGATCCGCATCGCCTTATTCGTAAGTGGGGTGTAAAGCATTTTACGATTCCTCCTTTGTTAAGAACATCATACGAAATAAAAGCCAAAAAATCAATGGAGGTTATAAGAAAAGCCAGCACACCCCGAAGGATGGCCAGCTTTTCATCACCAACGTTCTGTCAGCAGAAAGTCCAGCAAGTGAACAATCCGGATACCATTCTCAATCCCAACATCCATGCTGTTTGTTGTCACCACATATTTCGGATAATGATCCGGAATATCCATCAGGTTTCCAATTTCCCGGTCTGAATTTTCAGGCAGCTGTACGCAAACCTGAACATAAATCTTCTCATCACGGCGCTCACCAACAAAATCAATTTCCTGCGCTGCATTCTTCCCGATATAAACATCATACCCGCGGCGCTTCATTTCCAAAAATACAATATTCTCCAAAGCACCGTCCAGCATCTTTCGGTTATAGCCCAAAAGACAATATTTTAAGGTGACATCTGCAAGATAGTATTTCTCCTGCGTCTTCAGAATACTTTTTCCCTGTATATCATAGCGATGGCAGGGATAAATGATAAATGCCTGCTCCAGCCAACGCAGATAATTATAAATGGATTCCACGGAAACCGTCCGATGCTCGCTCTTCAAAAACTTAGCGATCGAGCTTGCCGAAAAAGTCTTTCCCATATTTTCGACAATGTATTTCACAACCCGATCAAAGAGATCCTGCCGGTTAATCCGATGACGCTTTACAATATCTCTGGAGATCACGGTATGGTAGATGCCATTGACAATCTGGTAGGCACTCTGTTCGTCATAATGACCTAACGCAATAATGGGGAATCCCCCAAAACGGATATATTCCTCCAGCAGCTCCTTCTCAGAACGGGAATCCTGGCTCTTAAAATCCAGATATTCCGCAAAGGACAGGGTATATACAGGGATAGATACAAACCGTCCGGTCAGGTAAGTGGATAATTCACTGGACATCAGCTTTGAATTGGAACCCGTCACATAAATATCCACATCCTGCCCTTCCATCAGATTATTGACGCATCGCTCCCAGCCTTTGACTTCCTGTATTTCATCCAACAGCAAATAGCAGCGTCCCTTTCCTTCAATACGTTCCATTAGTTCCTTATACATATCCGCCGGGGAAATATCTTCTGGAATATCCATTTCCGTGTACCGTTTTTGTATAATATGGTCATCCGAAATTCCCCGTCTCCGGAGTTCTTCTGCAAGCATTTCAAAAATAGTCGATTTGCCGCACCGTCGGACACCGGCAAGAATTTTCACAAGAGGCTGGTCAATAAAGGGTGTAATCGCCTGAATATAGTCTGGCCTAACAATCATATGAATCCCTCCCTTGTCATATCATAGCCAAATTCATAATTTTCGTCTATTTTATTGTACCCAAAATCTATCAGAAATTCAATATTTTTTCGTGTTATACAATAAAAACTTTACTCTATAACCATCTTTTTCAGTTTTAATGTTCATTTATATTTCATTTTGCTCTTTTTCTACATGGTTGAACTGCTACCTTTTTGTCCGCTTTTCCATCATAAAGCCTTGACAATATCCGGATACGGCCTGCTATAATAAAGGTTGTTTATCACCAGCGAAAAATGCAGCGGAGGGAACGAGAGTATGAAATTTGTCATCGAACATCTGTCAAAAAGCTTTGAAAAAAAGGAAGTTCTCAAAGATATTGATTTTACATTTGAGGAAGGGAAAATCTACGGTCTGCTGGGCAGAAACGGCGCGGGCAAGACAACGCTGTTTAATTGCCTGAACCGGGATTTAAAGGCGGATAGCGGCCATTTCTATATAGAAGATCAAAATGGCGTCCGCCGCGAGGTCACGGCAGAGGATATCGGCTATGTCCTTTCCACGCCTGCCGTACCGGAATTTCTTACCGGCCGGGAATTTCTGAAATTTTATATGGATATCAATGAGAAGTCCATCAAAAATCCGAAGAGCATTGACAGCTATTTTGATGTCATGAACATTGAGCCGGAGGACAGGGATCAACTGCTCAAGGACTATTCCCACGGCATGAAAAATAAAATGCAAATGCTGATCAATATAATCGCCCAGCCCAACATCCTGCTGCTGGACGAGCCTTTAACCTCTCTTGACGTGGTTGTGGCGGAAGAAATGAAGCAGCTGCTTCGCTCTCTGAAGCAGGACCGCATCACAATTTTTTCTACGCATATTATGGATCTGGCCCTTGACCTCTGTGATGAGATCGTCCTGCTCAGTCACGGCGAGCTGGAAGTAGTGGAGAAAACCAATCTGGACAGCCAGGAATTTAAGGAGAAGATCATTGCGGCACTGCGGGAGGAAGACCATGAATAAGACGCTTAAAATTTCCTTTTCCCTGAAAAATACATACCGGGTCAACACCATCCTGTTTTCCCTAAAGCAGATCCCGCTCTTAAAGCGGCTGCTTCCGGCAGCGCTGTATCAGGCGAAGGGCCTTAAAATTTTTGCGAACATATTGTCCGTATTGTGGGAAATCGTTTCCGCATTTCTCGGCAAGTTCCTCTACTTTATCACAATGGTATGCGGGATCGGCATCTTGTATCAAACGCTGCCGGAAAACGCGGTGTTTCTCCATATTCTGCTGGTTCTCACAGTGATCGGCAGCTTTGTAAACACCCACCTGTTTAATCCCACCAAGGATAAATATTACGCGATGATCCTGATGCGTATGGACGCCAGAGAATATACGCTGGCAAACTATTTCTATGCCATATTCAAGGCTGCTGTCGGTTTCCTCCCCTTTACAGTCCTGTTCGGCAGGGATCGGGGCGTACCCTTATGGTTCTGTCTGCTTTTGCCCCTTTCCATAGTGGGCATGAAGCTGTTTGCCGCGGCTGTTACCCTGTGGGATTATGAAAAAAGAGGCTTCGGCTACAACGAAAACAAGCTGTCTAAATATGTCTGGGGCTGCATCGCCCTGCTTTTAGGAATGGCCTATGCGCCGCCTGCCTTTGGCTTCGTTCTGCCTGCCGCCGAGTCAATGGGTATATTTTTAGTGTGCATACTTCTCGGAATGGCGAGTATTACAAGGCTGACCGCTTTCCGGGACTATTACGCCGTCAACAAAGAACTGCTGTCCGGCTTAACCAGTCAGATGGACAGCACAGCGCAGACACAGCTGATTAAGCAGGCAAACGAGAAAAAAATATCCGCGGATACCTCCATTACCAGCAGCCGCAAAGGCTTTGAATACCTCAATGAGCTGTTTGTGAAAAGACACAGGAAAATACTCTGGAATTCCACGAAAAAAATATCTTATGTGTGCGCTTTTCTCGTTGCCGCTGTACTTGCAGGCGTATCTCTGCTGCCGGAGGAAAAAAATACCATCAATGAAATCGTGATGACCTGGCTCCCCTACTTTGTATTTATCATGTACGCCATCAACCGCGGCACCAACTTTACACAGGCGCTTTTCATGAACTGCGATCACAGTCTGCTGACCTATTCCTTCTATAAACAGCCGAAGTTTATCCTGCGGCTTTTTCAGATCCGCCTGCGCGAAATTATGAAGATCAACGCCGTACCGGCGCTGGTAATTGGCGGCGGCCTGGCGCTGATCCTGTTTGCTACCGGAGGAACGGACAATCCCCTCAACTATGTGGTGCTGATTGTTTCTATTCTGTGTATGAGCCTGTTTTTTTCAATCCATTACCTGACCATTTACTATCTGCTGCAGCCCTACAATGCGGGCACCGAGTTAAAAAGCGGCACCTACCCGATCGTTATGTGGGCAACCTATTTTGTATGCTTCTTTCTTATGCGGCTGCGTATGCCGATTATGATATTCGGGGTAATGACCATTATTTTCTCTGTTCTCTACAGTATGATTGCATGTATCCTGGTATACCGCCTTGCGCCGAAAACATTCCGGTTAAGGGCTTAGCGTCCCGCTTACGATGGCATAGTAGGATCGGGAGGTGATGCGGTACACAAGCATGTAAAAGAGGGCGAAAACCAGATAACAGGATACCGTGGTGACAATCAGCAAAGAGGTATTGGTCAGTCCGAAAATCAGCAGCAGCTTCTGAATCAGCGGGAAAGCAAACCCCAGATGCAGCCCGGCTGTAATCAGAGGCAGAAAGAACACGATCAGTATCTGAGAATTGATACTTTTTTGGATTTCTTTCTTTGTCATCCCAATCTTCTGCATAATATCGAACCGGGACTGATCCTCATAGCCCTCCGATACCTGCTTATAATAGATAATCAGAACCGCTGCAAGCACAAAGACGATGCCCAGGAAAATCCCGAGGAAAAACAGCCCGGCATAGATGGCGTAGAAATCTGCCCGTTCCTTCGCCACGCCCTCCACAACAAATTGGAAATAAGCATCATCATCCATACTGCTTTTCAGCGCATCCATCTCACCGGAAATCTGATCCTGGATCTGAATCTGTATTTCTTCCTCACAGGAAAGGTCAAATCCATAGTACCAGTAAAGGGAAACCAAAGGCACATGATTGCTTCCCCAGGTCAGCTCCCTCAAAGGCGCTATGATCTCTTCGACATTGGGGACAAACAGGTACATCGTGGGAAAAATCTGCATGGAATCTATGCTGTTGTCTACAAATTCCTCTGCATGGCCGGCAATCCTCAGCGTTTCCAGATCCCCGATATGAATTTCTTCCTCTTCATAGTTCATGTCCTTCGTGGTGTAAACAATGGCCTCGCCCGGTGAAAGGGTTTCCTTTTTGCCCATCAGCCGGTTATAATCCGAAACGGAAACGATAAAAATCTGCAAAATATCTTCTGTGAGCATAGTCGAATCCAGTTCCTGCTGATCCAGATTGACCCGATTCCCCTGAAGCGCTGCGCCAAAGGCCGCCGTTCTGTAGTCTAAAATACCTTCCGCTTCCGCCCCGTTCTCCTCCAGAACTGTCTGGATCCGGCTCTTAGCCGCCTCCGTACTGGCGGCATCGAAAAACTCTTGTTCATTGAGCTGGACAGACAGATTAATATTGCGGGGGTACCGGCTGCGCAGGCTGTTTTCCGCCCCTGCATACAGGCAGGTGGTGGAGGATACCATGACCAGCACCATGGTGCAGAGGATGCAGATCGAGGCCAGGCCCGCACCGTTTCGCTTCATCCGGTAAGCCATAGAAGAAACGGAAACAAAATGGTTGATTTTGTAATAATAGCGTTTGTTTTTCTGCAGGATGCGGCAGAGCGTGACAGAGCCTGCGATAAACAGCAGATAGGTTGCCAAAATCACCATCACAACCGCCAGGAAAAATGTGGAAATTGCCGTCACAGGATCCGAAATCGTCACAGCCAGATAGTAGGCAGCGCCCAATAATACGGCGCCGGCAGCGGCGATGAGCCAATTTGCTTTGGGCGGTTTCTCACCGGACTGCTCGCTGTGCAGAAGCTGAATCGGATCCGTCCGATGAACCTGACACAAAATATTGAGAAAAATAAGCAGGAAGATTCCGAGAAAAAGAAAAACCGTACTTTTTACCGATGAAAAGGCGATGGTAAATGTGTAAGCCGCAGCTCCTCCCAGAACCTTGACCATAAAAAGCTCGGAAAATTTGGACAGCAGGATGCCGAAAAACAGTCCGCCGAAAATGGTAATCCCGGCGGTCATCACCGTTTCCAGGAACATCACCTTGGCCAGATGCCATTTCCCCAGCCCCAGAATATTATAAAGGCCGAACTCCTTCTTTCTGCGCCGAACCAAAAAGGAATTGGTGTAAAACAGAAAGATCAGGGAAAATACTTTCATGATGCCAAAGCCCATGTCAAGAAATGACTGTACCATTTTCCCGCCCTCGATGGCTGCAAAGGTGGGCGAAGTGCTCAAAAAAGAAACGATATAGCACATCATTACAGTTCCCATGCAGGTCAGAATATACGGGATATATAATTTTCTGTTATTTTTAATGCCTGTCCATGCCAGCCTGGAGTAAAATCCTGTTTTCATCTGCCCTCACCGCCTGTCGCCAGCATGGTCAGAGTATCGGATATCCTCTGATAAAGCTCATTTTCTGTGCCGGAGCCCCGGTAAATCTGGTGGTATACCTCACCGTCTTTGATAAACAGCACCCTGCCTGCATGGCTTGCAGCTTTTACGGAATGCGTAACCATCAGGATTGTCTGCCCCTTCTGATTGATCTCTCCGAACAGGCGCAGCAATTCATCTGTAGATTTGGAATCCAAAGCGCCGGTAGGTTCATCTGCCAGAATCAGCCTGGGATTTGTAATCAGCGCCCTCGCCACCGCCGCCCGCTGCTTTTGTCCCCCGGATACCTCATAAGGATATTTCTTCAATATGGATGTAATGCCCAGCTGCCGGGCCACCGCTGTCAGCCTTTCCTTCATTTCCGCCAGGCTTTTTCCGGAAAGCACCATAGGCAGATAAATATTGTCCTCCAAAGAGAAGGTGGCCAGCAGATTAAAATCCTGAAAAACAAATCCCAGATGATCGCGCCGGAAAGCCGCTATCTCAGATTCCCTGATTTTAGACAAATTTTTCCCATCCAGGCAAACGGTGCCGGAGGTAGGTTTATCCAGCGCCGCAAGGATATTTAAAAGCGTTGTTTTCCCGGAGCCGGATTCCCCCATAATCGCTACATATTCGCCTTCCTCTACGTCAAATGTAACATTGGAAAGCGCCTGCACCTGGTTCCCTCCAAAGCGGCCGGTATATATTTTCTTTACTGCGTTGACTTGCAAAATACTCATCAGACTTTGCCTCCTTTTTCTTTTTGCAAGCTTATTGTAGCAAAAAGGGGAAATGAACCGCCATTGATTCGGCTTACATTTGCCTCTGTATTTCTTACGCTTTTGTAAGAAGTCATTCCACCTGAAGCTTTACCTGATTCAGATCAACGCGCACAGCCGTCCCGCTGCCGGCAGAAGACTGAATCGAGATACGGTGCCCCAAACGGTCGCAAATCCGTTTGCATAGATAAAGGCCGATTCCGCTGGCCTTCTTGTCGCTCCTTCCGTTATATCCGGTATAGCTTTTCTCAAATACCCGCGGGAGATCTTCCGGCGCAATCCCGATGCCGGTATCCCGGATGCACAATATTTTCGGCGCCTCCATGGAAATCGTAACCTGTCCCTGGTTCGTATAT
>CALWQE010000173.1 GCA_944383605.1 uncultured Lachnospiraceae bacterium
GTATTTTTTCATTTTCATCTTCTTTATTTTGAACAACAAATAATGTTGCCTCATATTTCCTTTTTATTAAAACATCTTTTACCGAAGATAAATATCGTTCATTATCCACTGTGCAATCTATATCTCCGTCAAATAATGTATATGTTATTTTGATTTCTTTATTTTTGTTAGAATATTTTAACCACTTAATACTTTTATCTTCATAATTTTCAATAATCTCATACCCCCTCGGAACATACGTTGGATCTCTAAACACAATATGATAATCGTCTTCCCTGTCATTCGTAATCAAAACACCCTGCCCCTCATAGTTCACCATTGTCTGCCTGAAGGAAGCCCGAATCGGCTCAAACCGAAACAAGCCGACTCCAAGTATTCCTACCGCGACAGCCGCCGCTGCCGCGATCTTAAACCCTTTCCTGATTTTACGGGCTCTGTTCCCGGCTTTTTTCGGTTTTATCTCTTCCGGCGGCAGAACGCAGTTTTCTCCTGCTGTTTCCTCAGACCGGGCAGTATGAATATGTTTAGAATTTGGAATACATTTTTCTAACAGCTCCATGGAAGCCTGTTCCGGCGAAGTTGCCTTCTCCTCCGTATCGGCCTGGCAAGCAATATCATTTTCCTCCGTATGCCCGCCTGTCTCCATCTGTCTGGAGCTGCCCGTTTTCTGTACGCTATTCCACGTTTTTTCGCCCTGTGAATCTTCAGTATTTTCTCCGATCAGGCATGGTAGAGCGTTGTTGTCAGAATCATCAGAATTAACAGTGTCAGTCTCTGGATTTCTTGCTGCTGTTTTCCACTCTTCCCAGAAGCTGTGATCCAGGGAAAGAAAATCAGGCAGCTTCTCCCCAGCCTCTTCGCCGATGTCCTGAGACTCCTGCTCCCGGTTTTCCAGAAACATCTGCCTCATCCTTTCCTGAAAATCATCCGAAAAGGTATGGTTCTCCCTTATCTCTTCCTCAGAAGGGACTGCGCCATAATGAGAATTGATATTGCTGACCAGCGCGCTTCTCAGAATAATATCCAGAATCTCATTATACTGTTTCATATCCTGATCGTTTTGATTCATCCATTCACTCCTTTAGAAATTTCGACATCATATTCCGGGCCCGAACCAGCTGCACGCCTACCAGATTAGGGGTAATGTCCAGAATTTCGGCGATTTCTTTGTTAGAGCACCCATACACCAGGCGAAGCTCCAACGGGGTACGGTACCGGTCAGGCATTTTCTCCAGCGCTTTTTTAATGTCCTCTATCGTCTCCTTCATCACCAACCGCTCCAGCGGAAGGTACTGAACGTTTGGTACCGTCACATCCATATACTCCTCGTGACAGCGCTCATTCCTCCTCTGCCGTTTCCTGATTACGTCAATACTTAAATGTCTGACAATAGTAAACAGAAAATACCTGGTCTGACTGGCCTCTATCTCTCCCAGACGTTCCGGGCAGCGTGTCAGTTTCAAAAACGTATCCTGAACAATATCTTCCGCCAGCTGCTCATCCTTTACATAAGCCATGGCAACATACCACAGCGAATGGGCAAATTTGCAGTACAGCATCTCTAATTTGCTGCCGCCCTCCGGAATATGTTCGGATAAAAAGAACATATTGGTGTACCTCCTTGTGTCTTCAGAATTGCTTTGGCATTTTTGACCGTTTGGCAACGTTTATCAAAAAAGCATTTTCGCTAATCTAAACGCTTATTAAGTCGAATTATTACAGGATACGGCGTAAAAATTTTAAAATATTTACTATTTGCGAACAAAAGTAACAATATTTTCCCCTATTCTACTGATTTTATCTGGATTCTGTCAATACAAAACCGGTTTCCGGCATACATCCTCATCCGGCTTCCTGTTGCTGCCCGCCTGCGCCGTTTTTCTTTTATGCCCCTGCCCCCTTTTCTGCTTATCTCCCGCCTCCGCCGCGTTTGCTTTCCTCTTATGTCCCTCCACCTCCCTTTCCCGCTTATTCCCCGCCTCTCCCCCTTTCCGGCAGTTGACAAATCTCCTTCGGTCAGATACAATAATTCTGACATGACGCTGAAAAGGGCCAGTATGCGCCCGCTTTTCTGACAGAGAAGGTATCCCCGGCTGTAAGATACCGCAGAAAATGACGCAGAACCTTCCTTGGAGTCCTGTATGAAAGTACAGCGTATTCCCGGCGATAACGGGATAAGAGTGAATCCGCGGGCAGACTGCGCTGCGGGTTAATCAGGGTGGTACCGCCGATCAGCCTTCGGTCCCTATTTACGGGAGCCGGAGGTTTTTTTCTATCTTCAGAATCTGATGTTGGGTTTCAGCGCCGGATTCGAACCGGCTCACGCCGGAATTATGTTTCTGCCGCCCGATGAAGAAAAATAAACTGCGGCGGGAACTATCCCACATTTGATCTATTTTATGTAATACACTGTTTGGAGGTTAAAATGGCAAAGGAAAAGAAATTAGTCGAAGCGATTACGCCGATGAGCGAAAATTTCGCTCAGTGGTACACCGATGTGGTAAAAAAAGCGGAGCTGGTGGAATATTCTAATGTAAAGGGCTGTATGATTATCCGGCCCAACGGCTACGCGATCTGGGAAAATATTCAGAAGCAGCTGGACGCCATGTTCAAGGAAACCGGCGTGGAAAATGTTTATATGCCTATGTTTATTCCGGAAAGCCTGCTGCAGAAGGAAAAAGATCATGTAGAAGGCTTTGCCCCCGAGGTGGCATGGGTAACGCAGGGAGGGCTGGAAACACTGGAAGAACGTCTCTGTGTGCGTCCCACATCCGAAACCCTCTTCTGTGATTTTTATTCTAAAATTATTCAGTCCCACCGCGACCTGCCCAAGCTGTACAATCAGTGGTGCTCTGTAGTACGGTGGGAAAAAACTACCCGCCCCTTCCTCCGTTCAGCGGAATTTCTCTGGCAGGAGGGCCACACCGCCCATGCCACAGAGGAGGAGGCAGAAGCGCGCACCATCCAGATGCTGAATATTTACGCGGATTTCTGTGAGCAGTACCTGGCTATTCCGGTCATCAAGGGAAAGAAAACCGACAAAGAAAAATTTGCCGGCGCACAGTCCACTTACACCATCGAAGCGCTGATGCATGACGGCAAAGCCCTCCAGTCGGGCACCAGC
Organism: uncultured Lachnospiraceae bacterium; assembly: GCA_944383605.1. Lineage (GTDB taxonomy): Bacteria > Bacillota > Clostridia > Lachnospirales > Lachnospiraceae > Paralachnospira_A. Next base: position 3,125 of record CALWQE010000173.1, read on the forward strand.
CATAACTTTGGCGACGGCTTTGCCCGGGCGTTTCATATCCAGTATTCTGACAAAGAAAACAAACTGCAGTATGTCCATCAGACCTCATGGGGCATGTCTACCCGCATCATCGGAGCGATCATCATGGTTCACGGCGATGACAGCGGACTGGTTCTGCCGCCCCGAATCGCGCCGGTTCAGGTGATGGTAATCCCCATTGCCCAGCATAAGGAAGGCGTCCTGGAGAAGGCGGATCAGCTGAGAGACCAGCTGATTCAGGCTGGCTTTAAGGTAAAGGTAGACGATTCTGATAAGAGCCCGGGCTGGAAATTCAGCGAGCAGGAAATCCGCGGTATCCCTCTGCGGGTGGAAATCGGGCCGAAGGATATCGAAGCCGGACAGGCCATCATCGTCCGCCGGGATACCAGAGAAAAAATTACGGTTTCTCTGGACGAACTGCCCGTCCGGATCGGAGAAACGCTGGAAACCATGCAGCAGGATATGCTGGAACGGGCAAAGGCACACCTGCATGCCCACATTTATGAAGCCAGAACCTATGAGGAATTTAAGGATATCATCGCCAATAAGCCCGGCTTCGTCAAGATGATGTGGTGCGGCGACCAGGCATGTGAGATGAAAATTAAGGAAGATACCACCGCCACTTCCAGATGTATGCCCTTTGAGCAGGAAACCATCACCGATGTATGCCCGGTATGCGGGCGTCCTGCCAAAACACTGGTTTACTGGGGCAAAGCATATTAATCGAACCTGGGAAGGCCCCTGCTTCCATTGCCCAGAGCAATCAGCAGGGGCGAAAACCTTTCCTTCTCAGGCGGAGCATCCCATATCTGAGATCCGCCTGACTTCCTATATTCTCCTGGAATCAGCCACATGTCAGAATCCAAACAGCAGGAGGTGATTTTGGATGGAAATACCCCAGCATGTAAGAGAAATCATTCGTACACTGGAGGACAATGGCTATGAAGCTTTTGCGGTAGGCGGCTGCGTCAGGGACAGCCTGATCGGCCGGCAGCCGGAAGACTGGGATATCACCACCTCTGCCCGGCCTGAAGCGGTAAAAGCCCTGTTCCGGCGCACAATCGACACCGGTATCCAGCATGGCACTGTCACGGTTATGCTGGGCAGGGAAGGATATGAGGTAACGACTTATCGGGTAGACGGCGCTTACCATGACGGCCGCCATCCTGACAGCGTTACCTTTACGCCAAAGCTGGAGGAAGATCTGAAGCGGCGAGATTTTACCATCAACGCGATGGCTTATAACGAAAGGCAGGGCATTGTGGATCTGTTTGGGGGGCAGGCCGATCTGACCGCCGGGATTATCCGCTGTGTTGGGAACCCGGTTCACCGGTTCGGCGAAGACGCGCTGCGGATGATGCGGGCTGTCCGCTTTGCCGCCCAGCTGGGCTTTTCCATCGAAGAAAATACCCTGGAAGCAATCCGGCAGCTGGCCCCCTCTATCCGGAAAATCAGCGCAGAGCGGATTCAGGCAGAGCTGCTGAAAATCCTGGTTTCTCCCCATCCCGGCCATCTCCGCCTGCTGTATGAGACTGGGCTGACTGCCTGTATCCTGCCGGAATTTGACCGGATGATGGATACCCCTCAGAATACTCCCTATCACTGCTATTCTGTAGGGGAACATACCCTGGCCGTTCTCAGCCATGTGCCTGCCGCGCCGGTTCTGCGCCTGGCCGCCCTCTTTCACGATGTAGGAAAGCCGCTGTGCCGAACCACCGACAGCCGGGGACAGGATCATTTTTATGGCCACGCTCAAAGGGGCGCCGAAATAGCCGTCCAGATTCTGAAGCGGCTGAAGCTGGACAATGATACCATCCGCCAGACACAGCAGCTGATCTTTCATCACAGTGACGCCATCCAGCTGTCTGAAAAAAGTGTCCGGCGGGAAATGAACCGGATAGGCGAAGATCTTTTTCCCGCCCTCCTGCAGCTGATGGAAGGAGATAATATGGGAAAAACGCCGGACGGCACCAATCAGCGCCTGGATTATCTGCATCAGGTCCGGGAAATCTATCAGGATATTCTTTTCCGCCAGGACTGTGTCAGCCTGAAAACCATGGCGCTTACCGGAGATGACCTGATTCAGGCCGGAATCCCCAGAGGGAAAAAAATCGGGGAAATTCTCCGCTACTGCCTGGAGCAGGTGCTGGACGACCCGAAAAAAAACCAGCGCGGCCTGCTGCTGCAGATCGCACTGGATTATGCCGCCCGGACAGAATAAAAAGAACCGGCGGCATCTCTGGCATTCTGCCCGGAAGTCCCATGCTTCCTGCTGCATAGAGCAATCAGCAGGAAGCATGGGACTTCCCTGATCCGGTTAAAATCTGGAGGTCAGTATCTTTTCTGCGGCCTGGATAGCCGCTTCTTCATCCGGCCCCTCTGCCCGCACTAAAATCTCGTCCCCCTGTTTTACGCCCAGGCTCATCAGCCCAAAAATCCGCCTGGCCTCCGCGGTTTTTTCTCCTTTTGTCAGGGTAATCTCTGACCGAAATCCAGTCAGCTCCTTTACCAGCTCTCCCGCCGGCCTGGCATGAATGCCCAGCGGGTCTGTGATCACATATCGAAATTCCTTCATGGGAAACCCTCCTTTTCCCGCAGAGTATCTGCATTTTTCCCTTTTTTATTCAGCCGTTCTGCCCGCCTTCTGCACAGCTTTTTTGGCTGAATCAGAAAGCGGCTCTGCTGGCAGTGAAGCGGATCAGAAATGTCCCCCCAACAATTCCAATGTTGAAATTTCCCTTATTTTTGCTTATACTAATGGCATATCTGAATGAACGCCGCCTATCCGGCGGCAGATTTTCAGAGTAACAGACAGCGGAAGGAGGCGCTTATGGCAGCCGATGGAATTGCTTTTGCTGTGCTTGTACAAAGTGCGGGCACAGCGATTTAACAAAGGTAAAATCCCCGCTTTGTACATATGCTTTTATAATCCGGGAGGCTCTGGCTCTCCCGAAGAGCGCGGCGGCCGCAAAAAGCGGCGGCCAATATACAAAGTAAGGAGAAACCCATGGAAAAAATTTACAGCAGTATATTAACAATATTGATGATCCTGATCCTGGCCCTGACAGGCTGCGGCTCAGGCCCCATACAGAACAGCCCCGCGCAGAATAACGGCCCGGCAGGCGCTGCACAGGACGGCAGCGCGCCGGAGCCCTCACAGGATAGCAGCATGACCGATGCAGCAGAAAACAGCGGCAGCTCCGCAGGCTCCGGTATCCCTGCAGCAGATCTGAAAATCGGCGTGATCTATATCGGCGACCCTTCCGAGGGCTCCGGCTACACCTATACCCACGAACAGGGCATTACCGCTATGCGGGACAGCCTGGGGCTGTCGGACCGGCAGATTATCCGGAAAACCAATGTAGACAGCGCTGACGCCTCCGCCATCGAAAGCGCCATGCTGGAATGCATCGAGGAGGGCTGCCAGGTGATTTTCGCCACCAGCTGGGGCTATATGGATACCTGTGAGGCGCTGGCAGAGGAATATCCGGACGTGATTTTTTCACACATCTGCGGCTGTAAAAGCAACGGCGTTAATTTCAACAATTATTATGGCCGGATGTACCAGGCCCGCTATCTCAGCGGCATCGCTGCCGGCCTGAAAACCAAAACCGGAAAAATCGGCTATGTAGCCGCCTGGGGCAGCGACAATACGGAAGTTACCGCCGGGTGCAACGCTTTCGCCATGGGTGTTTATTCGGTAAACCCGGAGGCAAAGGTACATATCCGCGTTACCAACAGCTGGTATGATCCGGAGGGAGAACGGCAGGCAGCCCAGGCGCTGATTGATACCGGCTGCGATGTGATCGCCCAGCACTGTGATTCTCCCAATCCCCAGCTGGCAGCCGAGGAAGCCGGCGTATGGGGTATTGGATTTAATTCTGATATGTCGGCAGACGCGCCGGAAGCAGTGCTGACCTCCGCAGTATGGAACTGGGGCGTCTACTATACGGAGACAGTTCGCTCCATTCTGGAAGGCAGCTGGAGCTGTGAGAATTATTACGGCGGCTTAGAGGACGGCCTGGTAGGACTGACCAGCCTGGCAGATTTCTGCGAAGAAGGAACCGAAAAAGCGATTGAGGAGGCAGCCGAGCTGCTTCGTTCCGGTCAGTGGGACGTATTCACAGGGGAGATCGAAACCAATACCGGCGAAATCATCGGCACAGCCGGACAGAGGCTGGATGACGATACCATACAGAACAATATACACTGGTACTTTAAAAATATCGTGGAGCAGTGACCACAGGCAGCTGCGAAACATAATAAAAAATACGCAATAAGGGAAAACAGGTGAACAGAAATGAATGATGAAAAAATACTGTATCTGGAATGCCGCTCCGGCATCAGCGGCGATATGACCGTAGCAGCCCTGCTGGATCTGGGCGCTGACGAGCGGGTACTCCGGGCCTCTCTGGAGCAGCTTCATGTGCCGGGCTATCGGATCGAAATCAGCCGGGTAACAAAAAACAGCCTGGCCGCCTGCGATTTCGATGTCATTCTGGACGAAAAAGAACCCCATACCCACCGCAATCTCTTCGACATAAACGCCATCATTGACGGATCCGGCCTGTCTGACCATGTCAAGGAGCTGGCCAAACGGATTTTCCTGATTGTAGCCACAGCAGAAGCCACTGTTCATGGAGCTGAACTGGAACAGGTACATTTCCATGAAGTAGGAGCGGTGGATTCCATTGTAGATATTGTGGCCGCAGCCGTCTGCCTGGATAATCTGGGCATCCGTCAGGCCATTGTTTCCCCCCTGACAGAGGGAAGCGGCATGATCCGCTGCCAGCATGGGCTGATTCCCGTCCCGGTTCCGGCTACCGCCCAGATTGCCGCCGCTCACGGCCTGGTTCTCTCTCCCGGCGATGTTCAGGGCGAGCTGATTACGCCCACCGGCGCCGCCATAGCCGCCGCCATTCGCACCCGGGATCGCCTGCCTGACGCCTACCGGATCCTGAAAATCGGCCTGGGCGCAGGAAAACGCAGCTATGAAGCGCCCAATGTCCTGCGGGCCATGCTGATTCAGGAGGCGTAAAAAGGGCCGCAGGCCAAAACTGCAAATAAAAAAGACAGGGGAGAAGGAACGCCGGTTTTTGCCGTCCTTTACGGCCTGCCGGGCCGGCCTTCCTTCTCCCCTGTCTTTCTTTATATCCCGTCTTTCTGATGTGGGACAGCTCCCGCCGGTTTTCTTTACAGTTCTCTGCCTGCCTCCACATACGCGGTCAGTACTACATCCTCCTGCATCTGGGTTCCGACGAAAAACTTTTCCGCCTCTTCCACCTGGATCTCAGGCTTACCTGCGATGCCCCGCTTAAACGCTAACGCCTATGCCAGCCCCACTACCTTTATCTGGGCCAGCTTCAGGGCGACATGCAAGGCGTACCACAGAAAGCAGCGAATATACAC
>CALWQE010000174.1 GCA_944383605.1 uncultured Lachnospiraceae bacterium
CCATTAACCTGCGTCCCGGCCCGGAAAAGCTGCTGCCGCCCAACGGCGTATATGTCTCTACTGTAGAGATCGAGGGCGTGTCCTACCAGGGCGTAACCAATATCGGTTACAAACCCACCGTCAGCGGAGCCCATGTCTGCGGCGTGGAAACATATCTCCTCCATGCCGGGGGCGATCTGTATGGAAAACAGGCAAAAGTGATGCTGCACACTTTTATCAGGCCGGAACAGAAATTTCATTCGGTGGAGGAGCTGACCGGACAGATGAACCGGGACGCCCGGCAGGCAGAACGGTATTTTCAGGCTGGTAAAAAAATGTAGGAATATGCGGTTGACAAAGGATAGCACAGTTGTTATAATAAGCCTGTAACAAAATTTAATAATTATGTAACATTTGAACAGATTTGTAATATTTACAGACTTATTGTAAGAAAGAACTGGAGATTAAAATGATAAAAGTTACCGGAAAGAGATTGTTGACTTTGGCATTATGCGGCTCCATGCTGGCCGGGCAGGCGGTATACGCTTCAGAAGGCACGCTGTCCTCTGATTCTGCCCTGGCGGGGGCATCGGTAGCTGTGGATGAATACCATCAGATTGTAGACAGCCGGGTGGATTTGTCCGGCGAGAATGACAGCATGGCGGGAGCGGCGGTTACGCTGGATGATTACTATGCAGCTTATGAGGCGGGCGGCGTATCGAAGTCCGTCACCATCGACCTGACTACCATGACGTCAAACGAGGTGGCGTCAGTCCTGAACAGCTACCAGAACCTGGGCGTGGCGAATGTGCAGAGCTTCCTGAATGTGCGGGAAGAGCCCAGCCAGAGTGGAGATGTGATTGGAAAGATGATCCGTTTCTCCGGGTGCGAGATCCTGGGGGAAGAGGGAGACTGGTATCAGATCAAGTCCGGCCCGGTAACTGGCTATGTGGCGAAGGAATATATCATGACCGGCGAGGATGCGAAGCTGAAGGCCATTGAAATGGCGAAGCTGCGGGCGGTTGTTACTTCGGAAGCCAACCTGAATGTGCGCAAGGAGCCCAGCACAGATTCTGAGATTATTACCAAGATCTGCTCCGAGGAGCGGTATGACGTTCTGGAGGAGACAGACGGATGGATTAAGATTTCCCTGGAGGGCGGGGATGATGATGTGGCGGATAATTACGGCTACATTTCCGCAGATTATGCCGATGTACGGTATGCGCTGATTGAAGCCTATGAGTATTCCCCTGTTTCCAGCTCTTCCAGCCTGCGGAACAATCTGGTGAACTTTGCCATGAACTATCTGGGCAATCCCTATGTATGGGGCGGCACCAGCCTGACCAATGGCGCTGACTGCTCCGGCTTCGTACTGTCTGTATTCCGTCAGTATGGGATTTCCCTTCCCAGAACCTCATCGGCGCAGGCGGGCGTGGGAACCAGAGTGACCTCGGCAGAAATGCAGCCCGGTGATCTGGTATTCTACAGCAGTTCGGGCAGAATCGACCATGTGGCGATTTATATCGGAAACGGCCAGATCGTCCATGCGGCAAATTCCAGAAGGGGCATCATTATTTCCAGATGGAACTATATGACGCCGGTGAAGATTATGAACGTAATCGGAAACAGATAAAAAAGAGCCTCCGATATGGTTGGACAGCAAAGAAGGGGGCGCTGCGCAATCATCTCATCTGATGATTTTGCGGCGCTCCCTTTTTGCGCGCCCGGATAGGGGAGAGGTTCTGTTTGACCAACAGAGAGACATCTGTTATAATACGAACGTATGTGTGTTTGTGTGATGAGGAGATGTGGTAAATGAGCCAGTATAACGCAGATTCGATTATGGTCCTGGAGGGGCTGGAAGCGGTTCGGCGGCGGCCGGGCATGTATATCGGAAGCACCGGCAGCAGAGGGCTGAACCATCTGATTTATGAGATTGTAGATAATGCGGTGGACGAGCATCTGGCAGGCTTCTGTACAGAGATTCGGGTGGCGCTGGAGGAGGACGGCTCTGTCCTGGTGGAGGATAATGGCCGGGGTATTCCGGTGGATATGCACCAGAAGGGAGTGCCGGCGGAACGGGTGATTTTCACCACCCTCCATGCCGGCGGAAAATTCAGCCAGAATGCCTATAAGGTATCCGGCGGCCTCCACGGCGTAGGCTCCTCGGTGGTAAACGCCCTGTCTGCCTGGATGAAGGTGCAGATCCGCAGGGACGGAAAAATATATGAGGACAGCTATGAGCGGGGCGTTCCGGTGACAGAGCTGAGAGACGGACTGCTTCCTGCCGCAGGGAAAACGCGGGAGACCGGGACTGCGGTTCGTTTTCTGCCGGACGGAGAGATTTTTGAGCAGACCAGGTTTCGGGAGGAACTGGTGCGGGAGCGGCTTCATGAGACGGCCTATCTGAATCCGGGACTGACCCTGCGCTTTGAGAACCGGCGGGACGGGAAGGAGCCGGAGATTTTCCATGAGCCGGAGGGGATCGCAGGCTATGTAAAACGGCTGAACCAGGGAAAGGAACCGGTCAGCGAGGTGATCGCTGTCCGCGGTCAGGAGGAAAATATTGAGGTGGAAATCGCCTTTCAGTTCCATACCGGCTTTGAAGAGCTGATTTTAGGCTACTGCAACAGCATTCATACGGCGGAGGGAGGCGCGCATATTACCGGATTTAAGGGAAAGTTTACCGCCTTAATGAACAGCTACGCCAGAGAGCTGGCTATCCTGAAGGAAAAGGACGAGAATTTCACCGGGGCGGATACCCGCTGCGGTATGACGGCAGTGATTTCGGTGCGCCATCCTGATCCCGTATTTGAGGGACAGACGAAGACAAAGCTGGGGAATGCCGATGCAGCCCGGGCGGTGTCAGCAGTCACCGGCGAGGAGCTGACCCTGTATTTTGATAAAAACCTGGACGCCCTGAAGGCCATTCTGGGAAAGGCGGAAGCCTCGGCGAAAATCAGAAAGACGGAGATGAAGGCCAGAAACAATATGCTTTCCCGGCAGAAATTTTCCTTTGACGCCAATGGGAAGCTGGCCAACTGTGAGAGCAGGGATCCATCGAAAAATGAAATCTTCATTGTGGAGGGAAATTCTGCCGGCGGCTCGGCCAAGTCGGCCCGTGACCGAAAGTATCAGGCGATCCTGCCGATCCGGGGAAAGATCCTGAACGTAGAAAAAGC
>CALWQE010000175.1 GCA_944383605.1 uncultured Lachnospiraceae bacterium
CCTGTCTCAGAAACCTGTATCGGCATTCCGCTCTCCTCCCTTCTCGATCTGCGGGCAGCCGGCTGTCTTCCTTCCGGATGGCTGCCCCGCGATCATTTCCCCCGCTACACATAAATCGTCAGCAGCCCTCTGGCGCTGGCCACATAAAGGGCCATAATCACCAGGCAGGGCAGCATACACAGCAGAGCCTTCCCCACAGGGCGGGGATCCCGCTTACTCAGCGCCAGAGCCAGCGCCAGAGCCCCTGCCTCCACCGGCAGCAGCATCATAGCCGAGGAAGAAATGGCGCAGCCGCTCTGGCAGAGAAGAAACAGAAGCCGCCAGAGCGCCGGATTTTTATCATCCCGGTACAACCGGAACGCCATATAGATTACAGCAGGCACGATCACACTTCCCAGCACCGCCTTTCCTTCGTAGGTGCGGAGCAGCAGAAAGCTGGAGGAAGTATAAGAGGTGTAGGTAAATAAATTTACCAGCAGGGCAAATATCAGCATGAGTCCGATACGATCCCGCTTCCCGCCGAACAGCAGCCGGGCAATCTGATACAGCACCACATTGCTCATCACCGTAATAACCGCGCCCATAATGGTTTTTGTCTCAATCAGAGGATGAATGCCAAACACCCGGCATACCACCGCGTCCTGCATCAGATAAGTAGCGAAGCAGTGGCGGATGTCAAATACAGACCGCAGCTCTCCCGTCAGCGGGTCATACAGGCTGATGGTATCGGTATACACAGACAGGGACACATCGCCGATATAATATGTAGCGTCCCAGTAATCTGTCTGCCACATGACCACAAACACCGTCTGGGCGGCCACCACCGCCAGCGGCACCAGCATCCAGAACGGCTCCCGCCTAAACTGCTGCCAGACAGCCTTTCCCGCCTCTGCCCACAGCTGCCGGCAGGTGACGGCGGCGTAAATCACCACCGCCGCCACTGCCGTCATCCAGATCGCAGCCAGCCAGGTCAGCGGCAGCTTCAGGAAGGTGCATGGAACGGCAATCACCTGAAACAGGCCATAAAACAGGAAAAAACCGATCATCAGCGTCGTAGTCAGGGAAAAAGGCTCCTTTTTCCATCTGGATGTCACCACAGATCCAAAGGCCATGTAGACAATCATATAGTAGACTGCCATCAGTCCGCATACCAATATCTCAATCATAAGGCCCTCCTGTCTTTTTCCTTGTCTCAGGAAAAGTCATCTTTAATAATATTCCACACCGCATCCATACTGAATACAGCTTTTACATAGTCCACAGCTTTCCTGCCTGTCTGGGCTGACAGCTCCGGATCCCGGCAGAACGCTACTGTACGGCGGGCAAATGCCTCCGGCTGGTCTGCCACCGCCATCACCTGCTCCGCTCCTTCGATGCCTTCCGCCCCAATGGATGTGGTGATAACCGGCAGCCCGTTATAGAGCGCCTCGATCACCTTTCCCTTTACGCCTGCGCCATAGCGCAGCGGCACCACCACCGCCTGGCAGGAAGCGTAGAGACGCTCCAGCTCCTCATCGCTGACAAAGCCCTTCACCTCAATGCCGTCCCGGCCGTCCAGCGCCTTTACCTCATCCGGCACTTTGGAGCCTACGACATAGAAGGGGACATCCAGCTCCTTACGGATCAGCGGATAGATTTCCTCCGCAAACCAAAGCACCGCGTCTTTGTTGGGATGATGGGCGAATCCTCCGACGAAGATCAGCCCCCGCCGTCTGGTAAAATCATAATCGATATCCTCTTTAAAGGTTTCAAACATATTCAGGCAAACCGCCTTTACCCGCAGGCTGCTGTCAATCTGCCGGAGCACATCCCGCTCTACATAGGAAGGATAATAGGACATATCCACCTTCCGGATCAGGGCCAGCTCCTGCTTCTTCATATATTCGGACTCCTTCTTGTGGGCCGGATCGCCAGTCACCTCAAACTCCCGCATTTCCCGGAGAAAATGAAGGTCATGGCCGTAATACATAATCTTAATATCCGTTTTCTGCTTGATAAAATCCACATATTTTACGGCGATATGCGGGCGGTTAATATAAGCGAACTGGATATAATTCCGATTTTCCTCAATCCAGGAAAAAATATGATCCTCGTACCACTGTCCGTACAGCACCTCGATGCCCATCTGTTCAAAGACAGAGGTATAGGGCTCCTCATGCCCATAGTTGTCGCCGATAAATTTTACCACAAATCCCTTCTTCAGGAAAAGCTGGATATACTGGAAGGTGCTCTTAGAGCCGGCGTCCTTGTCGAAGGTGGGCACATAATGGTCGATCACCAGAATCACCTTTCTGCCGCACAGCCGCTCCCGGGCAGCGAACGGATTGGGGTGCTCTCCGTGGACTTCCTGCTTCGCAAATTCATCCGCCCATTTTTCCCGCAGCTTCTCCATATTAACCAGCTGATACGCTTTTACGCCGCTGCCGGTATCTGTGCCGTTGGAAATTCCCTCATAATGCACTACCACCGACTGAGGCTGATACACCACCCGGTAGCCGGCCTTTCTGACCGCGAAAGCCAGATCCGCATCCTCGCAGTAAGCCGGCGCGAACCGCTCGTCAAAGCCTCCGATCTGATCCCACAGGGCCCTGCTCAGCATAATCGCCGCGCCGGAAATATAATCCACATCCTTTACATAATTATATTCCGGCTTGTCCGGATCATCAAATTTTCCATAATTCCAGCCATTGCCTTCCCTCCAGAAGATGCCGCCGGCCTCCTGGAGACGTCCGTCGGGATAAACCAGCTTGGAGCCCACCATGCCGATCGACGGATCAGACTCAATCAGCCGCACCAGGGAAGACAGCCATCCCGGCCTTACCTGGGTATCGTTGTTCAGGAAGAAAAGATACCGGCCTCTGGCCTTCTGCGCCGCATGATTACAGTTTTTCAGAAATCCCAGATTCGTTTCATTGCGCACCACCGTAATCCCTTTGCAGTATGCAGGCAGAAATCTGGTGCCGTCCGCAGATACATCGTCCGCCACGATGACCTCATACGTCACATCCCCGGTGTGGGCCAAAATAGACGCCAGGCAGCGGTAGGTATAGGAAAGCTGGTTATAAACCGGTATGATCACAGATACCTGGGGATTCTCCCACACAGGGAAATTCAGCGGCCCCAGCTCATAATACAGCTCATCCAGCTCCGGATCCCCGCCGAAGGGATTCCCTTTCTTTACCGACAGCCACAGACTGCCTGCCCTGCCCGGATGGACAGCCGCGTTCCGGCAGCCATGGAGAAACCTGCGCCGCCCGGTTTCCGGCGGAAATATCCGGTTTCCCGCAGCGCTCAGGCCCTGGCAGCCTTTCTTCAATCCTTTATAGATCACCTTGCCCCCCAGCATCTTCGCCGCCTTTTTGAAGGGCGCATACTTTTGCAGCAGGGCGTCTCTGTCCCGGATCATCACATTCAGGTTCTGGATATGGTTCTCCTTCAATTCCACTGCATGCCGCAGCTCTGCCGTCTCATGCTCCAGCTGTTCCTTCTGCCGTTCCAGCTCTGCCCAGGGCGTAATCTTCTTCTCGTATCGCAGAGGGTAGGCATAGCAGCGGTTCTTCCCATGAACATACTCCTGAAAGGACTGCTCCATCTGACGGAACAGCTCCGCCAGCTCTCTGGTAATGCCAAAAGCCAGAAGAAACTCCCGGCGGGAAATTACCTCAGTCAGCCAGCGGCCAAACTTCCGGTAAAAATAATAGAGATTCCGGTATTGAATATACAGAACCGGCACAGGGAAGTCCATTACCCACTCATAGTCCAGACAGTAATATTTCCCATCTGATACCATCACATTTTCAAAAATCATATCAATATTGGAAGCGGTATAGGACTGAGGATTTTTCAGCAGTTCCATCGCCCGGCGTCCCGCGTCCCCGCCGAACACCCGGCAGAAGTCCTCTGTTACGGTAAATGGAACCAGTCCCTCCGGCCGAACTGCAAAAATCAGCTCCATCGCTTCTCTGACCGCCGGAAGAATATCCTTTTCCCCTCTCAGCCTTCCAAAAAGCAAAGCGTCATAATCCTCTCCATCCAGGTAAGGATAACGCATCACCCCGTTTTCTACCTGAGGCTTCAGCGCCTCTACATTCAGGAAACAGCGGTTAATGGCCCGGCAGTGGCGGGGGAACGCTTCGATATGAGGCCGGCCTTCCTCCCTGACCGCTTCCTTTTCTACATACCGTTCCCAGGTTTCACTATCCTGGCAGATTCGGGTGCGGATCTGAAACCGGGGGTCTCTCAGCTTATTATATTTGGCATACAGTACCTGCCTCATGCTCTGTTCTCCTTTCCCGGTTGTCTGCCGTCTTGATCCGTTCCGGAAATAATCAGAAAAGAATTGGCAAAATAGGGGAACTGACCGTCCCGGATCAGCGCCTCATAGGCCACATTTTCCCGGAACATCTGATACCGGTCTCTGTCGTATGCCGCGGATACATTTTCCAGCATTCCCGGCTGAGGCAGAAAGCGGTCGGAATATACTGCCTCCGGCAGCTTATAATCCGGCATGGGATAATAAAAAGTATTGGATGTAAACCCTTCGCTCTCCAGCAGCTCTGTAATCTCCGGCCTGGAAAACGTATACACGCCCGTCACTCCCGCATAATTTTCGATGCCGTCAAACAGTCCTCCGGTATGGTCTTCCGGAGCGCCCGCCCAGTATTTCAGCCCAAATTTATTCTCTATGGCAATCAGCAGCTTTCCCCCCGGCTTCAGATATCGCTTTACCCGCCGCAGCATATCCCGGTACGGCTGGCCGGAGCTGATATAATAGCCGGAATATTCCAGCACGCCGATCAGCGTCACATAATCAAACTTTTCCTCGATCTGAATGTCCTGAAAATTTCCCACCAGGATCTCCAGGTTGCCATATTTCCCATTTCTGGCCGCATTAATCGAAGAGCGGCGCTTTGACAGATCTATGGCGGTGACATGCGCGGTTTTCCTGCACAGCAAACCGGTGATCGCCCCGCAGCCCGCTCCGATTTCCAGCAGGGTGCCTTCCGGGTTAAAGTCATACCAGTCCAGCACATTTTCCCGGATATCTGACAGGTGGTAGAGTATGGCCCAGTCGTCATTTTCCCGCAGGATCTCATTCAGATCCCGGCCGCTCTCGCACAGCTCCAGCAGCCTGTCCTCCACATCACCGTCGCTGTAGAGATCCTCCCCTTTATAGAAGGTTAAATTCAGCACATCTTCATACATATTTGCCTCCTTCTTGACACGTCTGTCCCTGTTCCTTTTCCACAGAAACCACAGAACCCATGTCAAAGACGCCCACCGTATTTTTATTGGAAATCACCGTAATATTCACCACGTCATACAGCCGGTCATAAACCACAAACTCGCCGTTCTCAAAGCCAGTGCAGCCCAGAGAAAGCAGATATTCTCCGCCCTGGAGGCACATCTCCTGACAGAAAGATACCACATAATCCTCCCCTGCTGCAGCCTCCCCCGGCTGACAGTCCTCAATCAGGGTATTGGTTCCGGTCAGCTCCGTCCCCTTCACATCCTTTATGGTAAAGGCAAAAATCGGGCCGGGTACCGGCTGGGTAAAATGAACCCGCATTTTCAGGGTAAACGGCTTCCCCTTCAGCACCAGGCTGGTCAGCTCTCCATTATGGTCAAACAATCCCACATCTGTGATCTC
>CALWQE010000176.1 GCA_944383605.1 uncultured Lachnospiraceae bacterium
AAAGCAGCAAGGCTGTATTCCAGGATGTTTTTCCGGAACACGGCGGCCAGAGCGGAGCGGATAATGGGCAGACGGCCGGATTTAGCTTTAAAAAGTCCGCACCCCGGTATGAAACCCGGACTGTAACCACTGCTTCCGGAAAGGTAATTGAGGCGGAGGTAAAGGAGGAGGAGCTGGTGGGGGAAATCCCGGTTCCGGCAGGCCTTCGGGCCGGACAGCCCGCCGCAGCCGCACATATGGCGGGCAGGATGGCCGGGGCAGGACAGAGGCCTGCCGCAGCTGCGGCCGCGCCTCTTTCCAGGCCGCCCAGACCCTACCAGTTCCCTCCTGTCAGCCTGCTGGCTCAGCCGCAGGGGAAGGGAGTCAGAAACCGGGATCAGGAACTGAAGGAGACAGCGATCAAGCTGCAGCAGACGCTGAAAAGCTTCGGCGTCGGAGTGAATGTGACCAACATCAGCTGCGGCCCTGCCGTTACCCGGTATGAGGTTTCCCCGGAGCAGGGGGTGAAGGTAAGCAAGATCGTTTCCCTGACTGATGATATCAAACTGAATCTGGCCGCGGAAGACATCCGGATCGAGGCCCCGATCCCGGGAAAAGCGGCGGTCGGCATCGAGGTGCCCAATAAAGAAAAGGTTACTGTGTATTTCCGGGAACTGGTGGAATCGGAGGAGTTTCGAAAGAATCCCTCCAGCCTGGCCTTTGCCGTGGGCAAGGATCTGGGCGGGCGTATCGTGGTAGCCAACCTGGCCAGTATGCCCCATCTGCTGATCGCAGGAGCTACCGGTTCCGGTAAATCCGTCTGTATTAATACGCTGATTATGAGCCTGATCTATAAATCAGCGCCGGAAGAAGTGCAGATGATTATGATCGACCCCAAGGTGGTGGAGCTAAGCGCTTACAACGGCATCCCTCACCTGCTTATCCCGGTCGTTACTGACCCGAAGAAGGCGGCGGGAGCTTTGAACTGGGCGGTGGCAGAAATGACGGACCGTTATAAGAAGTTTGCCGAGTATACAGTGCGGGATCTGAAAAGCTATAATGAAAAAGCAGCCCACCATGAGACGGGAGCAGATGGCCAGCCGCTGCGGAAGCTGCCTCAGATTGTCATTATCGTAGACGAGCTGGCTGATCTGATGATGGTGGCTCCGGGCGAGGTGGAGGACGCGATCTGCCGTCTGGCCCAGCTGGCCAGGGCAGCCGGCATCCATCTGGTTCTGGCGACTCAGCGGCCCTCTGTCAATGTCATCACCGGCCTGATTAAGGCAAATATGCCTTCCCGTATCGCGTTTGCCGTTTCCTCCGGCGTGGACTCCAGAACCATTCTGGATATGAACGGCGCGGAGAAGCTGCTGGGCAAAGGCGACATGCTTTTCTCCCCCTCCGGCTATCCCAAGCCGGTGCGGCTCCAGGGCGCTTTTGTTTCCGATCAGGAGGTGTCGGCTGTCGTGAAGTTTCTGTCGGAGCATTCTGACGGGCCCTCTTATCACAGCGCTGTGGAGATGCAGCTTTCCGGAGAGGCCGGAGACGGACGCTGGGGAAGCGGCCAGTCAGAGCGGGACGCTTATTTCGTCCAGGCGGGACGTTTTGTGATAGAGAAGGAAAAGGCTTCCAGCGGGATGCTTCAGAGAGCGTTTAAGATCGGCTTTAACCGGGCCGCCCGGATCATCGACCAGCTGGCGGACGCCGGCGTAGTGGGAGAGGACGAGGGAACGAAGCCCCGGAAGGTGCTGATGACGATGGAAGAATTTGAAGCCTGGCTGGCTCAGGAAGAGGATTGCGAGGAGGATGCTGCCATGCTGCTGCGTCAGTTACTGGAAAATGTAGATTATCAACTGGAACAGGGGACGCTGGATACGGAGATCACCACCCTGGTATATGATTCCAGAAAGGTGGAACCGGGATCGGTTTTTGTATGCATCAGCGGCACTGCCGTAGACGCCCACCAGTTTATTCCGAAGGCGGCCCGGGACGGAGCCGCCGCCGTGATCATCGAAAAGGAAGCGGAGGTTCCGGCGGGGATAACCGCAGTCAGAGTAGCCTCTGCCCGTTCTGCCCTGGCAAAAATGTCTTATCTGTATTTTGGGCGGCCCACAGACCGCATGATTACCATCGGAGTGACCGGGACAAAGGGAAAAACGACTACTACCCATATGATGAAGGCGATCCTGGAGCAGGCGGGGAAAAAGGTGGGCATGGTAGGAACAAACGGCGCTTACATAGACGGAAAACTGTATCCCACGAAAAACACCACTCCCGAATCCTATGAGCTGATGGAATATTTCCGGAAAATGGCGGATGCCGGCTGTCAGTATATGATTATGGAAGTATCCTCTCAGGGAATTATGATGCACCGGGTGGACGGCCTGACCTTTGACTATGGGGTCTTTACCAATATTTCCCCTGACCATATCGGCCCCAATGAGCATAAAGACTTCGAGGAATATCTTTATTATAAAAGCCAGATGCTGAAAATCTGCCGCCAGGGGATTGCCAACCGGGATGACGGGCATTTTGAGGAGGTTTCCCGGGGCCACAGCGGAAATCTGTATACCTATGGCATGGACCCGAAGGCGGACTTATATATTGACCATGTAAAATTCCTGTCTGAGCATGGCTTTCTGGGCATTGCCTTTGACCTGGAGGGCATGGCCCATTACCATGTCCGGGTGAATATTCCCGGCCTGTTTAACGCTTACAATGCGCTGGCCGCCGTCTGCCTGGCCGCTTTGCTGGGAATCGGAGAAGAAGCGGTGCAGAAGGCGCTGAATACCATTACGGTCAATGGCCGGATGGAGCTGGTATACGCGGGGGCCTTTTCTGTCATTGTAGACTACGCCCATAACGCGGTCAGCATGGAAAGCCTGCTGACTACCCTGCGGGCTTACCATCCCCGCCGCCTGATCTGCGTTTTCGGCTGCGGAGGCAACCGTTCCCGGCTGCGCCGGTACGACATGGGAGAAATCGGCGGTTCCATGGCGGATCTGTGCATCATTACGGCGGACAATTCCCGGTGGGAAAAGGTAGAGGATATTATTGCGGATATTAAAACAGGCATGGAAAAGACCAATGGAAAATATATCGAGATTCCTGACCGCCGCGAGGCAATTTTCTACGCTATTCAGAACGCCTGCGAGGGGGATATGATCGTGATTATCGGAAAAGGGCATGAGGACTATCAGGAGATCGAGGGCGTCCGCTATCCCTTCCTGGACAGCGCGGTGGCCCGGGAATGTCTGGCGGAACTGGAAAAAGCTTCTGCCGGTCAGAGCCTGAATGGAAAGGAGAGGCAGGAATGAAGCAGGTCAGGATCAAGGATATTCTGGAGGCATCCGGCGGAAGGCTGCTCCAGGGCAGTCCGGATACGCCGGTCAGGCAGCTGGTGATCGATTCCAGGAAAACAGAGGCAGGGGATCTGTTCGTTCCCTTCCGGGGAGAACATACAGACGGCCACCGCTTTATTCCCATGGCTTATGAGCTGGGGGCCGCCGCCTGCCTGACGGAAGACAGCGAGGCTGAGGCCCCGGCCGGGAGAGGGCTGATTCTGGTGGAAAATACCAGAAATGCCCTTCAGGCCATCGGCGGCTGTTACCGGGAACGTCTTAATATCCCGGTGATCGGCATAACCGGCAGCGTAGGAAAAACCTCCACCAGGGAGATGACCGGCGCGGCTCTTTCTGCCGGATACCGGGTGTTCCAGACCCACGGAAACTATAATGGCCAGCTGGGACTGCCGATCATGCTTTCCCAGATCGGGCCGGAGGATCAGGCGGCAGTACTGGAAATGGGGATGAGCCTGCCGGGGGAGATGGCGGTAATCAGCCGGATCGCCCGGGTCAATATAGCGGTCGTGACCAATATTGGGGTATCCCACATTGAAAATCTGGGTTCCCGCGACCGGATCTGCCAGGAAAAGCTCCATATCACCGATGGGATGCCGGAAGACGGGCTGGTGATTTTAAACGGAGATGACGATATGCTGCGCCGCTATGGGCCGGCGCTTCCTTTCCGGAAGGTTTGGTACGGCACCGGAGAGGACTGTGATTACCGGGCAGAGGCAATCCATATGGAGGGCAACCGGGCAGCGTTTACCATCCGCCATCAGGGAGAGCAGGTTCCGGTCAGCCTGGGCGTGCCTGGCGTGCATAATGTGAGAAACTGCCTGGCTGCGGCTGCGGCTGCCTGTGAGATGGGCGTCCCTCTGGCTGAGGCGGTAAAAGCGCTGGAAGGCTTCCACGGCTTTTCCAGACGGCTGGAAATGAAGGAAAGGCCGGATGGCCTCCGGCTGATCGACGATACCTATAACGCCAGCCCGGATTCGATGCGGGCCGCCCTCCAGGTGCTGGACGCCATGGAATGCGCAGGCAGAAAGATCGCGGTGCTGGCGGATATGCTGGAATTAGGGGATCACTCTTTGGAGTTTCACTATCAGACCGGCGCTTACGCGGGCAGGATGAAAATAGACGATTATTATCTCATCGGCGAGCGGGCCAGAGAGATCGGCCGGGGCATCCTGTCAGAGTGCCCGGGGGCGAGGATTCATTATTATATGGAAAACCAGCAGGCCGCCGCGCAGCTGAAGGCCCAGGCCCGGCCCAAAGACCTGATTTTGCTGAAGGGCTCCAACAGTATGCGGTTAAATGAGATCGCGGCTGTTCTGATGAAGGAATGACTGATATGAAATACGCGGATGTGATTGTAGATATCGCCCAGGGCAGCCTGGATCGGATCTTCCAGTACCGGATCCCTTTGGCGCTGGCAGGGCAGCTGACGGAAGGGACGCCGGTATATGTTCCTTTTGGCCGGGGCAACCGGCTGATCAGGGGATATGTCACCGGCTTTTCGGATCAGCCTTCCTGGCCGCCGGAACAGCTGAAAGAGATCCACAGCCTGGCGGCGGGCGAGGTGTCTATTGAACAGCGGCTTCTTTCACTGGCGGTCTGGATGAAGAAGCGGTATGGCTGCACGATGATTCAGGCGCTGAAAACGGTGATGCCGGTAAAGAAAAAAGTAAACGCCAGGATAGAGCGGGTGGTTGTGCGGGCTGTTTCTGCCGGCGAGATTCTTTCTTATATGCAAACCAGCGTAAAAAAGAACCAGACCGCCCGCCTTCGTCTCCTGCAGGCCCTGGCCCGGGATGGGCAGATCCCATATGAAGCGGTGCTCCATAAACTGAATATCAGCCGTCAGACTCTGGACAGCGTCATTCGGGCCGGCCTGGCCAGGCTGGAAGAAAAACAGGGGCAGCAGGAGGCCGGCTGGGAGAACGGCCTGCCGGAAATCACGCTGAATCAGGAGCAGCAGGAGGCGGTCAGCCGGTTTGTCCGGGATTTTGACAGAGGGGAGGCCGGGATTACGCTTCTTCACGGTATTACCGGCAGCGGAAAAACGGAGGTCTATATGGAGATGATTCATCATGTCCTTTCCCATGGCCGCCAGGTGATTATGCTGATTCCGGAGATTTCCCTGACCTATCAGACTGTCATGCGGTTTTACCGCCGGTTTGGCTCCAGGGTGGCTTTTATCCATTCCCGTCTCTCTCAGGGAGAGCGGTATGAACAGTTTGAGCGGGCCAGAAGGGGACAGGTCAGCATTATGATCGGCCCCAGGTCTGCTCTTTTTACGCCATTTTCCCATCTGGGGCTGATTGTGATCGATGAGGAGCATGAGAGCGCTTATAAAAACGAAACAGTCCCCCGATACCATGCCGCCGATGTGGCGGAGAAGCTGGCGCAGATGACAGGCGCCGGGCTGGTGCTGGGCTCTGCCACTCCTTCCGTAGATCTTTACGCCAGGGCTGTCCGGGGCGGCTGCAAGCTGAGCTGCCTGACCAGCCGGGCCCGCGAGGGGAGCCAGCTGGCCAGCGTAACGGTGGTAGATCTGAGAGAGGAGCTGAAGGCAGGGAACAGAAGTATTTTCAGCAGAAAGCTGTACGGGGAAATATTGAAGCGGCTGGAACAAAAGGAGCAGGTGCTCCTTTTCCTGAACCGGCGGGGCTATTCCAGCTTTGTTTCCTGCCGCAGCTGCGGGGAGGCCATCCGCTGTCCCCACTGTGATGTGTCTCTGAAAGCCCATAATAACGGAATGCTGGTCTGCCATTACTGCGGCTATACCGCCCCCATTCCCCGGCTCTGCCCTTCCTGCGGTTCTCCCTACATCGCCGGCTTTGGCACCGGAACCCAGAAGGCGGAGGCGGCCGCGGCGAAGATTTTCCCCCAGGCCCGTATCCTCCGGATGGATCAGGATACCACCGGCGGGAAGGAGGGACATGAAAAGCTGCTGGCAGCTTTTATGAACCATGAGGCAGATATCCTGATCGGCACCCAGATGATTGTAAAGGGCCATGATTTTCCCGATGTGACGCTGGTGGCTGCTCTGGCGGCGGATCTTTCTTTATATACCAGCGATTTCCGCAGCGGAGAAAGGACGTTCCAGCTGCTGACCCAGGCGGCGGGCAGAAGCGGCCGCAGGGGAAAGGCGGGAGAGATGGTGATTCAGACCTACGCGCCGGAGCATTACAGCATCCAGGCCGCTGCCAGGCAGGATTATCAGATGTTTTTCCGGGAAGAGATGGCTTACCGGAAGCTGATGGATTATCCGCCCTGTACAGAAATGGTTGCGGTTACGGTTTCCTCCCGCCGCCAGGAGCTGGCCGCGGAGGGGGCGGCGCTGATTGCCAGGAAGCTGGAGCCTTTCCGTGGGGAGCATTTTTCGGTAATCGGCCCTGCCGACCCCGGCATTCCCCGGATCAATGACATTTTTTACCGACTGGTATACTTTAAATCACACAGGCCAGAGCTGGTAATGAAGGCGGTAGGCGAAATAGAAGCCTATTATGAATGGAAAAAAAAAAAAAAAAATGTTATGATACAATTTGATTTTATATAATGCTGCAGAATATGTAAGGAAAGGACTGAAAAAAATGTCGATTAGAAATATCAGAACACTGGGCGATGAGGAGCTGAGGAAGAACGCCAAGCCGGTTAAGGAAATGACGGAGAGAACGGCCAATCTGATTGAGGATATGCTGGATACCATGTATCTGGCCGGAGGCGTGGGCCTTGCGGCTCCCCAGGTGGGCATACTAAAGCGGATCGTGGTCATTGATATCGGCGAAGGGCCGGTAGTGCTGATCAATCCTCAGATTATCGAGACAGACGGAGAACAGACCGGGATGGAAGGGTGCCTTAGCCTGCCCGGAAAACGGGCGGTAGTGACCCGGCCCAATCATGTAGTGGTAAAGGCTCTGGATAAAAATATGGAAGCGTTTACCCTGGAAGGGGAAGAACTGATGGCCCGGGCCATCTGCCACGAATGCGACCATCTGGACGGCATTATGTATGTGGATAAGATGGAAGGGGAACTGATGGATGTTCCGGAAAATGAGGACGAAGAATAAATCCGGCAGAAAAAATGAATTTTATATGAAGCCGTTCTTTTTTACCCGTTATGGGTTATAATGAAAGCATAAGAGAAGGATGTGATTCGATGAAAATCGTATATATGGGAACGCCTGATTTTGCGGTAGGGCCTTTGGAGGCGCTGTTAAAGGCGGGCCATGAGGTAATCGCGGCAGTTACCCAGCCGGATAAGCCAAAAGGGCGGGGGAAGGCGGTGCAGATGCCGCCTGTAAAAGAGACTGCGCTGGCTTGCGGGATTCCGGTCTGGCAGCCTGTCAGGGTAAAGGAACCGGAATTTATCAGCCTGCTGCAGGAGGCTGACCCGGACGTCATCGTAGTGGCCGCATTCGGCCAGCTGCTCTCTGCGGAGATTCTTTCCCTGCCCCGGTATGGATGCCTGAACATCCACGCCTCTTTGCTGCCCCGGTACCGGGGAGCCGCCCCGATCCAGTGGGCTGTTATAAACGGCGACAGGAAAACCGGCGTCACCATCATGCAGATGGATGAAGGGCTGGATACCGGAGATATGCTTTTGAAGGAAGAAGTAGAGATCGCATCCGGCGAGACGGCGGGAACCCTTTTTGACAAGGTAAGCGCCGCAGGTTCCTCCCTGATCGTAAAAGCGCTGGACGCTCTGGAAAAAGGGGAGCTGGTTCCCCAGCCCCAGGAAGGGGAATCCTGCTACGCGCCGATGCTGGATAAGACGATGGGAAAAATCGACTGGAACCGGCCGGCACAGGAGACAGAACGGCTGATCCGGGGGCTGAATCCCTGGCCCAGCGCCTATTCCCGCCTGCAGGGGAAAATGGTTAAGATCTGGCAGGCTGTTCCGGAAGAGGACAGCTGTCCGCAGATGAAGCCGGGACAGATCTGCCGTGTCACCAAACATGATTTTTCCGTAAAAACCGGCAGCGGCCTGCTGCGGATTACCAGCCTCCAGCCGGAAGGAAAAAAGCGGATGGATGCCGATGCTTTCCTGCGCGGCTATCCGCTGACGGAAGGACTTTATTTTGAAGATTAGGAGATGACTGCATGTTTTACCCCATCTTTGACCCGACTTATTTTCTGGTACTGATCGGCGCGGTATTGTCCATTATGGCCTCCGCGAAGGTTAGATCCACTTATTCCGCTTATGCCCGGGTACGGAGCCGTTCCGGCATGACCGGAGCGGAGGCGGCCAGGAGAATTTTGAATGCTCAGGGGATCTATGACGTTTCCATCCAGCATGTGGCCGGGGAGCTGACAGACCATTATGACCCTTCTGCAAAGGTGCTGCGCCTTTCTTCTTCTGTCTACGGCTCGGATTCGGTGGCGGCGCTGGGCGTGGCGGCCCATGAGTGCGGACACGCCGTACAGCATGCCCGTTCCTACCGGCCCCTCCAGATCCGTACAGCGCTGGTGCCGGCGGCCAACCTGGGCGCGTCCATCGCCTGGCCCCTGCTGATCTTCGGGCTGCTGATTTCAGGCCGCAGCTCTTTTCTGATTCACCTGGGCATCCTGCTGTTCAGCCTTTCAGTGCTGTTTCAGCTGGTGACGCTGCCGGTGGAACTGAATGCCTCCAACCGGGCCATGAGGCTGCTGGAGGAAACCGGCATACTGTACCGGGATGAAATATCCGGCGTGCGCAAGGTGCTTTCCGCCGCGGCGCTGACCTATGTGGCTTCCGCAGCGGCTTCCTTGCTGCAGCTGCTGCGGGTGATTTTGCTGTTTGGAGGACGGAGAGACCGTGACTGAAGCCAATACAAGAGAACTGGCTGTCCTGATGATACAGAAAATTATGGATCAGGGCGGTTACAGCAACATTTTGCTCCGGGAGACCCTGGCGGCTTACCCGGAGCTGGAAAAGCGGAACCGGGCATTTATTACCAGAATGGTGACGGGGACGGCGGAGAAATGCCTGTTTTTAGATTACGCCATTAACAGCCTGTCGAAAATCCCGGTTTCCAGGATGAAACCTCTGATCCGGGCTGTGCTGCGGGTTTCCGCCTATCAGATTTTTTTTATGGACGGCGTGGCAGACCGGGCCGTGTGCAGCGAAGGGGTAAATCTGGTGAAAAAACACGGGTTTCGGAATCTGTCAGGCTTCGTAAACGGCGTGCTGCGCGCGCTGATCAGAAACCGGGAACAGCTTCTGGCCCTGACTGGGATAGAGGATCCTGTGGAATATGAATCCCTGCATTATTCGATGCCGCGGTGGATTTTGGAGCGGTGGCATGAGGTCTGGCCGGCAGAACAGGTTCGGGAAATGCTGGAGGGCATCCAGCGGGAAGCGCCGCTGACAGCGCGGGTAAACCAGAGCCTGGTTTCCGCAGAGCAGGCAGGAAGTTCCCTGACGGCAGACGGCGTATCCTGGAAGCCGGGACCCTGGTTTCCGGGCTGCCTGATTCTGACGGACGTTTCCTCTGTGGAGAGGCTGGAGGCCTTCCGGAAGGGATGGATTCAGATTCAGGACGTCAGCTCTCAGGCTGTGGGAGCCGCCGCTGCCGCCGGACTGGCTCCGGGCAGCCTGGTTCTGGACGTATGCGCGGCGCCGGGAGGCAAAACGATGGATGCGGCAGACAGGCTGATGGGAACCGGCAGAGTAGTGGCCTGCGACCTGACTGAGCGCAAGGTGGGGCGGATCCGGGAAAACCTGAAGCGGGCCGGATTCCAAAATGTGGAGACACAGATCCATGACGCCGCTGTTTTTGAAAAAAAATGGGAAGGAACTGCCGATCTGGTGATCGCTGACCTGCCCTGCTCCGGGCTGGGCGTCATCGGGC